>DASYXF010000150.1:0-20335 GCA_035935335.1 Candidatus Acidiferrum sp.
GTGTGCGAGATCTTTTTCGATGGACTTTCGAATGGCGGCGAATCCGTGGTAACGGAGCGAGAACCAGAGTTTCAGAGCGCGAAACCTGCGAGAGAGTTCGATTGATTCTTCGAAGAGAGCCTGGCCTTCGATGGGATCCGAAGAAAGGGCGCGAACGTATTCGCCGGAGTGCGCGAAAGCGCGGTGGGCCGCGGCGGCATCGCGATACAAAAGGCAGCCGCAGTCGATGGGCTGGTAGAGCCATTTGTGCGGATCGAGAGAAACCGAATCGGCGCGATCCATCGCCAGGAACATTTCGGGTAGAGCGATGGCTCCCAGGGCTCCGTACGCGCCGTCGACGTGGAGCCAGGCGCCGTATCTCGCGGCAATTTTAGCGATTTTCTGAAGCGGATCGATGGCGCCGGTGTTGACGGTGCCTGCGGTTGCAACCACTGCGATGGGGGTGATGCCCGACTCTTTGTCATGCCGAAGCGCGTCTTCCAGGTGATCGGGAATCATGCGGAAGGAGTCATCCACCGGGATGAGGCGCAGGTTGTCTCGGCCGATGCCCAGCAGGGCGATGGCCTTCGGGATGGACATGTGCACTTCGGTGGAAGCGTAGATCGCCACGGGAGGGCCCGCGCGAAGGCCACGTTCGTTGGCGGGCGCAATCGCTTCTCTCGCCATGGCGAGAGCCATCAGGTTTGCGGCGGAGCCTCCACCCGTCAGAATCCCGCGGAATTTTGGGCAATTGATGGATTGCGCGAGCCAGCCCACAACCGTGCGTTCCAGCGTGACCGCCGCCGGAGCGGAGCGCCACGCGGTGACATTTTGATTGAGAATGCTGCAGAGAAGATCGGCGACAGCAGCGGCGGGTTCGCCGGAACCAAGAACGTAGCCAAAGAAGCGTCCGTTCTGCGCGCGTGAATGGCGGGCGACATCCTGCAAGCCGCGGAGAGCTTCTTCAGGCAATCCTGTTTCAGGCAAGGGAGTGCGATAGAGCCGCTCGATTTCCGCGCCTGTGCCGGCGGGAGGAATCGAACGGGCGTCTATGGTTTGCAAATAGTCGGCGGCGATGTCGACGACGCGGCCGGAGAGGCGGCGGAATTCTTCCGGGGTGATGTCGAGCGGATTCATCGCTGGGGATTCTACACCACGTCCTCAGTCCAATTCTTCGAGGCGGCGGAGTCTGGGCTCGAGGCCGAAGAAGTGGACGGCTGCGATTTGGATCAGGAGGAGAGCGATCATGAGGGCGACTACGCCGGCTACACCGTGGGAGCGGAAGAGGAAGACCACGAGGAACGGCGTGAAGATCGTGGCGGTGCGCCCGAGGGTATTGCAGAGGCCGATGGCACGCATGCGCACGTCGGTGGGGAAAAGTTCGGGGATGTAAATGGCGAAGAGCAGGGCGACCAGGATGTAGATGCAGACGACGAGGAGAAAGCCGGCGAGGGGCAGCAGGCGGGGATCGCGGATGAAGGGATAGATGCCGCCGCAGAGAATAGTGAGCAAGGAGGCGCTGATGATGGCGGGCTTGCGGCCGATGGAGTCGGCGGTCTGCGAAGCGATGGCTGCGCCGACCGGGGCGCCGATGCTCATGAGGAAAGAATATTTGAAGGAGTTGGCGATGCTGAGGCCCTGCTGGACGAAAAATGTGGGGAGCCAGGTGACAAAGCCGTAGATCAAGGTATTGGCGACGACGAGGACGGTTGCGCCGACGAAGAGTCGCGGGAAGAGCTGTGGACCGAAGAGGGAAGAGAAGTTGTTGGCGACGGTTGAAGGTGGTGCAGTGGCGGGCGGGGGAAGCGAAGGGCCGAATTCGCTTTCGATTTCCTGCAGCATTTTTTCGGCTTCTTCGGTGCGGCCGACGGACTCGAGCCAGCGCGGGGATTCGGGCATGGACTTGCGCAGATACCAGACGATAAGCGCGCCAATGCCGCCGATGACGAACATGATGCGCCAGCCGAAGCGCGGGATAAGGACCGCACTGGCGAGCGCGCTGATAGGCAGGCTGGTGACGACGACGGCGTTGAGGATGCCGCACCACCGGCCGCGGGCTTGCGGGGGAAGGAATTCCGTCATGGCGGCATAACCGGCGACGAGTTCGGCGCCGAGGCCGATGCCCATGACTCCCCGGAGGAGGATCAGAGTGGCCATGTTGGGCGCGAAGGCGGAGGCGATGGAGGCCAGGCCGAAGATGATGAGATTGGCTTGATAAGTAAAGCGGCGGCCGAAGCGGTCGCCGAGAAAGCCGGTGAGAAAAGAGCCGAGCATCATGCCGATGAAAGTGACGGAAACAAACTGGGCGTTTTGCGCAAGAGTGGAAAAGCCGGCGTGGAGCGTTGCGCCCAGGACGCTGGCGGCGACGTAGACGTCGTAGCCATCGAAGAACATGCCGATGCTGATGAGTGTGAGAATGCGGCGATGAAAACGGGAGATGGGGAGGCGATCGAGACGCCCGCCGGCGTTGACGCTCAAAAGTGGCTCACTTTTTCCTCGCGAGCCCGGCCAGTGTGCCGGCAGTGAGGGCTTCGGCGGCGAGGGTGCAATTTTTCTCGAAGGAGTTGGATTGGGCGCTGAGGAAGAAATTTTTGCAGCGGCGGGCGGCGCCGGGATCGAGCTGCAGAATGCGGGCGATGATAGCGTCGGCTTCGCTGGCGAGATTGGCGGCGGGAACTACTTGCGAGATGAGGCCAATTTCGAAAGCGCGCTGGGGAGAGAAGGGTTCACCGAACAGGACGAGCGGAAAGGCGAAGCGCGGGAGGGCGTATTCACCGAGGTAGGCCATGATGGCGGCGGGAGCGAGGCCGTGGGTCATTTCGGGGAAGCACAGGGAAGCGGTGTCGGCGACGAGAGGGAAATCGGTGACGATGGCAAGGCCCATGCCGAACCCGAAGGCGTCGCCCTGGACTTCAGCGACGGAGATCAGGGAGGAGGTGCGGACGAGGCGTTTGAAATCGATGAGGCGAGAGACTTCAGCGCGAACGGATTGTTCGTCGCGGGCCGCGCGTTCGCGGCCGGTGCAGAAGACTTTGCCGCGGGCGCGAATGTGAAGAACACGGGCGCGAGGCTCGGGAGACTCGGAGCGGAGTTCGGCGAGCATGGCGTCGAACATGGGGCCGGTGACTTCGTTGCCGTGCTCGGAATTGTTGAGCGTGAAGGTAAGGACGTCGTGCGTGCGGTGGATTTCGACTAGAGGTGTGGAAAAGGCGCTCGGCGGCGGATTGGACATGGCCGGGAGATTATACAGGAAAGCGGGAAGAGAAAAGATTTGAACACAGAGGACACAGAGGAGCCACAGAGTTCACACAGGGAGGAAAAGAAAGAGGCCCCGGATTTCCGGGGCCTCTTTTGTTGCGTAACGAATTGGGAAGAAGCGCTTACCAGTTGAGTTTCAGCGCAAATTGGAACTGGCGCGCGTCGAAGGCGGCGGTTGGCTGCCCGGCGGCGCAAACGGGACCCGCGGTGGGGTCGCAGAGTTGGTTGACCGCAGCAATGTTGGTGCGGTTGAAAAGGTTGAAGGCATCGGCGATGAGATCGAGGCGGAAGCGTTCGCCGAAGCTGATGCCTTTGGAAACGCGGAGATCGAACTGGAAGAATCCAGGCGACGTATACGGGTCGCGTCCGAGGGTTCCGAAGCAGCCAAACGGGGCCACGGGAGAAACGAACGTCTGCTTGGCATTGGTCAGGCAAACGCTAGGAAGCCCGAAGCTGGCGCCAGGGATGAAGGGTGAGGTTGTGGCCCCGCCGCGATCCGGGCGAACACCTTCGGAGCTGAACAGCAAGCGAATATCCTCGCCCGTAATGATGTTGAACGGCCTGCCCGAGGAAACCTCAACGAGCGGAGCAAACGTGAAATCGCTCAGGAACGCCTGGGCGAACGAATCGCCTCCCTTGTGAGGGGATGTTTGGAAAACCCCGCTGGTCACCCAACGGTGGCGCTGGTCGTTGACGGAGTTGGCACGCTCAAGGTAGCCGAAGCGGCTGTCCTGCGGCTCGAGCGTGGATTGGAGGTCGGTGCCGTTGTCAATGGAGTGCGACCAGGTGTAGCTGGAAAGCAATGTGAAGTGCCGCGAGAAGCTCTTTTGTAGATTGATGGTGAGGGCGTTGTACCAGGAAGCGGCGTCGGAATTTTGGGCGTCAATGCTGTTGAAGGGCACCGGCGCGCCACCGACAGGATAGCCTGCCGCTTGCGCGAGAGCTTGCTGAACAGAGAAGCCGCAACTGAAAAGAAGATTTGCGGGGACTCCATTGCAAGCACCACCGGGGCCACTTAGAGCGGCTCCCACACCAGTGGCAAAAGAGGGGTTCGGACCGGACTTCCGGAAGTAGTTGAAGAAGGCGGGTGTGCCGATAAGACCAACCGGATTGCCAGTGCAGCCGGGTCCAGTGAATCCGAGACCCAGGGCGCCAGGAGCCAGTGCTTGGCCGGTAGGAGTAGCAAAAGCAATACTGCCGGTGGAGGTGTTAACCGCTGGGATCGCACCGAAACCAAAGTTGCAAGAAGTGTTCGGCGTCGACGGGACGACCACACCCAGCGGATTGCTACCGGGGGTGCTGAGACCCGCCGCGATGGCGTTGGCTTCGTTGGAAGTGAGCAACACGGGGTCGGTTGGGTTGATGTCGATGGGGCGATTGAGGTGAATTCCGCGCGTCCACTGATAACCGGCGCTCATTTTCCAGGTGCCTGCAATCACGCGCTCGATGGTGAGGTTGGCTTGTTGCGCGTAGCCGTATTGGAAATTTGAGGTAACGGGAAGAGTGAAGGGAAGAATGGGCAGCGGGAAACCCTGGGTCAGATAATTCTGGTTGGCGAAGATCGAGTTGGGGTTTAGAGGATCAAAACGCTGCTGGTTCGGATTGTAGAACATATTGGGGAGCGCATTGAGCGCGCCCTGAAAAATGGAGGAACCGTTGAGATTTGCGGGGGAATCCAGATTGCCGCCGCAGGTGTTGTAGCCTGCGGGCGCCTGGGCAGCCGAAACGATGCCGCAGGCTGAAGGTGTACCGCCGATGGAAAGCAGTTGGACGGAACGGCCGCCGTCGGCAGTGGTGGAGTCGAAGGCGATGGCCAGAAGCGGATGGTCGTAAAAGAGGCCGTAGCCGGCGCGGATGACAGTCTTGCCGTCGCCCTTTGGATCCCAGGCAATGCCGATGCGGGGCGCGACGTTGTTGTAATCGCGGGGGATGCCCTCGACGACGCCGAACTGCTTTTCGGCGGCGGCGTTAATGGCGGTGGCCGGCGCAAAGAGCGGGCTGATTTCAACGTCGTAGCGGACGCCGTAGTTCACGGTGAGCTTGCGAGTGGCGCGCCAGGTGTCCTGGGCGAAGAAACCGAAAGGAAGGTTGTCAAACGGCGAGTTCGAAGTTCCGATGCCTTGAATGTAGGTTTGCGGGATACCGAGCCCGTAAGCTTGGGGACCCGTGACGGCGGGCAGGCCCCCGCCAAAAAGATCAATACCGCCAAAGTTGACGTCGCCCCCGAAATCGAGCTGGAAGATCTGCTGTTTATTGGAGCGCAACTGCACGAGGTTGGTATCCGCGCCAAATTTGAACGTGTGGCGGCCACGGGTGATGGAGATGTTGTCGGAGAACTCGAAGCGGCGCTCGATGCGGTCGACCGGGGAATAGGGTTCCCGGCCAAAGTAGCCGAAACCCGGAATATTGACGGCGATGTCCGAACCGCCCGGCAGATCCGAATAGCCGAAATGAATGCCCCGGCGGGCATACTGGAATCGGAACTCATTGAACGCGGTGTCGCTGAGAATGGTGTCGTGCTGGAAAGTGATGTTGAAATCGCGGGTCTGATTCAAGCCGACACGCGAACCGGAGTTCTGGCCGAGTACCTGGTTCTGGGAGGTGGACTGAATGCCGGTGACCAGGGAGGGTGAAACGCCCACGCGGATGAAGGAAGAGTTGCGATTGTTCCAGCGCTGATCGAGACGCGCGGACCAGAGGCTGGTTTTCTCATTGATCGGAAAATTGCCGCGCAGCGTATCGAGGGGCACGTAAGACGCCGGCAGAGGCACAAGTCCGACACCGGAGGCAGGACACGCTACGTTACTTGTAATTGTGTTCGGCGGGCAGCTTATGGAGCCTGGAAAGAATTTCGAGTTGGGGAGAGATGCCGCAACCACCGGACCGTAGAGAAGAGTGGTCATCGGGATGGGCGTGCCATCGACGTTGACGTTGAGGTCGCCTTTTACGGCTACGTTGGTCGCGGCGCCGGTGGCGGCGGCGGCCTGAAGAATCGGCCCGACGAAGGGACTCGCGCAGCCGCCTGCGCCCGTGATCGTTGCGTTGTACGTGGCCAATTGCGCGGGGGTCATGCTCAGCGGGACAGGGATGCAATTAACATTGCCGGTGGTGAAACCGAAATTGTTTTGACCGATGCTCGAAAAGCCGGTCTCTTCGCGCTGTGTGTATTCGTAGGAAAAGAAGTAGAAGGTTTTGTCTTTCTTGAGAGCGCCGCCGAAAGCTGTGCCGGCCTGCACGCGGGTGTAGGCCTGCTTGGTCGGCACGACGTTGCCGCTGTCGTCCACCTGGCCCGAAAACGGATTGCGAGCCTGGAAAGCCTTATTGCGGAAGTAGCCGAAGACATCTCCATGAAAATCATTGCCGCCGCTCTTGGTGACGATGTTGACGACGCCGCCTGTGGCGCGGCCGTATTCCGCGTTGTAGTTGCCGAGGATCAACTGAAATTCCTGGACGGCTTCCTGCGAGACGGTGGAGCGGATGCCGTTGACGGAGTTGTCGACGGCGTCGGCACCGTCAACGCTGACCATGTTCGAACGGGCGCGAGAGCCGCTGATGCTGAGGCCGCTGTTCGGAGCGGGGCCGATGGCGTTGGAGTTGTCGCGAAGAGTCTGAGAATTGATAGCCGTGAAATTGATGTAGTTGCGGCCGTTGATGGGGAGATTGTCAATCTGCCGCTCTTCGACCGTTTGCGAGCTTTCGGAGCGGGTGACTTCGACGGGAGAGGTTTCGGTGGTGACGGTGACGGTTTGCGTTTGCGTGCCGAGTTGCAGCGTCATGTTGAGCGTGGCTTCTTCGCCGACCGTCAGTTGTACATTGGGCCGCTCGTACGGAGCGAAATTGGCGCCGCTTTCGACCCGCATCTTGTAAACGCCGGGAACCAGGCCGACGAGCGTATAGTGGCCGGCGTCGTCGACGTTGACGGAGCGCTCAGCGCCCGTGGCGAGAAGCGTCACGGTGACTTTCGCGCCGCGGACGGCGAGGCCCTGCGGATCAATTACGTTTCCAGAGAGAGTCGCGGTGTTGACCTGGGCCACCGCGGAACCGACGCCCAAAAGAATTGCCACACAAAAAAGCACAAACGCAAACGCCGGTTGCCTGCGTTGCATACCGAACCTCCTTGGATTTACCGCCAGTCTCTCCGCTACCCCTAGCGGTGGCGAGCGGTGCCCGCCGCGAGACAACTGAAATGAAATAGATGAGATAGCTTGTACGATAATGTACGAGCCAGTGCAACTGTAAACTGCCAGACGTTTGTTTGGCTAGCCCCCGGAGGAAGGAGTGCCCAAGACGTAATGGGCGTAGAGCAGGTCAACTAACCTCATTCTAGAAGGCACTTAGTGAGCAGTGAAAGGAAAACACGCAAGGCCGGGCGTAACGCTGACGCCCCGGGCCTTGCGTGTGTTTGATTTGCGGTTTCAGGGACTTATTGCATTTTTGTAAAGGTGCCGGAGCCCGATTCGGCCTGGCAAGCGCCGGAAACCACCGAAGTCAGAACCAAATTCTTGGCCTCCGGATCAACGGTGCCGGTAAAAACAATCGAGCCATCGTTTCCGACGTCGCCGCGTAATTCGAGATGCTTCCCAGTTTGCGTTCCGGTGACATGCAGGGAATGAATGCAGGCGGAATTGGTGAAGTTGGCGGTCCCGGTGAGCAGGGCGGGTTCACCGTCGAGATTGAGGATGACCTGCACCGGCATGCGATCCGCAGTCATCACCATAGCGGAGTACGGGCCAATGGGAGTAGAGGTCCGCGTGCCGCTCCAGGTTCCCGTGTCACCACTGGCCGCGGCGCAGGCACCGGTGGCCGACATCACTTGATAAGTGCCGCTGGCACTGTGTCCGGTGCCGGCTATGGTTCCCATGACACTGATTGTTTCCGGGCTGGCTTCCGTGAGGGTGCCGGTGATAGCGGACCCAGTCACGGTACCGCTCAGCGTCCCGGTTGAGGCGCAAGTGCCGGTCAGCGCCACACTTCCCGAGAAAGCTCCCATAGTTTGTGTGAAAGTCCCGGAAACGGTGGCCGAGCCGCTTGTAGAGGACACATAGGTGAAATCCCAAGTTCCGGCCAGAGTTTGAGTTAATGGAGTATTGCCATGCCCGCTGTAGCTGCCACAGCCTGAAAAGGAGCAGCACAAACAAATGACTAATCCAACCAAGATACTTGATTTCATTCTTCCCCCTTGAAGCACCGCGAGTTTTGTCGTTTCGCAGATGGGACGAAATGCCGAGCTTTCGAGGCAGCACACGAATCTTGCCCGGCGCCCGCGGATTTCAGATTTCGCCGCCGAGCCGTAAACAGCCGGGCCCGAGACGGTGCGCTGACTGCAGGAACGACTGATTGAATCGTAGACGAGTTACCCAACGATAAATTTCATGCTTCTGTAAAATCGAGGAGACAAGAAATTGACAGGGCCGTGACCAGAACGGGGGAAGTGCGATTTATGGGATGGCGAACAGTCGCGGATGACGCTTGGAAAACTTAGAGGTGCTTCTGAACGAGCTTGCGGAGGCGTTCGTGGTCTTCTTCTTTCATGTGGACGAATTCCACGCCGCTTCCGTCGGGGCCGATATTGCGGACGACGGCCGTGAAATGGATCTTGCGGAGGCCGGAACGCACTTCGAGCTGAATGGAATCGCCCACGCTGAGGCGATTGGGGGATTCGACGTAAGCCCCGCCGAGGCTGATCGTTTTGACGCGAACGGGGCTCATCACCTGGGCCTGGCTGCCGATTTGCGCGCGCAGCGGAGATTCCAAAGGCACGCGCGTATAACGGCGAGGAACTACAAAATTGCCGAGCGGGGCCGAGGGTGATTCGAAAGCGGCGCGGACACGGGCAGAGGTCGGCGTTTCCTCCATCATCGCCAGAGCGTCTTCGGCGGCGGCACGCAGGCCTGCCGGTTCGACGTAGGTGAGACCTTCGCGCTTGCCGGCGAGCTGGTGGAGCAGTTCGACGGATTCGATGGCACGGAGACGGCCGAGAGCTTCGATGGCTTTGATGCGGACGAAAATGTCTCGCAGTATCTCGTGTTCGCCGGCGGCGATTTCCATGAGCAGGGAAACGGCGGTAGCTTCCTGGCCGACGCCAATCTGATCGATCATCATCGGCACAACCAGAGGATGGGCATCCGCGAGAATCGCGGAAAAAACGAAGGCCGTGCTTTGCGCCGACGGGGCGTTGGAAGGCCGCGCGAGTTCGCTGACGGCGAGATCCTGCAGATTCCATTCCCAACTGGCCATCGCGCGAGTGAGCCCGCGGAGAAGGCGATCGGGATCGGCTGCGGCCAGCAATTTGATGGCGGCGCTGACGCGCTGGCGGCGCGCTTCAAAGAGGCGCGTTTCCAGAAGCGTGAGGGCAGGAACGCCGATGGCGCGCAGGAGACGCGCCATGGCGGGAATCATTTCGGGGCCGCGCGGGTCCGTCAGCAAAAGAGTAAGGCGATCGAGGAGGCGTTCTGGATCGCGCAGCAAGAGGCGCGGAAGCGTCGGGTCGAGGGCGCGATTGGCGAGGGCAGCATCCACGAGGAGCATCCAGCGATCGTTGGCGACAAGGCGATGGCTGAGAGCGATGAGATGCTCGCGCTCGGCATCGCGGGGGACGCGTTCGAGTCCGATGAGAATATTTTCAAAGCCGGAAAAGTCGCCACGGGAGACGGCGACGCGGCCAAGAGTTTCGAGAAAAGCGGCAAGCAGCGCGCTGGTTTCGGGACCTTGCTCCTTGGCGAGAGCGGCGAGCGTGCCCTTGCTGAGGTCTTCAGGAACTTGATTGGGCCAGAGCGATTCAAGAAGCGGCGTAAGTTCGCCGAGTCCCGCGGCGACGATGCGGCGCGTGCCGGAATCCGTGTGCTCCAGGCGGCGTGCGTAGTTGAGCAGAATGGCGCGGGCTTCGCGGCGCGGGGCATCGGCGCCGGTTTCGACGAGAAGATTCATCGTCTGGCGAATGGCGGTGATGGGAACGCACCAGATATCCGGACCGCGCAGAACAGTTGATTTTTCGCGCGGCGGAAGCTCCAGCCAGAAACGCTCGATCAATTGTTCGCGATACGTTTCATTGGCCCAGGTGGTGGCGAGAGAAGAAAGATGCTGCGAGGAATGCGGGCCGTGATAGCCGCCCGCATCCACGATAACGCCGGCAAGCTGATTGAGAATTGGGCGAACCGAATGGGGCGCCAACAGAGCGGACGCGAATTCGGAAGTTAGGTATTCGAGGACGAGGCTCTGCGAGAGGCGCCGGAGATAGGCCTGAGGGATTTCGCCTTCCTGCGGAGCGTAGTGAGTCATGGAGGCGAGCAGCATGCGGACGGTGCCGCGGCTGGCCTGCTCCATCGAAGAGTGAATCGCGCGGGCTGCTTCCTCGGGAGAAAGGCCGCGGGCTCCCTCCATCGGCGGAGTGAGATGGCCTATGAGGCGAAGCGTGTCGGTAAGTTCGGTCATCTGCGGGGCGTGGATCGGAGTGTCGCCGCTTTCCTCGGATGAGGTTCCGCCATAGGCGACGAGAGCCGCGATAAGACTGGCCAGTACTGTATCCACCTTGCGCTCGGTCAAGGTGTTGATCTGAATCCCTTCCACGCGATGCTCCCGGAGAAGCGCCGCCCAGGCGATCGTTGCGTCGTGCCTGGAGGGCTCATCCGATTTTAGCAAGGTCATCTTCATCAGTTGGGCAAGCGTGTCCAATTCGCCCACATTAAATTTGGGAGCGAACCAGAGAGTCTGGATTCCGGCGCGTTGGAGTTCCGTGGCGAGAGCGTGGAATTCGCCGCGGGCGTCGGGGAGATGCGCTTCACTCACTTTGGTGACGACGATACCCCCGCGTTCGGGACGAATTTCGAGGCCGCCGAGATCGGCGGCGGTGCGGCGCAGGGATTCGTAAGCGACATCCAGGCTGTCCTGAACGCGCGGGTGAGCGGTGCTGTAAAGGCGATGGGCGCGAAGGAGCAGGTGAAATTCGCGGATGGCCTGGACGGCGTCGGCAAGAAGAGGCTCGACGGGGCGGGTCTGGTCGCGGCGCAGAGAGCCGGAATCGTTGGGCGAAGTGCGCTTGGAGACGGAATGAGCGCCCGTATGATCGTCGAGAAGAGCTGTGGCGCGTTGTACCAACTGACCGCCCCGATTTCCGCGAAGCCTAGAAGGCTATCGCTGAGAGTAAAAATTTCCGGGTACCAAGCTGGCGGGGGGTAGATAGACCCCGACCAGCGGGAGGAACCCTATAAGTATTAGAGTAGAGGGAGGGGTAGAAGGCATATAGTACTACTAGGCCATTGTATGTACGGAAAGGTCACAAAATAAAGGCAGTTGTGGCAGGGGACTACATGACCTTTCGCTTGGCTTTCGCTGTACCGCGAGTAGATTTTACTTGGCCTGAAGCGTTGCGTTGACGTTTACTGTGCCGCCTTCGCTGGCTTGAATGCCGCGGCGGGCGATTTCGTACCCTTTCAGATGAAGCCCGATGGTATGGGTGCCCGTGGGGATTTGGACCCGGGCCGGAGAGAACTGGCCGGTGGAAATGCCATCGACCAGGATTTCGGCGCCAGATGGCGTGGAATCTACCTGGGCCCAGGCTACGTGGCCGGCTCTGGGCTTGAGCTCGAGGTCGAGGGAAGTCTGGACGTTGTCCTTCACCTGAATCTGGCCGGAGTAGGGTTCATAGCCCTCCAGGCGAAGAACCAGATTGTAGGAGCCGGGGGCGAGCGGAAGAGTGACAGGGGTTTGCCCGGCTTGCTTGTCGCCGTTGATGAAGATGTCTGCGCCAGCAGGGCGAGTGCCGACGAAGAGACCCTTTGCGAGAGCTTCAAGGAGAATCTTCTGATCCTGGGAATCGCCGGTCTTGAGTTCGAGGGCGGTCTGGACTTGAAGATAGCCTTCCTTCTGAACCTGAAGGCTATAACGGCCCGGGGCGAGATCGTTGAAGCCGCATGGCGTCTGGCAAGTGCCATTCGGACGGCCGGAGGGGCCGAAAATGGTGGCTTTCGCGCCGATCACATTCGTGAGGACGTGAACAGCGGCATTGCCATTCGAAGGAATGGGATGGCCGCTGTTGTCGGAATTCGGGGAAGCAGGGAGCGGCGTGTCATCGTAAGAGATTTCGTCAACTACGTGAACGCTGGCCGGGGCGTTGCGCATGAAGTGCAGGAGCGAAGAGTGTTCCGCCGGGCGCAGCTTGCCGGTAAGCATGATGGTGTTGCTTGTGGCGGAGACCTTTACGCGGTTGGACATCGAGCGGTCGGCGAGGGCTGCTTCGATTTGACCTTTGTACTCCGCTGCAGCCGCGGTGATCGTAGGCTCCGCTTTTTTGGGTTCAGGCTTCGCCGCGGGAGGATCGATTTTTTTCTCGGCGACATTGACGGGCGTCGGAACCGGGTCGGATTTCGCCGGAGTCGGAGCAGGAGCAGAAACGGGCGGGGGAACGACGGCTGGAGAACTGGGCTGGTCCTTGGTTGGCGGCGCGGAGTTCGCGGGAGGATCGCTTTCTGATGGCGTGGATTTCTGCACCGGAGTTGCCGGAGCCGGCGATTCCTGGCGGGGACGGTTGTTCAGTTCGCGCGTGGCTTGGAACTCTGGTCGGAGCTTATTGAAGCCATAGACGATCACCGCAACCAGAAGCAGCCCCAGCAGGATCGTTCGACCTGCACTTGCCCTTTTGGGTTCTTCGATGACAGGAGCGATAGTTCCCGTCCGGCGCACAACCGGCGTTTGCGTTGGATTGCCGCCGCGATTTTGCAGCGAACGAATGGTGGGCGTCACGTTGGGATTGCCCGTTGGCGTGAGCTGGGGGTTGCCGCCAGCGATGCCAAGAGGAAAAGCGGTGCCGGAGCGCGGAGAAATGAGCGTGGCATCGGGGTTGCCGGCTGCAGGAGTCAGGGCGCGATAGTTGCGGAGATCTTCGAGGAGTTCGCGGCAGCTCTGGTAGCGAACTTCGGGCTCTTTTGCCAGCGCGCGCATGACGATATCGCTGAGACCCTGATGAATAGAAGAATTGAGCGTGCGCGGGGGAATCGGATCTTCGTTGACAATCTTGTAGATGACGGTGGTGATGCTCTGGCCCGGGAAAGGTTTTTCACCGGTGAGAATTTCGTAGAGCAGCACGCCCAAAGAGAAGATGTCGCTGCGGCCGTCGACGGGGCGCCCTTTCACCTGCTCGGGCGACATGTAGCTGGGCGTGCCCATGACGTGCGTGGTCTGCTGGACAGTGCCGAATTGCAAAATTTTGGCGGTGCCGAAGTCCGTGACCTTGACCGTGTCGTCGGCGGTGAGCATCAGGTTGGCGGGCTTGATGTCGCGATGGATGATGCTGCGCTCGTGCGCGAACTGGAGCGCGCTGCAGGTCTGCTCCATGATGCGCAAAACGCGGGGAACGGGGAACGAATGGCCGGAGTCGAGGAGCGCCTGGAGGCTCTTGCCCTCGATCAATTCCATGGTGATGTAGTAGAGGCCGTTTTCTTCGCCGGCGTCGTAGACGACCACGATGTTGGGATGCGTGAGGAGGCCGGCGGCGCGGGCTTCGGTCTGGAAACGGGAGAGAAGTTCTGGGCGGCTGAGGCCGGTTCCTTCTTCGCTCAGACGGATGGTTTTGACGGCGACGGTGCGGCCGATGACGGGATCATTGGCGCGATAGACTACGCCCATGGCGCCGCGGCCAAGTTCACCGAGAATTTCGTAACGTCCCGCTTTGACCGTTGTTTCCATGCCGCCCCGTCGCCCGAAAAAGGCTAATTCGCTAAAGCCACGCCCGAGAGTAGTACTTCGCGAGAAAGCCTCTCAGGTGCCTTATCGGAGAATCGCCAGAAAACTGTAAGAACCGACACGCGTACTGCATCCCGTGGGGATGCTCCGACACACATTCCCCGCCATTAAGAAGAGTAGGGGCCGGGAAATCAGGGGGTCAACGCTACGGGAGTACTAGTGTGACGGAGTGTTATCTGGCCGGAAGGACAGGGAAGGGCTCCGATGACGCGGCGGGGAGGTGCGGCTCGTTGCCGGCGGCCGGCATGAACTGAACTACGGCTGCGCCACTTGACTCGTAACTCTTGACTAGTCGAATAGGGAGCCTACTTGTGCGTCTAACCAGTCATTCATTTGGTGCCGCTGAGCAGAGAATCGACAGTTTCTTCTACCTTTCCGAATCCCTGACCCTCGTTTGGCGAGGGATGCAGCATTCCTTCCCGGTCGATCAGAAAAATCGCCGGATACTTAGCAATCTCTCGATAAAAAGTCGGCACCCCGGGGGTGATCGTTAGGAGCGGATATGTAACCGGCACTTGACTCACAAATGCTTGCTGCTTCTCGATCGTCTCATCAGAAATACCCAATACAATAAATCCGCGTCCTTTTCTAGATTGATACAGTTTGTCTAGTTGCGGCATTTCGTTGCGGCACGGCTCGCACCATGTCGCCCAGATGTTTACCAACACAACTTTTCCCTTGTAGTCCGCCAGTCGCTGCGGCTTACCTTGGATGTCAAGAGTGTTAAACATCGGGGCCGGTACATCATGCATTACCATGTTGCGTGACTGTTTTGAACGGGCAAGTCCGTCCATCGTGGGCTTCGCGATGAGTAGCAGTGAAAGTGCCGCGATCCCCAAACCAATCTTCGCGGAAAGAGAAAGATCGCCATGACGGCGATCTTTCAAGGCCAGCACAAGAGTCGCTAGAAATGGAACAGGTAAAGCGAGGCTAGAAATGAACAGCCGCAATCGCCAATTGTTCTCAGGATTGGAACTCAATGCAAGTAGGGTCTGAATGAAGATGATGTTCAGCACCAATGCAAGCAAAGGTGAAAAGATTCCTGCAACTAATACCCGGTGTTTCGATAGATTACCCACGCTATCCTCTATTCCGCTCCGCGCCATCCCGCTCGGTTCTTTGGTAGAAAGTCGAACAAGAAGGTTTATACCACTGTCAGTAAGATTGTGGACCAACCGGCCAAAATGTGGTTTCGCGAAGCGAAGTATCAGCCGCCGGACGGACTGTCGACAAATCCGGAAACCAAGTCCCCATGCCGAAGACGCTCCACAAGCAGGCGTGACAGTGTTAGGGGCGCGGCATGGAGTCGGTTGGAGACATCATGCGGTCGGGGAGGGGTAGGTTGGTTTCGCGGACGGGGCGATCGACTTCGCCGGGGCGCGCGGGGGATTCCAAGCCATCGGTGAGTAAAAAGCCCTGGAGGGCGATGCCGGCGGTCCAGACATTTTCCAGGGCGACGATGTATTCGGCCTGGAGGTCGAAGAGTTTGCGCTGGGATTGCAGGACGCGGGGATTCGACGCGAGCATGAGTCCGTATTTTTCGACCATCAAGGTGTAAGCCTTTTTTGCGCGAGGGAGCATTTCTTCGCGGTATTCGAGAGCCATGATGCGGGCGTTGGCGTATTGATCGGCGGCGTTGGCGGCGCGGTCGCGGAGCGTGAGCGCGACGCGCTGTTTTTCCAGATTGGCGCGGTCGAGCGAAGCGGACGCCGCGGCAATATTTCCCTGATTGCGATTGAAGATTGGAATTTCGACGCCGACTTCGGCGATTGCTTCCCAGCCTGTGGCAAAGGGAACAGAGCCGAGAGTCTCATTGTTGTATTCCATGCCACCGCGGAGTTGCAGATCGGGAATTGGTTCGCGTTTGGCGCGAACGAGTTCGGCTGTGGCGCGAGCGGCGCTGGCATCGGCGATGCGGTTGGCTGGAGATTGCGTGGCGATGGATTCGACGGCTTGATCTTCATTGAGGTCGGGCCAATTGTGTTCAAGATCGCCGGAAACCGTGGCGAGCGGAAGATCGGGACGGCCGAGGAGGGCGCTGAGGGAGCGCCACTCTTCGCGCAGAGTATTTTCCTGCATGCGGACGGAGAGGCGCAGGCGCTGGGCGTCAACTTCGGCATCGAGAACTTCGGATTCGTCGGCCTGGCCGGTGTTGGAAAGTTGTCGCTGGGTTTCGGCGAAGTCCTGCTGGATTTTGGCGAGGTCGCGGCGGACGTCGAGAAGTTCTTGTGCCGCGAGGACGCGGAGGAACGCGGTCTTCACGGAAGTTTCGACGCGAATTTTCTGTTCCTGGGCTTCGATTTCGGCGAGCTGCGTTTCTTTGGAGAAGACGTCGCGGCTGCGTGCCAGTTTTCCGGCGGTGACGATGGTCTGCTGGATAAAGAAGCCCTGCTTGCCTCCGCCGACGGAGCCGCCGCGAATTTCGTCGCCGGTGTAGCCGACGGTGGGATTGGGATAGAGGCCGGATTGCTGCTGGCGGGCCTTGGAGGCGCGGATTTCTGCTTCGGCCTGGCGAAGCGTGGGATTGGACTCGGCGGCCAGGCGCTGGGCTTCGTCGAGAGTAAAGAGCGGAGACTTGGGGTTTTCCTGGGCGCGGCCGAGGTGCGGATAGACGGGCTGGACGACGGGGATGTTCATGTGTTGGTGCTGCATCTGGTCTTGCGGCATGTTCATGGGTTGCTGAGCGAGTGCGGGGAACGCAGCAATCACGAAAATGAATCCAAGACTGGCGAAACTTTTTAACTGGCATGCCATGTGGCCTCTCCGATACGAAGAAGGAAGATTTAACGCAGAGTTCGCAGAGAACGCAGAGCGCGATGAGAAAAGGGAAGAACTAGGAGGCATGGTGATGCTCCTCGGGCTTGCGTGATTGGCGATTGCGGATCAGGGATTGGATTTCTTCGTATTTCTGGTCGGGAAGCACACGGACCATGGTCATCATGCCCATCATGCCGGAGCTCCAGTTGGCGGGGAGGCCGTGCGTTTCGGGCTTCGCGACGCCTTCTGCGTTGTCCATGGCCATTTCCATGAAAGCGTCTTGCGGAAAGCCCGGCACAGAGTTGGCATTTTCGGCGATCGGCGAGTGGTGGACGTGCTCGACGCCGATGCTGCGCGAGAGCGTTTCCATCTGGCTGAGGGCCTTGGCGTCGGTGGTGTTGGCGGTCTGGATCTGCCGGCCGCCGAGCAGGTCCATCATGCTGTTCATCATGTGATGCGGAAGATGGCAGTGGATCATCCAGTCGCCGGGATATTTGGCTTCAAACTCGACGACTTTGGCTTGCGCCACACCGACGAGAACTGTGTTCGTGGGATACCAGGTAGATTCTGGAGCGCGGCCTCCCTCCGTGCCGGTAATGACGAACTGGTTGCCGTGAAGGTGAATGGGATGGTGATCCATGCCGAGGTTGACGAAACGAAGCCGAACCCGGCTGCCGAGACGCGCGATGAGCGGGGTAGTGGCGGGAGCAGAGAGACCGTTGAACGTGAGCCAGTTGAATTCCATCGAAGCGGTGTTGGGAACCGTGTTCGAAGGGAGGATGGCCCATTCCTGCAGGACGATGGCGTAGTCATGCTCGACGTGCGGCGCGTAGGAAAATTGCGGGTGCGCGACGAAGAGACCGATCAAGCCGATCATCTCCTGCATGGCGCTGTGCGCGTGATAGAAAAAAGTGCCTTCCTGGTGGACGGTGAATTCGTAGGTATAGGTTTCACCCGGCGCAATCGGCTTTTGGCTGATGAAGGGAACGCCATCCTGCTCGATGGGGACTTCCAGGCCGTGCCAGTGCATGGAAGTGCTTTCGGGTAGCGCGTTTTCGACGACAATGCGCACGCGGTCGCCTTGCATAACCTGGATAGTGGGACCGGGGCAGGAGCCGTTGTAGCCCCAGGCATCGATAGTCTTGAAGGGAGCGATCTTGCGCTTCACCAGTTCGGCGCGCAGTCGGAAGACTTTTGTAGCGCCGTCGAGAGCGAACGGAAGATCGGGAACGTCGGGAGTGACGACGGGAATGTAGGGGTGCGCGTGCGCCGCAGCGGCTTTGGATTTGGGCGGGATTGCGTGGTGTGAAGCGCGAGAGTCATTTTGACTGCCCGTGGATTGGGTCGCGGCGTTGGATTGCGGTGCGGTTGCGTTGAGTGGGGTGCTGAGGCCGAAGAGGCCGGCGGTGAAAACGGCGGCGTCCTGGAAAAAATTTCTGCGAGAGCTGCTCATGAATGCCTCCGAGAGAATAGCCAGAGTTATATAGATGTTTGTTGCGCCAGGCCTGGCTATGATCGGCCTTGCACAATTTCAAATTTGGCGTGAGGGAAGGATTCTAGAGAGGTGGATTAGAGCCGCAAGGGAAGACTGGACGCGAAAAGAGCAGAATCGCCGGGAGAGAGACGTCGATCGGAACTACAAAATGCAAGCAGGACGGGAGTGCCTTGAGAGGCAGGGGAAGTCACGTTTTTGGATGCCAGATGAAAATCGGGGTTCGCAGTGAGCACGCGGGCCTGAGGAACAGGGCGGGCGGTAAGCAAGGCATCCGCCGGGAGGCAGCCGGGGGCAATCGCAGCGGCAAGAAAGGCGGAACCGTTGGACGGTCTCGATGAATGATGACAGCCGGTTGACGATTGATCGTTGGTGTCGGGTTTCACACAAGAGGAAAGGTTGCAGCGCATTGCGCAGAGAGGTGCTGACAGAAGGCAAAGAACAACCACCAGGGAGCCAAGTCGCGGGAGTAGGCGGTGCTTGCTGATGCCCATGCTCCCCATTGTACCCGTACCGAGACAAAGAGGTAGCGAGTTCCTTCCTTGCGCGGGTAAGCGCCGGGGTTAGACCGTGGCGTCGAGATCGAGGTTGCCAATCATGTCGTCCAGGACATTGTTGGCCTTGTCCCGCTGGAACTCCGTGTCCTGGATGGTTTTGCGCAACGAGTCGAGCTCGGTTTCCTGCTGGTCGAGCTCGCGGGTGTAACGCTGGACAAGCCCCTTCTCTTCGGCGCTGCCTTTGAGTGCTTTCATGTTTTCGCGAAGGCGAGCCTGATCGGCGACGATGCGGTCGATATCTTTCTGGCGGTTTTCCATTTCCGTTTCGAGTTTAGCGACTGCGGCTTTTTGCGCGGCAACTTTCTTGAGAGCCTCCGCCACGTTGGGGGAAACAGAACCGTTCTTGATGAAGACGGCGATCTGGTCTTCGTCGAGATTTGTCAATTGGAACGAGTTCTGCAGAATGCGGACTTCTTCGACCGGAAGAGATGCTGTGGCTTTGGGAGAAATCTCGAGCTTGAAGCGAAAGGTTCCGGGGGCTGTTTCTTCGGGCTCCTTATTGCCTTTAGCGAGAGTAGAGCCAACGCGGGCGGGGTGTTCGATGACCAGGGTTCGCGGGGAATCATCCTGGCTGCGAACAGTGTAAAGAGTGTGCTCGTGGAGCTCGCTCGACTGGGTCATGACGCCCTTCGAGATTTTGATGCGGGTAACTCGTTGGGGCTGGGCGGTGGTAACAGCTTCGACGAGCAGGCCAAGATCGGTGGCGTAGGAAAGCAGGCGACGGTCGCCGGGTTTGATGGGATCGGTGAGGCCCTCGCCTGCGAAGACTTCGGATTCGAGGACGCTGAAACTGCCAGCGTCCAGTGTGAGTGGGCTGGTGTTCTTGATCCACAGCGCGCGGAGTGGACGACCGGAACCGGAGGTGCCGCTCCAGAGCGAAACTTTTTGAGCTTCGATGTCGGTTTGGGCGATGGGGACGAGCGCGGATTGATTTTTGCCGAGAGTGACGCGGTCCTTCAATTTGTATTCGAAGAGATCTCCTAGATCCTGGCCACGAGCGGCAGAGAAAGACATTTCCCGAGCGGCGTCAAGATTTGCGGCACTTTGCGCCGGTGGGGGAGGCGAAGGAGGGATTTTGTTATACACGTGAGCTCGATTGGCCACGCCGGGAATAATGCCGCCGTTCCCGCTTATTTCTGCGCTGGAAGTGTCTACGCTGGAGGTAGTGGCAGTAACGGTCACCGTCTCGGCGGAGGTACCGACCTGGAGCTGGCTGTTGAGCTGATTCTCACCAGGAGAAACGGCAAAATTCGAAACCACGCTTGTTTTGAAGCCTGAGCGTTGTGATTCAAGGCGATAATTCCCCACCGGTAACGAGGAAAAGGAATAGTTGCCGGAACTGTCGGTGATGGTGCTGGCGATTTGTGTGCCGTTTTCGTCCAAGAGGCGCACGGATGCGGCAGGGATCGTGGCGCCATTGGTGTCGGTGATAGCTCCGCTGAGGCGGCCGTTGCCGCCACTCAGCGTAGCGGCGTGGGTTTGCGGGGAGAGTTGCACACTTTCAGGAAGGGGGACCACGGGGCGTCGGCTGTAGTAGGGCTCGGAAAGCTGTTGA
>DASYXF010000151.1:0-24845 GCA_035935335.1 Candidatus Acidiferrum sp.
TCCGAAGGCACGCATCCCGCTCTTGAAGTGAAACCCGACGCCAAATCCAAGGAATCTGCGCATGCTTCTGATTAAGAACGGCCGCGTTCTCGACCCCGCTTCCAAAACTGACGCGGTCCGCGACATTCTTCTCGACGGAGAAACCGTCGCCGAAATTGCCACGCCCGGAAAAATCTCCCGCGCGAACGGCGCCGATGTTTTCGACGCCACTGGCCTCATCGTTGCTCCCGGCTTCATCGACATGCACGTTCACCTGCGCGAACCGGGACAGGAAAATTCCGAAACCATCGAGACGGGCACCAAGGCTGCTGCGCGGGGCGGATTCACCGCCGTCTGCTGCATGCCCAACACCCGGCCCGTGAACGACAATGCCTCTATCACCAGATTTATCGTGGATCGCGCCAGGGTGCATGGCCACGTCCGGGTTTGGCCGATTGGGGCCGCCAGCATTGGCAGCAAGGGCGAAGACATCTCCGAGATTGCGGCTATGCGCGATGCCGGCATCGTTGCCGTTTCGGACGATGGAAAGCCCATCGCCACCGCCAAACTGGCACGCCAGATCATGGACTACTGCCGCAGCCTCGATCTGCCTGTCATCGAGCACGCCGAAGACGTCTCGCTGGCCGCCGGCGCCGTCATGCGCGAAGGTGTTGCCTCCACTCGCCTGGGACTTTCCGGCATGCCCGCTGCCGCGGAATCGGTCTGCGTAGCGCGCGACGTTCAGGTCGCGGAGTTGACCGGCGCGCGCCTGCACATCGCGCATCTTTCGGCGAAAGCGTCGCTCGAACAAGTGCGCTTCGCAAAGAAACAGGGCCTGCGCGTCACCTGCGAAGTCACGCCGCACCACTTCACGTTGACCGACGAAGACGTCACCTACGATTCCCGCTTCAAGATGAATCCTCCGCTCGCCGCCCGCGAGGATCGAGAAGCGCTTCTCGCCGGCCTCGCCGACGGAACGGTCGACGCTATCGCCACCGATCACGCTCCCCACGAACCCGCCATCAAAGACGTCGAGTTTGACAAAGCTCCTTTCGGCATTCTCGGATTCGAAACCGCTGTTGGTCTAGCTCTTGAGCAGTTGGTCCACACGAATCGGATCTCTCTGATGCGCATGGTGGAGCTCTTCACCACCGGTCCGGCGCGAGTTCTCGGCAAGCAGCGCAAACTCGCCCCTGGCGAACCCGCCGACCTCACGATTTTTTCTCTCGATCGTCCCTGGACGTACCACGTGAAGGAAAGCCCCAGCAAATCCCGCAATTCGCCGTTTGACGGCCGCACCTTCAAAGGCGGCCCTGCGGCCACTATCGTCGCCGGAAAAATCGTCCACCGTGCGTAACCGTCTATCGGTGAAATTGCTTTGATTCTAGTTAGCTATTCCGCATTTCGTTTGGCTGAATGCCCCTGAGTGCCTCTACACTGGTTGTACCGTCTACTATGCGGGTCCTCGTGACAATTCGTTACCTGCTGGCGGCGTGCCTCAGCTTTTCAGCCGCTCTCGCCGCCCGTGGCCCCTCCGAGCGCATTCTCGACTACCACAGCGACATCACGCTCGAAGACGACGGCTCTCTGCAAGTTACCGAAACCATCACGGTCGTCAGTGCTGGGCAACAAATCCGCCACGGAATTTTCCGCGATTTCCCCACCACATATACAGACCCTTTTAACAACCGCTACGTTGTTGGTTTCCAGATGCTCTCAGCCACCTGCGATTCCGCTCCGGAAGAGTTCCGCGTCGAAGACCAGTTCAATGGCAAGCGCATCTACCTCGGCAATCCTAAAACAATGGTTGGCCCCGGCCGCCACGTCTACACCATCACCTACACCACCAACCGCCAACTGGGCTTTTACAAGGATCACGACGAACTTTTCTGGAACGTCACCGGCCTCGGCTGGGATTTCCCCATCGACGCCGCCAGCGCCACGGTACACCTTCCTTTGAATATTCCTGCGGACAAAGTCACGCTCTCCGGATTCACTGGCCCGAAAGGCTCGCGCGAATCGCGGCTCATATTTTCCGGCGATAACGCTGGATTCGAGTTCACCGCTCAGCGTCCGCTCGTCTGGCACGAGGGTTTAAGTATCCTGCTGCAGTGGCCCAAGGGCTACATCACACCACCCACGTTTTCACAGAACCTGGAATTTTTCTTTCGCGACAACCGCGGCGGGCTCCTGCTCGGTTCTGGTTTCTTGGTCACCCTCCTCTATTACCTCATCGCTTGGTCCTCCGTCGGACGCGACCCGGCCCGCGGCGTCATCATGGCGCTCTACGAGCCTCCCGCGAATCTTTCTCCTTCCGCGATGCGCTACTTGATGCGCATGGGTTACGACAACAAAACCTTTGCCGCCGCCATTCTGGATATGGCTGTGCGCGGCTTTCTGAAAATCAACGAAGACTCCGGCGCATATAAGCTCACGCTCACCGGTAAGGACATCCGCATTCTGACTCCCGATGAAAAACAGATCGCCTCCGAACTCTTCGAGGGGCGAAGCGACATTCTCCTGAAGCGGGATAACCACACCTCGATCAAGAGCGCCATGGTCGCAACGCAAAAGTGGCTCAAAACCGCGGAAGAAAAAACCTACTTCCTGACCAATTCCCGCTATCTGATTCCCGCTTTTGTTATTTCCTTGCTTGTGGCACTCGCTTATTTCGCAAGTCTGGGCTTTGCTGGAACGATTGGCGGACTGTTTATAGCTTTGTGGCTCACGATCTGGACAGTCGCCGTTTCCGCGCTGGTCCTCGGCGCCCTTGCAGCCTGGAGAGAAGTCCTTCGCGGCGGCCATTCCGCGCTTATCAGCGGGGGCAGAGCTCTCTTTCTTACTCTCTTCGTTCTGCCTTTCCTGGGCGGCGAAGTCATGGGCCTGTTTTTCCTGACAAAAATCACGTCGCTTTCTTTCGGCATCTTTCTTATCGCCACCGGGATTCTCCACGGCGTCTTCGTTCATCTGATGAAATCCCCCACCTTTGCCGGGCGCCGGCTGATGGATCAAGTGGAGGGGTTCAAGATGTTTCTCAGCTCGGTTGACGGCGATCGCATGAACCGCGCCGCGCCTCCGCAGCAGACGCCCGAGGTGTTTGAGAAGTTTCTGCCTTACGCCCTGGCTCTCGACGTCGAACAAGATTGGGCCGACAAATTTTCGGGAGTTCTCTCTGCAGCAGGCACCGCTCCGGGAAGTTCCGGTTCGGCCTACACGCCATCGTTTTATTCCGGGTCTTCGTGGAGCAGCTTCAGCGGGGCGGGTTTCGCCTCGTCCTTCGGCAGTTCGTTGACCAGCGCCATTTCGTCTTCGTCGTCGGCGCCTGGCTCGGGCAGCGGTGGAGGAAGCGGAGGTTCGGGTGGAGGAGGGGGAGGCGGAGGTGGCGGAGGATGGTAAGGGAGATTTTTCTACTGAAGACCGCGCTCATCTTGAACCAACGCGCTGCACGTTGAACTGATCCCCACGCGGCCACCTCACCTTATTTTTCTTTTTGCAGTACGGGCAGGTCGCCGTGCGCGCCACGTGCTTGCCCAGTCCGGTGGAACCCACAATCCGCATTCCGCGCTGGCAGCCGGTGCAGCGGAAGATTTTCTGCATAGTCCCTCCTTGCCCCACTCGGCCCTTTAGAGGACGACTGCTTGGAATTTCGCTTTAGTGCGCGGCCGGCTCCGCTGCCGGGTGCAAACCGTGCTGCGGCACTTCATGCGTGCCGCGCGCCAGCGGCTCAATCTTCATGCGGTAAAAGTGGTCAAGGGGCAACCGGCCCTTGCCCACCGGGTACGCCTTCTCGATCGCTTTCATCACATAGGCCTTTGCCAGTGTCGTCGCTTCCAAGAGCGATCTTCCCGCCGCAAGCTGCGCGGTAATCGCTGAGGCGAACGTGCATCCCGTCCCGTGCGTATTTTCGACCTTCACCCGGTCTCCACCAAGATGATGCATCTCTTTCCCGTCAAAAAGCACGTCGACGGCCTTCTCCATGTGGCCGCCCTTCACAATCACGGCTTGGGCTCCCATCTCCACCAGCTTTCGAGCGGCCGCTTCCATGTCGGCCACATCCTTGATCGCCAGGCCGGTCAATATCTCTGCTTCCGCAATATTTGGTGTAATCACACTGGCGCGTTTCAGCAATTCCGTGGCGACAAACTTGATTCCGCCCGCGTCCAGCAACTCCGCTCCGCTCGACGATTTCATCACCGGGTCATGCACCACGTGGGCAAACTTGTGCGCGTCCAGAAATTCCGCCACCACCGCGGCATTTCCGCGGTTGCCCAGCATCCCGATTTTCACTGCCGCAATGTCGCAATCCCGCACCAGGATATCCAACTGTTCGCGCAACTCCGCGCTCGGCGTGTTGTGCACCGCTTCGACGCCGTGGGTGCTCTGCACCGTCAGCGAAGTGATTGCCCCCATCCCGTAACAACCGTGCGCCGCGAACGTCTTCAAGTCCGCGCCAACACCAGCGCCGCAACTCGGATCAAATCCCGCAATCGTCAGCAACACCGGAGCTGCCGCAATTCCCTGTCCATGGAGATGGCTCATGTCGTTCTGTCTTTTGCCTCGTTCGGTGAAGAAAATAGCCGGTCACGTTTCCCCGGCGGCGAGGGTTTGGATTCTCGCGCCAGAAAACGCCCCGGCATCTGCGAATGTACGCGCACTATTTTTTCTCTGCAAGGTAATTCTGCAAAGGATTGGAAGAGGAACCGAGGGGTTTGTAGCGGCCGCTTTCCGAAGCGGGCGCTTTATGCTGGCTGAAAATATTTGTTCTAAAGATTGGGCCTCAGGGTAGTTGATCCCATCACGGAAACAAGCCGCGCACCAGCGTGGCTTCGGCAACGCGCCCGACAGCGACGGTCATCGCGGCCGCGCGGGGTGGCACGTGGTGCTTGCGCATCGCTTCGAGCATGTCGTGGAACGCACGCACCATGATCTTTTGCAAGCGCACGTTCACTTCATCGGAATCCCACAGCAAGCCTTCCTGGTTCTGCACCCATTCGAAGTAGCTGACCGTTACTCCGCCAGCGTTGGCAAGAATATCCGGCAGCACGGTGATGCCGCGCCGCGCCAGAATTTCGTCGGCGTGCGGCGTGGTCGGCCCATTCGCCGCTTCCGCAACGATCCGCGCCTTCACCGCTTCGGCGTTCTGCAGGGTAATGACGTTTTCAAGCGCCGCCGGCACCAGGATGTCGCACTTCATGGTCAACAGGTCGTCGTTCGAAACGCGGGAAGCCCCCGGCATACCCACCACGGTCCCGGAACGCTCCTTGTAGCGAATCGCCTTGATGGGATCGATGCCGCGCGAGTTCGTCACCCCGCCGCGTGTGTCGCTCAACGCAATGATCTTTGCCTTTTTGTCGGCCAGCAGCCGCGCAGCGGTCGCGCCGGCGTTGCCGAAGCCCTGAATCGCCACCGTCGCGCCGCGCAGCGAAATCTTCTTCACCTTACAGGCTTCTTCGACCACGTAGACAAGTCCCTGGGCCGTCGCTTCCGCGCGCCCCAACGATCCACCAATCGAGATTGGCTTCCCCGTCACCACGCCTGGCACGGTGTGGCCGACCATCATGGAATATGTGTCCATGATCCAGGCCATGGTCTGCGAATCGGTGTACACATCCGGCGCAGGAATATCCTGATCCGGCCCAATGATGGGCAGAATTTCGCTGGCGAACCGCCGCGTCATCCGCTCCAATTCGCTCTTGGACATACGCTTCGGGTCGCAAATGATGCCGCCCTTCGCGCCGCCAAACGGCACATTCACCACGGCCGTTTTCCACGTCATCCACGCCGCCAGCGCCTTTACCTCGTCCAGCGTGACGCCGGGATGGTAGCGAATGCCGCCTTTGCCCGGGCCGCGCGAAACGTTGTGCTGCACGCGGAAACCGGTCATCACCTTCACTTGCCCATTGTCCATCTTCGTTGGCAACGACACTTCCAGGATGCGCTTCGGCGTGCGCAAGACCTGGCGCAGGCCGGGATCCAGCTTCAGCACTTCCGCCGCGATATCAAACTGGATCTGCGCGATGCGGAAAGGATTCAGTTCTTCGCGCGGAGCAATCCGCGGCACCATCGGTGGAGCGCCCGTTAGTCGGGTTGGAACGGGGGGTTTTGCGACCGTGGCCATCAGCTTCGGTCCTTTCCTCTGCTTGGGTCTGAAATTGCCTGCGCGCTGCTGGAACTGCACTTCTCTTCGTTCAAACAAAATCAGGCGTTGGCCGCGAACTTCTTCGGCGCATCCATAAACTTGTTGCGGCATTCCTCGGAGCAAAAGTACACCGGCTCTCCGCCGCTGCTGCGTTCCGCGATCGCCAGTCCTTCGGCGAGATGCATGCCGCAGACGGGATCGCGCACCAGTTTGCGGGACACCGCGTCGCTCGGCACATCAATCGGCTGCTGCCTGTCGGCAACGCCCCTGCCCATGCTATTCACCAACCGGCGCAGCAGGGAAACGCCCCAGGAAAGGATCAGCACCCAAAAAACAAACCGTAGAATGCGCGCAATAAATGTCATCAGATTTGCAGACGCCACCCGAGGCATTACGAACATTTTGCCCTTTGGGAGCGTTGAGCCGAGTTTATGCAGCCCTCTCCGGGGAGTCAAACGAAAAGCTGTGGATTCAAGAAGTTGCGTGGTGGGAAGAGCAAGCGAATCAGCCGTGTCCATGCGCCAAATTCAACACAACTACTGTCAATTCAGCAGCTTACAGCAAGGAATCGCGGAAGGCCGGGAATCCCTACTTTGGCCCTGGAATTCGGTCGATTCCCATGTAGGGCCTCAGCGCTTCCGGAATCACGATCGAACCATCCGCCTGCTGGTAATTCTCCACAATCGCAATCCAGGTGCGCCCCACCGCCAGTCCGGAGCCGTTCAGTGTATGCACGAACTCGCTCTTACCTCCGGCCTTCGGCTTGAACCGGATGCCCGCGCGCCGCGCCTGAAACGCTTCGCAATTGGAACAAGAAGAGATCTCGCGGAACTCATTGCTGGACGGCAACCACACTTCCAGGTCGTAGGTTTTCGCCGAGGCGAAACCCATGTCTCCCGTGGAGAGCAGGACGGTGCGGTAGTGCAAGCCCAGCTTCTCCAGAATGGTTTCTGCGTTGCGCACCAGGGCTTCGTGCTCCTCGTAACTCTTGTCGGGATGGGTGAATTTGAACATTTCCACTTTTTGAAACTGGTGTTGCCGCAGGATGCCGCGCGTATCCTTGCCGGCCGCGCCGGCCTCCGAGCGAAAACAGGCGGTCCAGGCCGTAAGGTGAATCGGTAACTGATCTTCCGCCAGCGTCGCGTCGCGATAAAGATTGTGCAACTCCACTTCCGAGGTCGGCGTCAGCCAGAAATCCGTATCCTGCAGCTTGAAAAGATCAGCGGCGAATTTCGGCAACTGCCCGGCGCCCATCAACGAAGCTGTGTTCACCAAAAAGGGCGGCAAAATCTCTGTGTAACCGTGTTCCCGTGTATGCACATCCAGAAAGAAATTGGCCAGCGCGCGTTCCAGACGCGCTCCCCAACTCTTGTAAACCACAAATCGCGCCCCGGTAATGCGCGCCGCCGCTTCCAGGTCCAGAATCCCCGCGCGTTCCCCCACTTCCCAGTGCGGTTTTGGCTGAAAATCAAATTTTGGAGGTGTCCCCCAGCGGCGCACTTCCTTGTTGTCCTCGGCGGCCTTGCCATAAGGCACGCTGGAATGCGGGATATTGGGAATCGTCAGCAGCAGCTCCTTTTGCTGCGCGTCCAGCTCATCCACTTTCACGTCGGTCTGTTTGATGAGCTCGGAGACCTGTTTCATCTCCGCGATCAGCGCGTCGGCATTTTGTTTTTCTTTTTTTAGGCGCGCGATTTCGTCGCTGGCCTTATTGCGCTGGGCTTTGCGCTTCTCATTTTCCGTAATCAGTTCGCGCCGCTGTTTGTCCAGCGCTCGAAACCCTTCGAGATCCAGCGTCATATTGCGGCGTTTCGCCATCTCGGCGAAGACATCCAAGTGTTCCCGAAAATAACTCAGATCATGCATGGTCCTGAAAGAATACCGTAGAGGGGCTTCCAGCGTCGACTTCCCGCGTCACACTCAATCCTTTGCGCCCAAGAACAACTCGCTCGCCGCGCGCTAGCGCACGGGCAGTACCTTTAGTCCTAGCTTGGGGTACCAGCTCAATTGAACCTCTCGGACTAGAGACGCTCGCAAGCCCCGCCGACACAATTGCTTCTGTAGTTGGGAGTCAGCTTCGGTAGCGGGTGGGCGGATGATCATAACGATCTTGCTCCTGTGCGTTGTTCTGCTGCTTGCGAGCGCAGTCGAACAGCCAGTTCCCCCGAAATCGAATAACCGATCTTCCAGCTAAGTACCCTCCATCCCCCACGCCAGAGCGGCCGGAACCCCCACCGGCCGCTCACTTTTTTTGGCACGTAGCGCCGGCTTCCAGCTCGTCCTGAGCCGCGAAGGGCCGGCAAGCACACTGGTCTACCGAGACGTACCCCAATCCAGCCCTTCACGTCGTTAAGTTGGGAAGGGAACTAATCTACTTGCATGCGGGAATTAACCAAGGGGGACAAATAAAAAAGGGGGCCGGTGCAAGCCCCCCTTATAGTGATTCGACCCCCCAAAAACCAGACCATCAGTCGAGGTTGATGTCTGGCCACCCCGGGAAGCCAATCTCATGAATTGTCTGTAACAGAAGCACGACTCTTGCCACCAGCCGAGCTTATCCTCAAATCAGCTCTTATTACTGAAAAATAAGAAGTTATTACTAGTCTGGTCTCGCTAACCCCAAAACGGGACTCTGAAATCTACAAAATTCCACAGACTTGAGACCGTACCCTACAGAGTTTAGGAATTGCAAGCCAGCCTGCGTCATTGCTTGTGGCAGCTGCTCGGTAATCGTCAGGTACCAATTGCAGCCCGCAGGGCGTTTGCGATGGACTCCGAGTACCTCTTCACGTCCTCCTGATGCTCCGCCTCGACCATCACCCGCGCCAGGGGTTCCGTTCCCGAATAGCGCAGCACCACCCGTCCGTTCGCTCCCAACGCTTTCTTCGCCTCGCTTAGTGCTCGCGAGACTTCCGGCAAAGATTCCATAGGCGGCTTCGCTTTCACTTTCACATTCAAAATGATCTGCGGATAGTCCTTCAGGCCGTGCGCCAGCTTTTCCAGCGGACCCTGCAAGGCGACCAACGAGGCTATCTTCACCGCAGTCAGCAATCCATCACCGGCCGGGCTGTCGTCCAGAAAAATGATGTGGCCGGACTGCTCGCCCCCAAGATTGTTTCCGGACTTCAGCATCTCTTCCAGAACGTACCGGTCGCCCACCGCGGCTCGCGCCAGCGCAATCCCTTCCTCGGCCAAGATACGTTCTAGGCCCAGGTTCGACATCGATGTGGCCACGATTCGATTCTGTTTCAGCAGTTTTTGTGCTTTCAGATAACGCCCAACGACCAGCAGGACACCATCGCCGTTCACGACGTGGCCGTTAGCGCAAACGAACAGGGCGCGATCCGCGTCGCCGTCAAATGCCACTCCGAATTCAGCACCTTCCGCAACCACGCGTTTCTGCAAACCATCCAGGTGCAGAGAGCCACAGCCCGCGTTGATGTTCCGGCCGTCCGGTTCGACGCCCATCGCAACTACTTCCGCCCCCAGACTCCGGAACAACTCCGGACCCAACTGGTAAGCGGCGCCATTCGCGCAATCCAGCACGATCCGTTTTCCGGCCAGCTTCGCGCCCGGGATCACGCGGCTGCGGAGAAAATCAACGTATTCGACATGCAAAGCGTGGTTTGCCGAAAGCGCAGGCCGCTGCGCCGGCACGGACTCCCCGCGCAACTTGAAAATTTCGGCTTCCAGCGTCTCTTCCACCGCGTCGGGAAATTTCATCCCCTCATGCGAAAAAAGCTTTACTCCATTGTCGTGATAGGGATTGTGCGAAGCGGAAATCACCACCCCCGCTTGAAAATCGTTTTCCCGCACCAGGCACGCCACACCCGGTGTGGTGATTACTCCCGCAAACTCCACGGCCGCCCCTGCCGTTTGTAATCCCGCCGCCAGCAACTGCGCGATGTGCGGCCCGGATTCCCGCGTATCCATTCCGATCAAGGCGTGCGCAGAGCCGAACTCTTTCCTCAGGTAGCCGCCGATCGCGCGCCCCGTGGCGTATAGCGTCTGATCGTCCAGCGGGGGAGTCCCGGGGACGCCGCGCATTCCATCCGTGCCAAATAGTTCTTTCGCCATTAGAGTCCTGCGCCTGCCTCGGGTCTCGAACCCCGACGCAGTCTAGCACACGCCGCCTGCCCCATCCGTCAGGCGTTCACCGGCACTGTGGGCTTTTCTTTTGCCAGGCCCCAACAGCATAAATTCTCCGGTCAACCATTCGTGACTTTTCGATGTACCCCGTCAGGATTGCCTCCGTTTGTGCTAACGTGTCTGAAAGAGGAGCGCTCGGTGTCCACTTCGGAAGCCCCCCAGACAACGGTTTTCCGCATCTCCGGCTCAAACTTCAGCATGCGGCTGATCGCGGCGGCGATCATTCTGTTGTTTTTTTACTATGCCGCGGGCGTCGTCATCACGCTGCTGCTATCCGTCCTCATCGCTTATTTTCTGGACCCGGCTGTTGAATTCCTGGAGCGCTTTCGCGTACCCCGCACCATCGGCGCGCTGATTCTGGTCCTGCTTTTGATCCTGGTCCTCGTTGCGGCGGGATATACCCTATGGCTGCGCACCTCGGACTTCGCCGCTGATTGGCCCAAGTATCGGGGTATTCTCCACGATGCCACCAGCAAGGTGCAGGGAAACATCAATCGCATCGAAGGCGGCGTTAATGATCTGACGAGTACCGGGGAACCCGCAAAATTGGTCGTTCCCCACGAAGATACCGGCGCAGTCCGCAATCTGGTGGTTCGCGGCATTGGTTCCCTGTATTCCCTTGTGCTTGAAGGCACCTTTGTTCCGTTCCTGGTTTTCTTCATGCTCGCGCAAAAGCGGGAAGTCTGGCACGGCACCTTGCAGCTTTTCCCTGTCAGCCGGCGCAACCAGGTGAAGGAAACGCTGGAAGATTTGCGCGACGTCCTGCGCGACTACCTGATCGGCATGTCCGTGGTTACGCTGGTGGTGATCGCGTTAAGCAGCATTTTCTTTTTGATTCTCGGCCTCGATTACCCAGTTCTCGCAGGAATTACTTCCGGGCTCCTGAACATGGTACCTTATCTCGGCGCCGTCCTCGCCTGGTTCCCCGGTTTCCTGTTGGCCGTCATCAAATGGAAATCGGTAAGCCATTTCTGGTTGATTGCCGCGGTGCTCACGGGCATTCACGTAATCGCGCAGAACCTGATTGCCCCGCAACTTGTGGGACGGCAGGTGCGCCTGAATGCTGTGGCTATCACGGTGGCGCTTCTTTTCTGGGGATGGGTGTGGGGAGGCATGGGACTGATTCTCGCGATTCCCCTAACCGCGGCCCTTCGCGTGATTTGCGACCACGTCGAATCCTGGAGGCCCATCGCGCGCTGGCTAAGCGCGTAACCCGCTGTTTTGATCCAAACCAAGGAACTTTCCATGACTGCCCGCCACATCGGTTTCCGGTTTGTCCTTCTAACGCTCTTGGCAACTCCGCTCGTTACTTCGCCCGTGTTTGCATGGGGCTGTAAGGGGCACCAGACCGTCGCTCTAATCGCGGAAAAGCACCTCACTCCGGAAGTGCGGCAGCTTTTGGAAACTCTGCTGAAGGAAAATCCGATCGACCCGCAGCTTAAGCGCTACTGCGGCCCGTTTCCTTCGAGTGTGCTCGCGGACAGCGCCACCTGGCCCGACGACATCCGCAACATCATGAAAAACGGCCCGTGGCATTACATTGATATTCCTCGCGGCGCTCCCCGTGGCCCGCTCGCCTCTTTTTGCGGTGAGTCCGGCTGCATCACCCAAGCCATCGCCGAGCAGCTTGCCATCCTGAAAAATCCGCAGGCCGATCCGCGCAAGCGAGCGGACGCTGCCCGCTATGTCATCCATTTCGTCGGCGATTTGCACATGCCGCTGCACGCAACGACCAACAACGACGAGGGGGGCAATTGCGTGCCAGTCCGTTTTTTCCGTCGCAACCCGCGGGAACACAATCATTCCTACACGCTCAATCTTCATTCCGTGTGGGATACGGCGATTCTCGAACGCGACATGGAAGGCGCTGACTCCATCGAGTACGCAGAGTTTCTGGATCAGTTCTTCAGCCCGCAAGCCGAAGCCTGGATGAAGGCCGGAGTTCACGTGGAAGACTGGACGTGGGAGAGCCACGACCTCGCCGAGACGGTCGTCTACGGAAACCTGGTGCCCACAGACCCTACCGAATCGCCGGTGCCTGTGAACACCTGCGCGGACGACAACAACGTAGGCGAGCGGATGTTCAACCTGCACTTTGCCGTTGGGGCTATTTATCAGGAAGCCGCGGCACCTGTCGTAGAAAAGCGCGTCGCCCAAGCGGGGGTGCGCCTCGCAATGGTCCTGAACGAAACGCTGAAGCCATCACAAGCTTCAAATTAGGGTTTGGCTGTGGTCTTATTTTCTGCTGCTTCCGCGGGTCCAAGCGATTGGATGAAACTTACCAACTGCCACCGCTGCGGCTCCGGCAATTTCGACCAGACCGGCATTCCCTTGCGGACAATTCCGTTCGAAAGAATCCAGAAGAGAGCTCCCGGCGCCGCCGTCTGTATTTCCTGAGCGCGCAAACTGGGGGCCTTTTTGGTGCCCGAAGCGGTCTCCCCGTGGCATTCCGCGCAATGTTCTTCGAACAGAATTTTCCCGGCAGGGATCGAGTCCTTGTCTTTGGCCAGCGGATTTGGCTTGGCCCGGTATTTCGCCGGCGCTTTCTCCAGTTCGCTGTAGTCGGATGCCGGCTCCGTTTTCTCCGGCTTGCCCTGCGCGGCGCACAAGAAACCGAAGCTCGCGAGCAGCAAAATGCTGATTCCAAGCAGTGTGCCTATTTTCATTCGCTCTTCCCCTTGATCACCTGGCTGACTTTCTGGCCAAATCCCGAAATCTCATAGGAAACACCCCAACGCAGCAAAAATTGGTGGCTGTTGTCGTTCAGGCCAAAACTCGGCTCAATTTTGAACGTCCATCCGGAAGGCAGATTCCACGCCAATCCTGGCGCCAGATAATGTGAAGTATCACGCAATCCGAAACTGTACCGGTCCCCGAGGCCGCCGTACATCTCCACACCCGCGATAAAATGCTGCAGGCAGAAATTGCATTTTTGCGCGGCGCCTTTCAGGGTCAGCGGGCGGCTCGCTCCCAGTGCATAGCCGAACTCCCACGGCTCGTTTGAAAGATTCTTCACCGCCAGGGTGTTCTCCGTGAAATTCCATCCCTTGTAATTGCTCGAAAGAATTAATTTCAGCTCGACCTCGCGTTTTCGCTCCCGCCGCGCCTCTACGTTCGGCGTCAGGAAATCAGACTCCACGTCGTGCCCCTCGATCTCCTTCAGAATTTTGTCCGCACCGTTGATGTCTTCGAATTCCATGTAGAGGACGGGATTAATCCAGTGTTCATTCTTGAGCGGGCGGACGCGATTCTCCCACCGGTACCCGGTGAATACGGTGCTATCCCCGAAGGTGGTCTGGCCGGAGAGGTAGAGTTCCGTTGTCCACCACGCGGTAGCCCCATATTCAAACTCGCTCCAGTAGGCGTGGAAGTTCGGCCCGCCCCTTTGCGTTCCGAAAGTGGAGAAATATTCAACTTCCAGACTCCCTGGTTCTTCGAGATTGTGGTCGTACGCCACCATGTAGGGATTCTCTTGAGCTCGCACGAATTGGGTAGCGGCAAGAGATAGAAATGCAGCTAGAAGAAATCGGAAGGGAGGATAAATCCGTATGGGTCTCAAGTCTGCACTCCGTGCAAATCTATATAAGACTGATTAAGTCTGATATTAAAGCCTGTGAAATCTGCGTCTGTGACAGATGTCACCTAAAATCAGACTAACTTAGTCTTATTTATGATGCAACTCATTTGCATCTGCATGGCTTTCCCGGTTTGACTCTTCCGTCCTCTCCCTGGACTCTTTCCTTCCCTCCACCCTATTGCAGTGCTAAGCTGCCTTTGTTGGTCTACGGTTTTGTTCTGCCTTTGCCCACTTGGCTTCTACCTCTTGCCGGTGGGTTCCCAATCCCCTTACGGTCGCGTATCTCCGCCTCCGTCTAAGCCGGCTCCCGGCCGGCAAGGACAAGTCTGCCGAAGATGTCTGATCGACCTAGTGCCGAGCTTCTCTTGAAGACATTGCTCTCGAGCCCCTCTGAAGCGGCCGTAGCCTTCGGACTCGACGGAACCATATTTCTGTGGAATCAGGCTGCGGAAGGGCTCTACGGTTTTTCTCAGGAGGAGATTCTTGGGAAACCGGTCACCTGCCTGTTGCCGCTCTACGAACTGCCGGCTCACGAGGAGATGCTTCACGATCCCTTTTGTACGGTGCCGCTCTCAGACGCGGTGGCGGAACGCCTCAATCGGAACGGCCTCCGTGTATCGGTCCGGATTCAGCGCTCTCCCGTCCTCGACGCTCAGGGCAAAATCGTCGGCATTCTGGAGCGCGCCCAAGCCCTTTCCCCGGGCGGTTCGTGTTCGGTCGCGGAAGCGCACCTGCGCCTCCTGGTCGAACAGATTCCGCTTTTCTTTTGGACCACGGATTTGAACTTGCGCGTCACGTCCCATTGGGGACGCACGGCGAGCTTGGCGCGGAGCTTTCCGCGTTATCCGGTGGGGCAGACCATCTACCAGTACCTGCGGTGCCAGGATGATGGGCAAGCCCCCGCGAAACAGCATTTTCTCGCTCTCCATGGAGTCTCGTCCCGGTTCGAATACCCGAGCCGCAATCGCTTGTACGATCTGAGCATCGGGCCGTACCGCGACCCTCAGGGAAAAATCATCGGGTGCATCGGAATGGCGCTTGATATCACTGAACGCAGGAAGACCGAGGATGAAATACGATTTCGTGCCAGCCATGATGGTCTGACGGGACTCGCCAATTATCGGGAATTTTTCGAGAACCTCGAGCAAGAGGTGCGCCGCGCCGAACGAGCACGCCAGCCGTTCGCCCTGCTTTTGCTGGATCTCGACGATTTGAAGACAATCAACGACCGCTTGGGGCATTTGACCGGGAACCGGGCCCTGAGCCGCCTGGCCCGCGTGATGAAGGAGCATTGCCGTGCCACGGATGTTGCCGCCCGCTACGGAGGAGATGAGTTTGCGATTCTGCTGCTCGATGCCGACAGGGAACGCGCGCAAAACGTTGCGGAACGCATTTCTACTTGCCTCCGCTCACAGCAGGATTCACCGTCGCTCTCCGTAAGCATCGGCTATTCCGTCTATCCGCACGACGGACTGTCCGCTTCCGAACTTCTCGAATCCGCCGACAAGCGCCTCTACCAGAGCAAGAAATCCCGGCATGCCGGCGCGCCCGGGCCGGACACACAACAGACGGAGTCTGCGCGAACCTGAGCGGGCGGGCATTCAAGCCTCATGCATCCGTTTGCCGCCGGGTGTAAACTTTCCTATCTTGGGGCTTCTTTCCCTTCAAGGTTCGTAGCCCCGTGCAGCCATACCGATGCCCGATCTGATTACATTGGCCGTTCCCGCCTTCGTCGCCCTGCTCTTTGCAGAGGCCATCGCCGGCGCCGTCATGAAGCGCGAGATTTACCAGCTGAAGGACGCGGCCGCCAGCATCACCATGGGTCTCGGCAGCGTGTTTGTAGACCTGATCGCCAAGGCTCTGCAGTTCAGCATCCTTACCTGGCTTCATCGCTTCGCCATTTTCTCGATTGGGTATCAGTGGTGGGCGTGGGTGCTGCTTTTTTTCGGCGACGAATTCAGCTACTACTGGTTTCACCGCGTCAGCCATGAGTGCCGCTTCTTCTGGGCTTCTCACGTGGTACACCATTCCTCGCAGCGCTATAACCTGTCCACCGCATTGCGCCAAACGTGGACCGGCACCTTTACCAGCTTCGTCTTCTGGATCTGGCTGCCCATCGCCGGGTTTGCGCCGGTGATGATCATGACCATGAAGGCGATCAGCCTGCTCTACCAGTTCTGGATTCACACGGAACTTGTTCGCTCCATGGGTCCGCTGGAAAAAGTGTTGAACACGCCTTCGCACCATCGCGTGCATCACGGTTCGAATCCTCGCTACATCGACCGCAATCACGGCGGTACGCTCATTATTTGGGACAAGCTCTTCGGCAGCTTCGAACCGGAAAATCCCGCGGATCCTCCACGCTTTGGCCTCACCCACAATATCGGCACCTATAACCCCGTCCGCATAGCATTTCACGAGTGGATGCAAATGTTCCGCGATGCCTGGACGGCACCCGGCTGGCGCAATAAGCTTCTCTACGTCTTCGGAAATCCCGGTTGGCGGCATGACGATCCGGCCAACGCGAACTCCGGCGATTAATCCTTTTTTCGGGAGCTTGCATGAAAGCGGATGAACTGATTCTTGCCCTTCTTGAGGAAGGCTATTCGCGCAAGACCTGGCACGGCCCGAATCTGCGCCAATCGCTGAAGGGCGTCTCTGCCGCCCAGGCGGCGAGGCGTCCCGCGCCGGGGCGTCACAACATCTGGGAACTCGCGCTTCATTCCGCGTATTGGAAATACGCCGTGCGCCGGCGCATCGAAGGCGGTAAGCGCGGCTCGTTTATTCTGAAAGGGAGCAATTTCTTTGCCCGGCCGGAAAAGGAAAAAGCCACCGAGGCGGCCTGGCGAGCTGACCTGGCGTTGCTGGAACGCGAGCACCGTGCGCTGGAAGCGGCCATCCGCCGCGTCCTGAAAACGCCGCGCGCGAATAAGCTTTTGCCGGCGCTTTACGGTGTGGCTTTGCACGACATCTACCACGCCGGACAAATCCGTCTGCTCCGCCGCCTGATGTCCTGAAGATTTTGCGATTCCTCGGCGTCAAAGAGCGGTCTTACGAAATATTCCGCAGCTCTTTCACTACCGCGTCCAGATCAGTCGCGTTCTGAAACAGGCGAATGGCCGCAATCCCGGCGGCGCCGGCCGTAATGCAGTCCCGGGCGTTTTCCAGTGTGATTCCGCCGATCGCCAGCACCGGAATCGTCAAACGCTGGCAGATTTCCCCTAATCGTTCCAAGCCCTGCGGCTTTCCCAAGCTCGCTTTCGATGGGGTGGCGTACACAGGCCCGAAAATCACGTAATCGGCGCCGGCCTGTTCGGCCCTCAGCGCTGTTTCCAAAGAATGCACGGAAACTCCAACGATGAACTTCTTGGTGTCGCTCCGTTCGCTGATCAATCGCCTTGCTTCACTGGCTGGAACGCTCTGCTCACCCAAATGCACCCCGGCCGCGCCACTTGCGCAGGCGACATCCACGCGGTCATTCACAAAAACCAACGAGCCAGCCCCGGCGCGCAAAACGGCTTGCTCCGTGAGGTTCGCCAATTCGCGGCCGGAAAGATCCTTCTCCCGAATCTGAATCCAATCCACACCGGCCTTCGCGGCCTGTTCAATTTTTTGCAATAGAAGTTCGCTGGCATGGCCCGTCGCGCCGGCAAGACTTCGGCGATCCGTCACGTAACACAACAACGCCTTATGGGTTGGAAGGAGGGGGCACACGGGCCGGCACCGGACGCGAATTGAAGAAACCGAACCCAACAAAAATATCCAGAACACCAATCCCGCTGACGATTCCGCGCGTAGCGGGATGCAAAGCTAGACGCATCATCCAGGGATAGTGGCTGAGAAAATAGTTTTGTTCCCAGAACGCGGACCACGGCAGATAGAGCAGCAGCGCACCCAATTCAAACAACAGCACGACCGTCAGCGCGCGTAAAATTCGATTCATCGGGTACCTGTTGGCCTTAAGTGTGGTTTGTACGGCGCCTAGCGAGCCGGCTTCTGCAGCGAGTGTATGCGCTCTGCCACGTCGCGGTAATCAATGTTGATCGCGTAAACCTGGGAGAAGCTCTTGAGTGCCGCGTCCAGCTCGCCCGCCGACTCCTGGGCCACTCCCAAATCATACCGCAATGCCAGTTTACTTTCCGTGTCCATGCCGGGTGTCAGAAGCGCACGCTCGTACCAGATGGCCGCAATGCCCGGCTGCCCTTTTTCCATGAACGCCAGGCCGAGCAGCGTGCAGCATTGCATGGCGTAACGGAACGCCTTGCCGCGGTCGTTGGCCTGCGCCACCTTCTGAAATTCGCCGATGGCTTCTTCCAGCAGGCCCATTTCGCGGAAGGCAATGCCGAGGTTGTAATGTGTCTCCAGATCCTCGTCTTCGGCGCCCATTTCGCCAAGTTCGGCGCGGAATTCGTCAAAGACTTCCTTGAGCGGGCCGGATTCTCCGCCGGAGGCACCCTTTTCGCCACCTGAGGCCCGCGCGGATGGCGCGGATTTTTCCTCCGGCGCATGACCCACGGGGCGTGTCAATTCGCCGAGGCCCAATTCGTCCATTTCCTTGGCTAGGTCGGTCAGAAAATCGTCGGTTGTCAGCGACTGGGCATTCGCAGGCACGCCGGCAGGCACTTTGGAAGGCTCAGGCGTTTTGGCGGGAGGAGGAATCTTCGCCAACATCTCGTGCGCCGGCACAACGGGCTCCGGCTCGAGCACCAGTTCGAAATCCTGGTCGAGATCAAGGTCGGGCTCCGGCGCGGTCTTTTCCGGCACCGTGCTCTGCGGCAGATCAAGGGAAGGATCGCGTCCCCCCGCAGCCACCCCCGCATGTTCCGGGTCCGGCAACGTTGTCAATTCCTCGTCCGGCAGGAGTTCTTCGTGCTGCTTGAAAGCCTGTTCGACAAGAGCGGCACGCTGTTCCGCCGCGGTCAGCTCGGTGGGAATTTCCGCTGCCGGGATCGCCTCTTCTTCCGTAACTGGCGGCTCCGCAGGCACTTCGAATTCCGGAACTTCGGAGGCCTTTTCCGGATGAGCCGGCGCCGATTTCTTCATGGACATCGCCTGCTCGAGGAACGAGGACGCCAGATCGGCTTCCTCGGACGCAGCGTGCGCGGGTCCCTTTGCGGAAATTTCTTCCAGCGGGGGCTCCTTCGTCTCTTCCAGTAGCGAAGCCCATTCCGCGGAGAGGTCGACCTCTTCCGCAGCAGGCTCGGCTGCCGCAGGGGGCGCTGCCGCCACTTCGGGCGGCTTGGTAATTTCGATTCCAGGAAGCTCCACGGGAACCTGTGCAGCGGGTGCAGGCGTGACAACTGCAGCATCCAGGGGCACCGCCGCAATTTCGGCAGGTGTTGCGCTCACTGGGGTGGCGTGCACGTCTCCGACAGGTTGCGCCTCGACTTTTCCGACCGGGTGGACATCCACCGGTTGTGGCATTGCGGCGGCCACTGCGGCCGCAACCTCTTCGTCACTCAAGCCCGCGGCGCGCTGGAACCGCCGGCGCAATTCGCCAAAGCGCTCGCTGCTACGCAGATCACCGCGGCCCGCGTGAATGTGCTCCAGTTGGGCAGCCAGTTCAGCTGTCCGGCGGTCGTCTCCCGCTCCCAGCACGAAATCGAGAAGTTTTTCGAGCGTCGGCGTGTGCATCGGCGCGCGGCGCAAAATGGCTTCCAGCAGCCCGATCGCCTTCTGAGTCAGGCCGTAACTCGCAAACAGATCCACGTCGGTCAGCGATTGCGCTATGAATTTCTGGGTTTCTTCGTCGAGTTCCTGCTCGGCAAGCGGCGACTTGGGCGAACCAGCTGCCTGGGCATCCACGATCGGCGTATCGTCGTGCAGTCCGCCGCGTATCTTCGCCACGGGTGGTTGGGGAATCTCCGCCTGCAAATTATCCGCAAAGGCCACTGGCTCCGGCGCGGGTTTCGGCTCCGCCGGCAGGCCGCCAATTTTGCGCAGCGCCTCGTTCAGTTTGCGCTTGGCCGAATCATTCTCCGGATCGCGATCGACCAGTTGCTGAAAAATCTCCTTGGCGCGCTCCGTCTTCCCGTTCGCCAGCAGCGCATCGCCCAGGTTTGCCAGAGCGTCCGGCAAACGGAACGAGTCACTGGTCCGGCCATAGGTGTCCACCAGCCATTCCAGGGGTTCCAGCCGCCCAGGCATCGCAGCCGCCAGGCTTTGCAGCAGGTGCACCACGCCTTCGTGCTCTCCCGCGTCGATCATGGGGATTCGAATACGCGAAAGGATGCTCATGGCCCGGTCGCCCTGCCCGGATTCCAGAAACCCTTCGGTCACCTTTTGCGTGGCCGTAAAATTCTTTTCATCGTGGGAGAAAATTCTCAACGCTAGCGCCGAGGCTTCTTCCCATTTCGAGGACTTCAGGTAAAGATCCAGCAGCAGCTCCGCCGGTTCGCCGCCCTTGTCGAGGTCCGGTACCCGCTCGAGGATCTCCGCGGCTTTGGTCGTGTTGCCGACCGAGGAAAAGCTCCGCGCTTTGACGATCAAAGCATCGAGGTTCTTCGCATTGATCTGGAGCGCACGGTCCGCCAGCCGCTCGCATTCCCCCTGGTCGCCGCGAGCCAATGCGCGTTGCGCCGCCTGGACATAGCTTTCCAGAGCTTCACCCGATTGGCCCATGGCCTGGTACAGGTCCGCCAGCCGGATTTGAATGCGAATGTTGTCGGGTTCCGCCAGCAGCAGTTTCTTCAGCAGCGCAATCGCTTCCGGCTGTTTGCCGTTTTTCAGGTGGAGTTCCGCCAACTGCAGGAACAGCGGCCGGGCTTCGCTCATCACGCCCTGCTGCACGTATAAATCCGCGAGCTTCTCGAGGGGGCGCACTTCTTCGGGCGCGAGTTTTGAAATTCGCTTGTAAACCGCGATCGCTTTGGTCAGGAATCCGTCGCTGACAAAGAGTTGCGCCAGCCGCTCAAAATATTCGATGGCTTGAAAGGTTTCGCCCTGGCGGATGTACAGCTCGCCGATGGTCATCAGCGTGACCTGGTCGCGCGGCTCGTACTTCAGGATTTGCTGATACTCCGCGATGGCCTGCGCCACTTTGCCCTGGTTCAACAGCTTTTGCGCGGCTTCGACGTATTTGCTCTTGTTGTAAGCCATGCCAAATGGCGACAGCTTCCCCCATCGAAAGCTGACGGCAACTTTCTCCTCAACTCGTTGCGGGTACTGGGACCACGCAACGTTACTTTTCTCACGCTACGCCCCCACCTGGGGGGCGTCAACGAAACCGCAGCCGCGTGTGAACAGGCAGTTATCCCCGTGGCGGATACGATACTCGCAGCGAACAAATGGCGAAGGCGGGATTACGATCGGGCTGGCCAGATTTCGAGCGGCAGCGGCTCTTGCACCGCTCCTGCGGCCCAGCAGCCGGCCTCGCGGACCGGGGCGAACGAGTGGCGATGCAGGGGGGAAGGCCCATGCTGGCGAAGGGCTTCCAGGTGGTCCGGCGTGGCATAGCCCTTGTGGCGAGCCAGGCCATATTGCGGATAGACCGCGTCCCACTTCTCCATGCAAGTATCGCGGTGAGTCTTGGCCAAGATGGATGCCGCGGCGATCGAGACGCTGCGCGCGTCACCCTTGATCAGCGACTTCTGCTCGATCATCACGTCGAGTTGCATCGCATCGATCAGCAAATAGTCGGGCTGGATGGATAGTTGTTCGAGCGCCGCCTGCATCGCCTGCCGGCTGGCTTGATAGATATTCCACGCGTCAATGCGTTGCGCGTCGATTTCGGCGACCGCCCAGGCAATCGCGTGGGAGCGAATCCGCTCCGAGAGTTCGGAGCGTCGTTCGGGGAGTAGCTTCTTGGAATCGTCGAGACCAACAATGCGTCGCTTCGGATTCAAAATCACCGCCGCGGCCACCACGGGACCAAACAGCGCGCCGCGCCCGGCTTCGTCCAGACCGGCAATGCGGGTCCAGCCAAGCCGCCGCGCCGCTCGTTCGAAACGGGAAGAGCAAAGTCGCGCCATATTCGTGTCGTCGAACCCGAATCTTAGCACCCAAAATTGAAAACGCGTTATTCCTTCCGTCCCTGCCTGTCTAAAACCCTCCCCTCGTAAGCATTTGTAGGGCCCGCCTTCCGAGGCGGGCCGTACACAAAAAAACTTAATCCCTATCCGCCATGGTCATATCATAAAGACTATGGTCGTTCAGTAGAGGTCACCATGAAACGGATTGACGCCGACGTCTTTAAAACTCAATGCCTCAAAATCATCGCCCGGATTCAACGCACAGGCGAGTCTGTCGTCATCACCAAATGTGCCGCTCCCGTCGTGAAAGTGGTGCCCGTGGACTCTCATCCTGCCGACCTGTTTGGCTTTATGACCGGGGAATTCAAGATTATCGGTGACATCGGCGCTTCAGCCGTCTCCCTGAAAGACTGGAACCTTCTAAAAAAGTGAACTCCGAATTGAACGGTTCTATAAGTTCACGCGGTCATCCAAATGAAAAAGGGACAAGCAGTTGCTTGTCCCTTCGGAAAATTCCTTTGTTGTATCCCTTAGGCTTTTGCAGCGACGGCGGGCGTTGGAGCTTCTTCACGCGCGGCGCGCTTGATGCGGGCTGCCTTGCCGCGCAGATTGCGCAGGTAATAGAGGCGCGAGCGGCGGACGTTGCCCTTGCCGACGACGTCGATCGAAGCGATCGAGGGCGAATGCAGCGGGAAGATGCGCTCGATGCCTACGCCAAAACTCACGCGGCGCACGGTGAAGCTGGCGCTGCTGGCGCGGCCCTTCTTCGATATCACCACGCCTTCAAACGTCTGAATGCGTTCCTTGACCTTCTCTCCTTCGCCTTCCATCAGGCGCACGTGCACCTTGATGGTGTCGCCGGAGCGGAACTCGGGGAGATCTTTGCGCAATTGCGCTTCATGCAACTTCTGAATGACCGGATTCATTTTCGTTATTCCCTGCAGACCCACTCAGGCGGGGCCAGCACTTCTAAAGCAAACATCAATTATAGCCAAACTCTCACAGTTTGCCTAGCGGTTTTGGGCCGAGAAAACGTTGTCTTGCGCTCAGGCTCGCGCCATTTGCGGATGCGAGCGCCGCATAACACTGGCCGCAAACCGCTCCATTTCTTCAAGTTGCGGGCTGAACTGTAACAGCAACAGGTTCGCACCGGCGCGCTCGAACGCAGCAACACGCTCCGCCACCTGCTCCGGAGTGCCGACAAGGCCCGAACGCAAGCCTCGATTGGAAACCGAATAATCTTCCAGCGAAACGCGCTGTTCGAGTTGCGTATTGGCCAGCCACTGCTGGTAATTCGCGTAACCGGCGGCGTTCTGCTTCACGTCGGTGATGCGCCGCAACTCTTCCTGTGCTTCGCGTTCGGTTTCACGCACGATCGCGTACCCCGCCACACCGTACTGCATCGGAGGTAGCTTCATCCGTTCTCGTCTTTGGCTGAGGTCAGCAATCCTGGCCTGGATCTTTTCTGGTGAATCGCCGTGCATCACGTACGCGTCGCACTTCTCCGCAATCAGTTGCTTGGCCGCTTCCGACTCCCCGCCTGCGTAGATGACAGGCCTCGGCCGCGAAACGGGCTTCGGCTGAAGCAAATTGGCGTCCACGCGATAATACTTCCCCGCGTACGAAAAATTGTCCTGAGTCCACGCGCCGTTGAGCACGTCCAGCCACTCGCTGGTGCGCGCGTAGCGGTCATCGTGCTGCTCGAACGCGACGCCGTACTTCTTCGCCTCTTCCGCCCACCACGACGAAACCACGTTCAGCGAAAGCCGTCCGTTGCTGATGTGGTCGATGTTCGCGGCCTGCTTGGCCAGCAAGGCCGGAAGGTGGAACGTGGGACGAACCGCCACCATCAACTCGATTTTCTCGGTGACCGCCGCCAGCGCCGCGGCCGTCGACCAGGCATCCAGCGAAGGCGCTTGCGGCCCTTTGATGTCGTTAAGGTTCAGTTCTGCAATCAAGGTAAGGTCGTAGCCGAGTGCTTCGCTGCGCTGCGTCAGTTTCTTGACGTAGCTCCAGGTCGCTTCCATCTGCTCGTCTTCGATGTTGCGCAGCCACCCGCCGAAAACCGGCATCCAGTATCCGTAGCGCATGGCCCGTTCACCCGGCCTTTCCCGTGCCAACGGCCTGCTGCGCCTGCTTTGCTTCGTGGGCCTGCGCTTCGGAAATCAGGTAATCCGCCAGGCGAGAATATGGATTGAAACCGACGATGCGCTCCGGGTCGGCCACAAAATTCGAAAGCGCATTCACGTCGTAATAGAGCAACCGGCCGTCGCGGTCATCAATGACGTATTCGATTCCGCCAACCTCGATGCCAGCTTCCTGCATGATCCGCTCAACATCATGGACCACTTGCCGCGGAGGCGCGTAGCCTTCCACTTTCAGCCCGTTTTTCGGCGCATCCACAGGACAGATCGTGCGGGCCAATTCTTCGCCCTTGGTGCTCTGGCAGATGTCTCCGGGACACAGATTAAAGGTATCGCCGGTGGTGTGAATTTGAATGCCGTAGAGGAACTTGCCGCCGAGCACCTCGATCCGCGTGATGATGCTGTCGCGCGCCCGAAAACATTCCTGCACCAGCGCCATCTGATCGATCCCAAAGTAGAGTTGATTTTCTTCCACGGCGCTTTTCAATTGTTCTGGCCTGTCGAAACGGACGATCCCTGCGCCGCTGCCGCCAATATTCGGCTTCACCACCAGTGGGTAGCCGATTTTCTCCGCGGCTGCCAGCGCCTGCGAAGGATGATTGATCACCTGCGCCTTTGGATACGGCAGCCCGAGCGATTCGAGCAATGTGAGCTGCAAAGCCTTGGAGGTTTCGTGCGTGAACGCGCGCGACCCATTTACCACGCGGACGCCTTGCGCTTCCAGATGCTTCAAATAGTTAATCGTGTAGAAAATCACATGGCCCAGGCCACGCTGCCACGCCGAGGGGCTCATGCGGTTGAATACCAGCGAGTATTCCGGTTCGCTCAACGCTAGATCGTAAGAGTGCTCGCCGGCGTGAATCTTCTCCCAGTTCACGCCGCGTGCG
>DASYXF010000152.1:0-6155 GCA_035935335.1 Candidatus Acidiferrum sp.
TCGCCGAAGAAATCACCCCGGTTCTTCTCGATCGTCTCCGCGCCGGCTCCGTCGACATTGCCGTCCTGGCCCTCCCGATCCGCGGCCATGAATTCGACGCGCATCCACTCTTCACCGAACGCCTCTTCGCCGCTCTGCCAAAAACGCACAAACTCGCTCGTCGCCCGTCGTTGCAACTCGCCGATCTCCGCCGTGATCCCTTCCTTTTCCTTCGCGATGGGCATTGCTTCCGCGACACCGCTGTCGCCGCCTGCGACCGCGCCCGCCTCGACCCGCGCGTCGTCTTCGATAGCGGCCACCTTTCCAGCCTCCTCGCGATGGTCGGCGCTGGCATGGGCGTCTCGCTCGTCCCCGAAATGGCGGTTGACAAATCCAAACCCTGCCGCTTCGTCCGCATCGCCGACCCTCAAGCTGAGCGCACCGTTGCCGCCGTAGTCCTCCGTGGCCGCACCCTCAACCGCGGCTCCCGCGCCCTCCTAGCCCACCTCCGCCACACGCCCGCGTAGCGGCCACCTTCACGTGGCCCCGAATTGTGTAGGGCCCGCTCGTAAACGTGGAAAATCCGAATGTGTAGGGGCGGCTTTAGGCCGCCCTCTTCTCCGACCTGTGCTAAAATAATTGCGTTCCTCCGGTGGGGCCGTGGCGCAGCTGGGAGCGCGCCTCGATGGCATCGAGGAGGTCGTGGGTTCGAACCCCATCGGCTCCACCAATTTCAACCAAAATTTCGCGATTTCTTTTTGGCAGATCTTGTAGCGGACGCCTTCTGAGGCGGGCGCATTTTCCCCGTGTCCACCCTCGACTACAAATCTCTACGCATTCTCGTCGCGACAACCTCTTCCTAAAGTCCTCACGAAAACACGGCCAAAGCAGCAACCCCTACACCTACTTTTACGGGGTAGGGCTGAAGTAAATCCCACGCTGAGCACACGCCCACTCTTTCTCCCTTGAGCCAGCCCGTTTTTTTGTGGGCTTTCCCTCTCCCGTAATGTTTTGAATTAAAAGGGTTTAATGTTTACCTTCCCGCGTGACTCCCATCACTTTTTCCCACTGTTTTTCCACCTATCCTCAACTGGACAGGGGCCCTGGCCTTTCGGTATCCTCACCCTTCCGCAAGACCCGGTCCCAAAATCTAAGGAGTCATTCCCATGGCATCTCCGGTAGTGTCCGAAAAGTTCCGCGCCGTCGTCTGCCGCCACTGCGGCAAGCCCATTCGCGTTCCCGGTCTTATCAGCAAAAAGGAACTGGAGTTTCAGGGACTCACCGACTCCGGCGACGTGCACTACCATCTGATTTCCCGCGTCTTCAACGTCCGTTGCCGTTCGTGCGAGCGCGAATCTGTCTACTCCATCAATCAGATCGTGGACTATCCGTACCCCTTGGCACCCTCCGCCACCGACCGCAAGGCCGCCGCTCTCTAAATAAGAAAAGCAGGAACGCGCTGCGAGAGCGCCCCTGCTTTGAGCCCTGCGAGAACTTTGGCCCCTCTCTTATGCCGCCGCCTTTTTCATGCTCACGGGTAAATCCTTCTTCATGATCGTGCGATAGCCGCGAACCACCTCGTCCGCGGAAAGTTCCGGCTCTTTCCCGGCACGATCGGGTTCCGCCCGCAGCAGTAAATCGTCCATGGAAATCACTCCGGCTGGATTCCCACTGAAATCCACAACGGGCAGCCGCCGTACATGTCCCTCTCGCATCGTCTGCAACGCCACATGAATGTCGTCCTCTGGATTGCACGCATACACTTTGCGTTGAACGACTTCTTCCACCAGCACCTGTCCCGCGGTCTGATTCCGCGTTCCCAGTGCCACGCAAATATCCCGGTCGGTTATCACGCCGCACACTTTTTTCTGCGCATCCACCACCGGCAGGAATCCGCAATTGCCCCTCCACATCAGTTCCGTTGCCATTCCCAGATTTGCTTCCAGCGGGATGCAGTAAGGCGTTCCCATCATCACTTCTTTTACTTTCATAGCCCCCTCCTTCTTACTCATCCGTCCTACTTCTGCCTTTACCTGTTCTTATGCCGCGCGCACCACCTCCACGGAACAGTGCGCATGCAGCGCCACCGATTCGCTGACACTCCCCATCACATATCGATCGAATCCCCGGCGCCCGTGCGAGCCCATCACGATCAGGTCCGCGCCCCACAGGTCGGCCATGCTCAGAATTGCGCGCACCGGTGATTCTCGCGCTTCCATCACCTGCTCGGATACGTTCAATCGCGCCTTCTTCAAAAGACTCACCCCTTTCAGTACGGCGTCTTGAGCGTGGGCGTCGTTCGTCATGGCTACCTCCAGCACTACTTCCGGCGGGTAGTAGGGATACGCTCCCGCCAGCACTGGAACTTCCGGCACGCAGATCACGCGGATCTCGGTGCCTTCGGGCCACGGCCGGGCCGCCACGCTCCGCAATGCCGCTTCCGCGCAGTCCGAACCATCCGTCGGAACCAGCACATGCATCCCGCCGCTCTTTCTTCGCCCCTCGCGGACAATTTCCACCGAACATCCCGCGTGCCGCAACACTGCTTGCGCCGTGCTTCCCATCAGCAGCCGCACGAACGCGCCGGTTCCGTGCGAGCCCATAACAATCAGGTCCGCTTTCCATTCGCTTGCCGCTTTAGGGATTCCACGTCGCGGATTTTCCAGCAAAATTTCCGTGCTTACTCGCAGGCTGGCCGCCTTCAAACTCTCCGCGTAATCGTCCAGGGGTCTTTGCGTATCCTCTTTTGCAGCGGCCAGCAGCAACGGCGCTTTTGTGAAAAAAAACGGGTCGATCGCCGTCAGCACACAGCATTCGGAGCCTTCCGGCCACGGCCGCGACGCCACTTCCCGCACCACCGCATCCGATCCTGTCGATCCATCCACAGCTATCAGGAGTTTCATCGCACACCTCCCCGGCGGCTTCACCGATTCCCGGCAAGCACCAGTTTCTCCCCATGCCCGGGGCAGCATCACTTTTTATTTGGTTCCAGAGGTTTGCCGCGCAGGCACGGCGGTAGCGTGGTGTGGGGGATCCGAGCCGTACACGAAAGGACCCGGCAGGAGCTTGGGTGAACGCCCCCACGCCGCACTGGTCCGGTTAGTGCAAGTGCAGCTACCTCGCCACATCGTCACCAATTGCGGCCAGCCGCCAACTCCTCTGTTTGCATGCTTCGCCAACGAACGGGCCGGCCCCTGCTTCCTTGCAACACCAAATTCCTGCGTCTGGCAACCCAGCGGCCTGGGTCAATCGCCCCAATTCGCGCTTCCACCCGAACCCTTCCCGATGCAAAATATCCCCCGCAGCTCAAACCCATGCCTGACCCTACCCATCGCTCTTCGCCCGGCGCCCGCCTGATTCTGCGTATCACCGCAGCACTCATAGTCCTGTTTTTCGTCGTCTACGCCGTCGACCTCACTTGGTACCATCTCCGTTTGGCCATTCCCGGACTCGGCGCAGCCAACTCGGCGGTCCACCGCGTCCGCCTGCTCGCAATTCCCGACAAAGGCAACAAAACGGAATATCAGATCGATGCCGTCAGTCCGGAGGAAGACGTCCCTTGCACCCGCACCATTTTTCCGCACGCCCAGCACAATCCCTGCTGGTACGTCTCTCGCCACGCCAAAGATCCGATCGCAATGTAAGCCGCCTCCTTCATCCCTCTTCCATTCTTCCCCCAATTCCGATATGAAGGTCGCTCAGGAGGTACGCTCATGCTCGCTGCGTGTCGTTTGGCCTTCCTGATTCTGGTTTCCGCGCTCCTCTTCGTTCACCCTTCCCCGCAAACGTCCGCTCCTCCTGCCGACCCCAAGGCCGACATCCTGGCCTTCAATCAGAAATTCATCAACGCCCACCTCCGCATGGATAATCCCGCCATCATTGACATGTGGGCCGAGGATGGCGTCAGCCTGCTTCCCAGCATGGCGCCGATGGTCGGCCGCGCCGCGATCGGCAAATTCATCAACGACATCAGCGCGCAGATGCCCGGCTACAAAATCGTCCGCGAAAAAATCGATTTCCGCGACATCCAGATTTCCGGCGACTGGGCCTCCGAGTGGGGACTCGAAATACAAGGCCTCCAGCCCCCCGGCAACCAGCCCGCCATGGAAGGATACGGAAAACTTCTCTTCGTCCTCCACAAAAACGCGAAGGGCGAATGGAAAATCCAGCAAGAAATGTGGAACGCCAACCCCAAGCCCTAACATGTAGGGGCGGCTTTATGCCGCCTTCTTTCTTTTTCTTACGCCCTGCTCCCCGTCACTTCCTTCAACCTCTTCTCCAAATACCGCCGCTCGCTCTCATTCGTCACCAACGTCAATGCCTTCTCATACTCTTCCGCGGCATCCGCAAAACTCCTCAACCGCCGGTGCATGTCCGCCCGCGCCGCATGCAACAAATGGTAATTTTCCAGATCGCTCGCTGCTCCCAACTCCCTCATCAACTCCAACCCGCGCTGCGGTCCCTCCGCCATCGCCACCGCTACCGCGCGATTCAGCGAAACCACCGGCGAAGGCTGCACCACCATCAGCGCATCGTACCGCCTCACAATCTCCCGCCAATCCGTATCCTCCGCCCGCCAAGCCCGGCAATGCACGGCCGAAATCGCTGCCTGCAGCGCCAGCGGCCCCGGTCCCCCGCGCAGAGCCTCTTCCACCAACGGCAACGCCTCGCGAATCTGTTCCCGCTTCCACTTTGTTCGATCCTGCTCTTCCAGCACCACAATCTCTCCCGCCTCATCCAGCCGCGCTTCGCGCCGCGCATCATGCAACAGCATCAGCGCCACCAGCGCCGTCGCCTCCCGCGGAGTCTGCGGCGCCATCAGATTCGCCACCAAACGCCCCAGCCGTATCGCCTCCGAGCACAAATCCAGCCGCAGCAGCGAATTTCCCCGCGTTGCCGCGTACCCTTCGTTGAATACCAGGTAAATCACCGTCAGCACCGCGTCCAGCCGCTCTGCCATGGTCTGCGTTTCCGGCACAACGTACGGAATCTTCGCGTCGCGGATCTTACGTTTCGCCCGCACCAGCCGCTGTGCCATCGTCGTCGTCGAAGTCAGAAACGCCCTGGCAATTTCTTCCGTCTCCAGTCCGCACAATGTCCGCAGCGTCAGCGCCACTTGTGCCTCGGGTGCCAGTGCCGGATGGCAGCACGTAAAAATCAAACGCAACCGGTCGTCCGGTATTTCGCCGGTATCGTAATTCGGCTCCTGGCTCTCCGTCCCAATTTCCGAATTGCCATAAAGCTCCAGTTTTTCCGCGTATTTCCCCTGCCGCCGTATCCGGTCAATGGCCTTATTCCGCGCAGTCTGAATGATCCAGGCACGCGGCAGCGCCGGCACCCCGGTCGCGTGCCACTGCTCCACGGCCGCCGTGAAAGCTTCTTGCGCGCATTCCTCCGCAAGCTCAAAATCGCCAATCAGCCGGATCAGGGTCGCCACAATGCGGCCCCATTCGGCTCGATACACAGTTTCAACGGCGGTGGCTGCGGCAGAGCTCATAGTTTGTCCCGATTATCTTACGGCACCCTGTCGATTTCTGTTTCCCCCGTTCGTCTAACAGATAGGTGGAGGAGAACCCCGTGAAATATATGCTCATGATGTACTTCGAAGAAAACGGAGCGCTAACCCAGGATCAACGCGAGCACTGCTACGTGGAATCCACCGCGTTCGCCAACAAGCTCCACGAATCCGGCAAGTTCCTCGGCGCCGCGCCCCTGCAACCCACCTCTACCGCCACCAGCCTTCGCCTGCAGGACGGCAAACGCATTGTGACCGACGGCCCCTTCGCCGAAACCCGCGAACAGCTTGGCGGCTTCTTTCTGATTGATGCCAAAGACCTTGACGAAGCCATCGACATCGCCTCCCGCGTCCCAGCCGGCCGTTGGGGCACCGTCGAAATCCGCCCCCTCGTCGAAGTCGGAGGCCTGCCCAAAGTTTAGTCTCCAGGCCTGTCGAATTTCCGCTTTGCCATTCGTCTTACTGACAGAGAGCTGGATTGGCCCCCCGGCACCCCGGGTTCTCAATCGTTAACAATCCTTCAGGAGAACGTCCCATGAGATTCATGATGATCGTCAAAGCCAACAAAGATAGCGAAGCCGGCAAGATGCCCAGTGAAGAACTCCTTGCCGCGATGGCCAAATACAACGAGGAGTTGGTAAATGCAGGCGTCCTCGTCGAC
>DASYXF010000153.1:0-7448 GCA_035935335.1 Candidatus Acidiferrum sp.
TCGCTGGCCCTAGCCGCCGTGGAAGAAGAAGAACTCGCGCCTGAAACCGCAGCCGCGCTAGAGCGTGCCCGCGCCTCGCTCGCCCGCGGTGAAGGCGTTCCTCACGAAGAGATTCTGCGCGAACTCGGTTTAAAGAAGTGACCGAACCGCCAACGCCGGAACGCGTTACAGTCCACTGGTCCCCGGAAGCCCGCACTGATCTCCGCGCTATCGACCGCGAGTCCGCCTTGCAGATTCTTTATTGTCTGGACCGATATCTCCTCAGCCGGACGGGTGATGTGAAAAAACTGAAACCTCCGCTCATCGGCTTCCGTCTCCGCTGCAGCGATTACCGGATATTCTTCGATCTGAAAAATGACGACGCCATTGAAGTCACTGCCATTCGCCATCGGAAGGATGCTTATCGTTGAGGAAATACGCACGGCTCGTGTCCAGTCTTGGAGGGATTCATTACACCCCCCGACTATTGTCCGCATCCTCGTCGTGAAAGACTTTGGCGTCTAATACCTCCAAGAGCGCCTCTCTCCCTTCGTACTCGGAATGATTCGGAAAACTGAGAATCCTACAGAGAAAGTAATGAAAGTCCTTTATTGGAACTTGGTAGAAGTCAAAGTAGTCGACAAAAGCTAGTCTGATATCATCGGGACCGACCACCATGTCCTTTTCTTGATCCCAGTACCTTGCCTCTCCCGGTTCACTCAATCGCCTGATTAGAATTAACGAGCTTGCTCCCGGGACTACTCTCAGAGCGGGTGGAGGTATATCCTCACCTTCCGCCTCTCCGTCATAAGAGAGTTCATTCACGACGAGCGATTCAAATAGCAATTGTCGTATCTCTTCAAATGCGTCGAGAGAAGCGCCGATATTTTCCCGTCCCGAGAAATAGACATTCCACAGGTTTCGCGAACACTCTCGATAAAGGCTCATCAGTTCCGTGATATCTCTCATGGCCATGACAGTTGGATCAGGGTACCAGCCGGCGGTACTGGCCGCGATGGAAGAGTAGCGGGTCGCCGTCGTGACAGTTCATGCTTTCGACTTCGCCGAGGAAGATGGTGTGATCGCCTGCAGGGTGTTCGGCGACAACCGTGCAGGCTAGTTCGGCGAGGGTGCCATCCAGCAGTGGAATTCCGCTGGATGTCCACTTGTACGGAATGCCGAGGCGAGCGTCTTCTTCGGGCGACTGGTCGCATTTGGCGAAATGCTCGGAGAGGGATTGCTGTCCTGCGCGAAGAATGGCGACGCCGAAGCGGCGCTGCGCTTGGAGGAAAGAAAACAGCCTGGCTTCGTGAGAGACGCAGACGAGAACGAGAAGCGGATCGAGCGAAACCGAGGTGAAGGAGTTAGCGGTCATGCCGTGGACCACGCCGGGGCCGCGTTCGACGGTAATCACGGTGACGCCTGTGGCAAAGGTGCCAGCGACTCGGCGAAAGGTTACAGGATCGAGAGAAGAGATGGCCATGACGCTTTCGATTCAAGATAACACACAGGTCCGCGGCGGGTCGAAAGAGGGCAACGCGTTCGGGATGGACAATTGCAAAAAGAGCGCTCCCCGAAGAGAGCGCTCCTTGCCAATAGAGTGCGCGAATAACCTCGCGCTTTAGCGGTGTGGCGGTTTGTCCTTGTCCTTATCCTTCTGGTCATTCTTGGGCGGTTTGTTATTGGATGGAGGAGGCGCCGGGCGTGAACGTTCGGCCTCCTGTTTCTGCTGTAACTTCTGCTGCTGCTGGTCGTGCTTTTGTTCAACCTGCTGGAGCTGCTGTTGCTGCTTCTGCTGGAGCTGCTGTTGCTTCTGCTGAAGTTGCTGCTGTCTGGCAGCGTCCGCATTCTGCTGTTGAATTTTCTGTTGCTGCTGCTGTTGCTGCTGAATCTGCTTCTGCTGGACCTTTTGGTATTCCTGATCCTGCTTCTGCTGAAGCTGCTGAATCTGCTCCTGGTGCTTTTGTTCCAAACGCGGATCGACAGCCGGAGCCGGCCGGGAAGTGGGCGGACGATCCTTGTACGCGTTCGGATTCGCGTTGGGGTTTACGTTGGCATTCGGGTTGACATTCGCATTGGGATTATTGACGTTGGCGTTTGCGGGACGGTTGTTATTGGCCGGCGCGTTCACATTGGCATTGGGGTTGTTGTTTACCGGCGCACTTACGTTCGGATTGGCGTTCACGTTAGGGTTCACGTTTGCGTTCGCGGGCCGATTGTTATTCGCCGGTGCGTTCACGTTTGGATTGACGTTCTGGGCTGGCGGACGATTGTTGTTCGGCTGCATGCCGCGGTTGCCCTGCTGGACGTTACCCTGCGGAGCGTTCCCCTGTTGCATGTTTCCTCGCGGGGGATTGGTCACCACGCGGGCTGGCGGCGCGATGCGCACCGGCATTACGTTGTTGTGGGGCTGCTGCGTTTGCATCTGGCGTGCTTGCGCGATGGAAATGGGCCGGCCTTCATTTGCCTTGATCGCTTCCTGACGCTGCGCGAAAGGCAACGGAGCGGGCGGAGGGGGCGTCTTGGCGACAACTGCACGCGCCTGGACGGCAGCGGGCGGCTGATAGCGAGTCACAGCGCCACCACCCAGAACCGCCTGCTTCGGCGGCACAACGGCGGGGGCTGCGACGGCAACCTGCGCGGTGGCCACTTCGCGTTGATCAACACGAACCATGTTGCGGCCCACGGGCTGAGCGGAGCTGAAGTTTTGCCCGGAAGTCGCGGTGACCCCGCCGGCTACGCGCTGATTTACGTAGGTTACGTTGGTTACGTTTTTGTTGATGACGGTAGTGTTGTAGTAGTTGTTGACGACGGTCTGATTCACCGTGGTGTTCGAAACGTTGACGTTGTTAATGTAAGTGCGGCTAACGTGATAGGACGGCACGTAGACTTCACGCGGCCCCAGCGGGAACCAGCCGACGTTCGCGCCAAATCCTCCGCCGACACCAATACCAACGGCAAAGTGCGGGCCGCCAATCCAAGCGACCAGCGCGGGAGCGTACACCGGACGCACATAGGCAACAGCGACTGTCCGCGGCGGGCACGGGACCCAGCCCCAAGCGCCGCGAACATTCACCCAGCGGCCGTAGTGGAAAGGAGCAAAGCCCCAAGGAGCGTCATCCACCCACGTCCATCCCCAAGGCGAAATCCAGGCCCAGTGGCCGTAGCGATAGGGCGCCCAGTCAACAACGGTGACGTGCGGGAACCAGACCGTGCCGTATTCGGGCACCTGGCGCCAGCCGCCATAGTCGTCGAGATCTTCATAGCCGATCACGTCATCGGAAACGTAGCGGCGCGCCACGGCGTGTTCTTCGCGGTAGTCGCGCTGGCTGCACCAGCGATCGAAATCGTCGTCACCATTGACACTCTCAAGGTCCGCGTTCAACGAATCGATGCCACTGAAAATGCCCTGATCGCCCGGATGGAGAGTGTAGGCGGAGCCGCCGCCGGTCACTTCACCGGTGCCTTCGGGAACGTTAATTACCGTGGTGTCGCCAGCTTCATTGACACTGATGCGATAGCGGCCTGGCCGCAGAACGGAAAATGCGAGATTGGGCGTGTCCACTTCGATGGATTCCTGATCGTCGAGGCGAAGCACGCGCAGATTGATGCTGCCTTCGGTGACGCGAATTTGCATAATGCGGTCGTCGAGGTTCAGAAAGGAAAATCCGGTCTGGCCGGCGAGGCGAATCACAGCGGAATCCACATGGAGTTCAGCGCGTGCGCCTTGATCGGTCCAAAGTTTATCGCCCGTGGTCATCGGACGGTTTATAACTGCGGAAACCCAGTCATCGGTTCCGCCGGGACTGAAAGAAACTTCTCCGTTGGCATAGCTTAAACGGGCGACGCGGCTGGGGGGATCATCGTCGTCTTGGGCAACGGCCGGTTTGGAGACCGCCAGAACAAAGGTAAAGATTAATGGAACGAGGAACAGCCACTTCAATGCACGTGTCTTCATTTTTGTTCCCTTCTCTCCTGACGCTTTTCGGCATTGGATGTTGCGTCGTACCTGGAATGGGCCGGGAAGGGCTCCCGCGTTCGGAAGGAATCCGCTGGGGCGGACCTGGGGCATCCCTTGCGAACGATACCTGGAGTTTACACTCCCTGCGTCATTATGTTTAACACGAGGCGAGGCGGAGAGTTGTAGCTAGACGCAGCAGCGTTTCTAAAAGGGCAAGAGATGGAAGAGCTTAGAAGGAAAAGCCCGCTCCGTAAAAAGAGGAGCGGGCTTTGAAAACTTTCAGAGACTGGTTGATTTAGTGATGGCCGCCACCGCCGTGGGAACCGCCACCGCCGCCATGGGAGCCGCCGCCACCGCCACCGTGAAAGCCTCCTCCGCCACCACCGCCGCCGTGAAAGCCTCCTCCGCCGCCGCCACCGTGGAATCCTCCGCCTCCGCCGCTGCTGCGTGATCCGCCGCCGCTGAATCCGCCGCCAGAATAGCGGGGTGCAGAGTAGCTACGCGGCGCGGAACCTCCGCCGCGTGGAGCGGAGTAAGACGGAGCGTTTGAAAAGGAACGTGGCGCCGAATAGTTTCTGTTCGAAGGCGCGTTGTAGCCTCTCGGGGCGGAATAGCCTCGGTTCGACGGCGCGTTATAACCGCGCGGCGTGGAGTAACCGCGGTTGGGAGAGGAGTTGTAGCTCCCGGATGGCCGATTGTTGTTATACGCAGGTGGAGTGTAGGAGCGATTGCCACCGGGTTGAGAAGAGTAGTTGCGCGGAGCATTGGAGCCGCCGCTGCCGGCCCAGGGCGGACGATTGCTGGAATTCATGCGAGTGGCCTGCGAGGTAGCAGGGCGGTTCGAGTTACCGAACCCTTGCGGCGCGCGGCCGGAATCCGTCGAGTTGCCCTGTGCGGTCCAAGCACGGCCGGAAGCCGGCGGCCGGGAAGCATTATTGTTGAGCGAACTTGTCGAGCGCGAGCCATTCACGTTGTTGTTGAACGAACCGTTCGGGCGCGAACCGCTGTTGTTAAATGAGCCATTGGGGCGAGCGTTCTGCGATTGCCCCGCTGAAGGAGGACGATTCGGCGACTGCTGTGACGGCCGGACGTTGTTGAAACCTTGCGCATTGTTGCCACCGCGGGCAAAGTTGCCGTTGGGGCTGTTGCCGCCGCGGTTGGCGGAGAAGGAACCGGAATTCATCGTGCGAACGGGCATGTGCGAAGCGGCCGCAGCGGGAGTGGAGCGTGCGACGACGCTGCGGTTCTGGACGCTGGAGGAAGGCGTGGCTACGCGGCCGTGCGAGTTCGAGGCGCCGAAAAAGCTGGAGCGGTTCGGCGACGCGTTGATACCGCCGGCGACGCGGGCGTTGCGCAACGAATTGGCCGAAAGGTGCGTGTTGCTGCGATTGATCCTCTGGCCGTTTACGAAAGCGCTGTGCGAGGCGGTGGTGACCGCATGGTTGTTGCGGGCATACCGGTAGTTAAAATTCCGGAAGTTGTTCACATTGTGGAAGTCGTTAAAGTGATTGAAGTGCGTGTTGTAGACGTTGATTTGGTTCCAGTAGCCCGGGCCACAGTGATACCACGGACGGAAAGGCTCTCCCCAGCCGAGCGGAAACCAGCCATAGCCGCCACCAAAACCGAAGCCGAAACCAACGTCGAATCCGAAGCCGCCGCCGAGGAATCCGACAAACGCCGGCCCATAATATGGCGGCGCGTAGATCGGGCCCGGGCACCAGCCCCAGTAAGAACCGAAATAATTCCAGCGGCCGTAGTGATAGGGGGCAAAACCCCAAGGTTCATCGCCGACCCACGTCCAGCCCCAGGGGGCAACATAGGCCCAGTTGCCGTCGCTATAAGGCGCCCAATCCGGAGGAACATCGTTGGGGACCCAGACGTTGCCGACTTCGGGTTCGTCTTTCCAGGTGCCGTAATCGTCGAGGTCGCTGTAGCCGACGGTATCCCGGTTAACGTAGCGAGCTGACGGAGACTGGTCTTCCTTGATGTTGCGTTCCTGGGCCCAGCGATCGAGGGCATCGGGTTCCGAAGCCGTACCCGGAATATACTGCACGTTCTGATCAGTACCGCTGACGTCGCCGCGTTCACCGGCGTTCACGGGATAGGTCTGCCCGCCAGCTGCGATTTCGCCGCTGCCGCGTATTGCGGTGACCGAGGTGTAGTCGCCGTTTTCGTTGACGTCGACGCGAAAAGCGCCCGCTTCGCGGACGGTGAATGCCAGATTCGGAGTGTCAATTTCGTAGGTCTCGCCCTGGCGGAGTTCGCGCACACGGAGATTTACATGGCCTTCGGCGAGGCGCATCTGAATCACATTCTGATCGAGGTTAAGAAAAGAGAGCGCGGTCATGCTACCGAGGTGAATGGAGGCTTGACCCGCCTGAAGTTCCGCTCGCGAGTCCTTGTCCGTCCAGAGCTTGTCGCCGATGGTTACCGGCCGATTCTTTGCAGCGGTACCCCAATCGCCAGCGCCGCCCGGTTGCATGGAGACGGAGCCATCCATATAGCTGAGGCGCGCAACACGGGTAGGTGGGTTCTGAGAATCGTCGGCGCTAGGAACCATATCGCCGGAGTCCTGCGGATTAACGTTCGCGACGTTCTCCTGAGCTTGAGCCCGTACGACCGGGTTCACCAGGAACAGCAAACCGGCCAGTGTGAAAAAGAGGGCGATGAGTCGCTTGCCGGTCGGATTGGGTTTCATACCTATTTCCCCTGGACTGCGATCCGAATGCGGATTCGGACCTAAGAACCGCCCAGTAAGAAGACGCTTGGCGGCTTTCTGTAGGGTAGAACCCTGGGATGGAAAAATAGTTGCAGGGGAGGGGCGACCGAATCTCAAATTGACACGGTACTAGTACGGAAGGAGGCTTGTCCGGAATCTGGCCCTTCGTACAGCACCACTCTCCCTTGCCCTCCCCTAGACTAGCGAGGAATCGTGACTTGTAGGCGCGAAAGCGCTCTGGGAGAATGGCATGCAAATGAAGAAGGTATTACTTGCTTTGGGGATGTGTGCGACGGTTTTTGCGCTTTCGTCCGCAGCGCAAGCCTGGAGGCAGGTTGGCCCTCCGGGGGGTACGGTCATCTCTCTGGCGGCGGATCCCAACGATATCAACAAGCTGTTTTTGGGCACGGCGGACGGGCATGTGTTCGCTTCGAACGATGAAGGCGGGCACTGGCAACTGATGAGCCGGATCGGCGCGGGCCAGGATGACGTGATTACGCACATCATCGTGGATCGCCGGAATGCCAAGCACCTGTATGCCAGCACATGGTCGCTGTATTCGGGCGGCGGCGGCGTTTACAGGAGCGATGACGCCGGACGCACCTGGAACATTATCGGGTTGGCGCACGAAACGGTTCGCGCCTTGGCACAGTCACCGAACAATCCAAAGCTTTTCCTGGCAGGTTCCTTGAGCGGAGTGTACCGGTCGAAAGATGACGGCGCGACCTGGGAACGGATCACCCCTGAGAAGCACGATGACCTACGGAATTTTGACTCCGTGGCGTTCGA
>DASYXF010000154.1:0-8200 GCA_035935335.1 Candidatus Acidiferrum sp.
TTCGCGGCCCGCGGCGTTGTTCGCGGTTCCCGCTTCCGGAAAGCTGGTTCAAAAATCCATTCATCTCTTCCGCCGAAAGCACGGCCGGTACGCGTTTCGGCAATTTCGGCGTCGCCACCAGCCGCGCCGGGTTTTCATTCAGCCGGCCTTCCCGCACGCAATATTTGAAAAACGACCGCAGCGCCGCCAGCTTCCGCGCAATCGAACTCTTTTCGAGACCCGTATCGTGCAGGTGCGCCACAAACTCGCGGATCATGTGGTGAGTTATCTTGCTAAGCTTCGGCGTTTCGGTTCCCGGCGGCGTCAGGAACGCCACAAACTGTTCCAGGTCGTTCCCATAGTTCACCAGCGTGTGCGGCGAGGAGTTCCGCACCGAGCGCATGTACTCAATATATTTTTGGATCGTCGCCTTCATTCCGCCTCGCGGAAAAACCCTGTAGTGGCCGGCCTTCAGGTCGGTCTCTTCATCCTTAACCTCTAAGAGTATAGATACACTTCCGCGCGTGGTTGGTTTTCCTGGCAGGGATGTTTCCTATAGGTCAGGCCTTAAGTCAGTTCCGCGTGCGCCCGCTCAGCCCTTAACACCGACCGGTGCCGGCTCTTCCGTGTGCGCCATCGCCGGCTTTTCCGCCGGCTTCTCTTCCGGCGCCAGCTTCTCCCAGTCACATCCCTCTTTAAGGCAGGCACGCACTGTGCCGATCTTCGTTTTCTTCTCCACCACGAACGGCGCGCCGCACTTCGGGCACGGCTCCGCGATCGGCATGAACGGCGTGGTGAAATCGCAGTCCGGGTAACGCGAGCAGCCGTAGAACACGCGGAATCTTCCGCGCCCGCCCTTACCCATGCTGCCGCGCTTCACAAATTCGCCTTCATTGCACTTCGGGCACTTAATGCCCATGGTGATCGGCCGCGTGTATTTGCATTTTGGATAGCCTGAGCAACCGATGAATTCGCCGAAACGCCCATGCTTTTTCACCAGGCCGTTTCCGTCCAGCGGGCACTTTTCGTCCAGCGGCTCGTCCGGCTGGTGCGCAATCCGCGTCCCGGCCACCAGTCGCCGCGTCGTCTTGCAGTCCGGATAGCCGGTGCACGCCAGAAACGCGCCAAATCGCCCGCGTTTCAACGCCATCTCCTTGCCGCAGTTTTCGCAATACTCAACCTTGTTCTCTGCGTCTTCCGGAATCTCTTCGGACATGTCCTGAATGAAATCGCATTCCGGATAGCGCGAGCAGCCCAGGAAAAATCCGTGCCGGCTGATGCGTTCCAGCAATTCGCCCTGGCCGCACTTCTCGCACTTTTTCCCTGTCGGAATCCCGGCCTTGTAGGAAATCATCTCGTCGCCGGCCTTATCCAGGTCGACGACAAATTTTTCCCAGAACTCCTTCACCGATTCCCGCCACGGCAGCTTGCCTTCTTCAATCTCGTCCAGCTCTTCTTCCAGGCGCGCCGTGAACTTCACGTCGAAGACGTCTTCAAAACTCTTGATCAGCAGCACGCACACGCGCTCCCCCAGCATCGTCGGCGTAAACCGCCCCTGATCCTTCTTCACGTACTCGCGCTCGACAATCGTCGAAATGATCGAAGCGTACGTTGAAGGCCGCCCGATGCCGTCCTCTTCGAGTTCCTTCACCAGCGTCGCCTCCGTGTAGCGCGGCGGCGGCTCCGTAAAGTGCTGCTCCGGCTTGATGGATTCGAGCTTCAGTATCTGCCCTTCGGTCACCCGCGGCAGCGCCTTGCCCTCTCCCTCGTCGTCCTTCTCGTCGTCCTCGCGGTCCGCGCCCGCCACCGGTATCTGGTACACCTTCAGGTACCCGTCGAACTTCATGATCGAACCGTTGGTCCGGAACGTGTAATCGCCCGCATTAATATCAATTGTGGTTTGGTCGTACACCGCCGGCAGCATCTGCGAAGCCACAAACCTCTGCCAGATCAGTTGGTACAGCTTGAAAACGTCGTCTTCCAGATACTTCCGCACGTCTTCCGGTGTCCGCGAAACTTCCGTCGGGCGAATCGCTTCGTGCGCGCCTTGCGCATCCTTTTTCGACTTGTAGAAATTCGGCTTCTCCGGCAGGTACGCGCTCCCGAACCGCTCGGGGATCAAGCTCCGCACCTGCTCCAACGCGTCGTTTGAAACCTGCACCGAATCTGTGCGCATGTACGTAATCAGCGCCACGGAACCCTCGGCGCCGAGTTCCACGCCTTCATACAGCCGCTGCGCCAGGGCCATCGTCCGCTTCGCCGTGTACCGCAACCGGTTATACGCCGCCTGCTGCAGTTTCGAAGTCGTGAACGGCGGCGGTGCGTTCCTGCGCTTTTCCTTCAGCGTGACGCTCGCCACTTCCCATTTCGCCTTGCTCACCGCGGCAACGATCGCATCCGCCGCTTCCTGGTTCTTGACCTCGATGTCTTCGCCCTTTTTCTTTGTCAGGCGCGCTTCAAAAATCGGCGGCTCGCCGGCGTCCAGCATCGCGTGGATGGTCCAGTATTCCTGCGGCACAAACGCGCGAATGGCCTGCTCGCGCTCCACAATCAGCCGCAACGCCACGGTCTGCACGCGCCCCGCGCTCAATCCGCGCCGAACCTTATCCCACAGGAGGGGCGAAATCTTGTAGCCCACGATCCGGTCCAGCACGCGCCGCGCCTGCTGCGCGTCCACCAGTTGCGTGTCCACCTGGCGCGGCTTTTCAAACGCCGCGCGAATCGCCTTTGGCGTAATCTCGTTGAACGTTACCCGGAAGATTTTCTTCGGATCGATGGGCTCGATCTCGATCTTGTCTTTTTCGGCAGGTTTTTTCGCAAACTTCCCTTTACCTTTTTTCCCTGCTGCCGCCGCGGCTTCTGCTTCCTTGGCTTCTTTCTCCGTGTCCTTCTTCCCGTTCTTGTTGTCCTCTTCATCCTCGGGAATCAGAAACTTTGCCGGCTTTGAAAGAACCATCGCCAGATGCGCGGAAATTGCCTCTCCTTCGCGGTCCGGGTCGCCCGCCAGATAAACAGCGTCGGCCGTGGCTGCGCTCTTTCGCAGATCGTTAATCACTTTCCCCTTGCCGGGGATCACCTGCAGCGTCGGCTCGAAAATCTTCGGGTCGTCCAGCGAAATCGGTTTCAGCGGTGGCTTCGGCGCCGCAGCCTTCCCTCCGCGCTTGCTCTTCTTCTTTTTCTTCTTCGCGTTGATTTCATCTTCATCAATGGGCAGACGGATGCCGATCGTCTTCGTCGGCAAGTCCATCACGTGGCCGATCGAAGCCTTCACCGTATAATTCTTTCCGAGATACTTGTTGATCGTCTTCGCCTTTGCCGGCGACTCGACGATAACCAATGAACGTGCCATGAGTTCCTTTGTAACCTGTGAGGCTGCGTTTGGAAGGCTTACCGGGGCGCTCTGTGTCCTTCTCGCTACCTTATATATCGCCCGCCCGCTGCTCTCTTACGCTTGCAAATGATGCTCGCAATCGCCCTTTGGGTGCATTCTCGCGTTTACGGCGCGCTAACTCCCGCGTTTACAACAACACTTTGCTGAACTGTTTTCCGGGGATCTGCCGCACCATCCCCTTCATCTCCAAGTCAAACAGCGTAGCCAGAACCACGCTGGAATTCAACCCGCTGGTTTCGACGAGATCGTCAATCGGCCGCGGTTCCTCCACGTTCAATAGCCCGTAAATCGTTTTCTGTGAATCACTTAGCCCATCTTCTGCCATCAGGTTTCGCTGTTCCGATCCGACTTCCTCTGCTCGTACCAAAACCGCCCTCACCGGCGTCGGCAACTCTTCGATCACGTCTTCCGCGCTGGTCACCAGCTTCGCTCCCTGCTTGATCAACTGGTTCGGCGCAAAGCTGGTTTCTTGCGTCACGTTGCCCGGCACGCCAAAAACTTCGCGCCCAAACTCCATTGCCAGCCGCGCGGTAATCAGCGAGCCGCTGTACTGCTTGCCCTCCACAATCACCACACCCAGCGGCATGCCCGCGATAATCCGGTTGCGGACGGGAAAATTTTCCGGCACTGGGGGTGTCCCCAGCGGCAGTTCGCTCAGGATCGCTCCGCGCTCCAGCACCTTCTCGTACAGTTTCTTATTCTCTTTCGGGTAGCAGACATCGATGCCCGTACCGATCACACCGATCGCCCTGCCCTCTGCCGCCATCGTGCCCTGGTGCGCCAGAGCATCCACGCCGCGGGCCAGACCGCTGACAATCACCAGCCCGCGCTTCGCAAGCTCGCGTGCCAGCCGCTCCGTCATCTGTGTTCCGTAAGCCGTTGGACGTCGCGAGCCGACAATGCTCAATGCCGGCTCGTTCAGAATCTGCTTATCGCCCCGCACGTACAGCATGACCGGTGGATCGTAGATCTGCAGCAGCGGCTGCGGGTATTCCGGTTCTGTCCAGTTCACCAGCTTCGCGCCCAGCGTGCGCAGCGCCGCCACCTCTTTTTCCGCGCGCCAGAAATTCTGCTTCTTGAAAATCGCCTGCGCCACCGGAGCCGGCAGGCCGCACGCTTCCAGCGCCGTCAGGCTAGCCCGGAACACGCCCTCCGGCGATCCGAATTCGCGCAGCAGTCGCGCGGACAGCCGGGCCGCTATGCCCGGCGTCATCGTCATCGCCAGCCAGGAGAGGGAAGCTTCCAGCTCCATCGCCCCGAGCCTACGGGCATACTAACCGACTTGTCAAGTACCCGTTGTATATCGCTACAGCCCTCAAAAGGCGCGCGGGGCGCTCGTGCCGGCTCGTGTTACTCCGCCCAGTTTCTCCGCCTACCCGATAAACTCGCGTATGTAACCATTCACTTCCGCCGATTTCTCATGCACCACCCAATGCGACCCCTCCGGCACCCTGCAAATCTTCAACTCCGGCACATACTTCTCCAACCCCTCGAGATTGTTTATCGTCAGCGCCGTATCCTTTTCTCCCCAGATCACCAAAGCCGGCACGCGCACCTTCATCTGCGCCGCGCCGGCCATAAACGCATTCGCCGCAGCGGGCATTCCCATCTCCTCCGGTGTCGGCGGTCCGACCTCATTCGCGCGATAGTAATTCAGCCCCCCGGTCAGAGCGCCCGGCTGCTGCCACGCCTTCACATACTCCGCCCTGTCCGCCTCGGTCATGATTCCGCTCCTCAACATCCCGCCGAGAACGTTTTCCACCAGAATCGCGCAGTCGTTCGCCAACAGCATCGCCTCCGCCCCCGGACTCCGGAACATCAGCATGTACTGGCTGGCCTGCTGCTGGCCGGGATCGTTCATCAGTAGCTCCTGGAAAATGGCCGGGTGCGGTGCATTGATAATCACCAGTTTTTCCAGGAGTTCCGGATGCGCGGCCGCGAATCCCCACGCCAGCGCACCTCCCCAGTCGTGCCCAACCAAAACAAATTTCCTTCCCTGCCGGAAATGATCCGCCAGCCCGCGAATGTCCTCCAGCAACGCCTGAACTCGATACGCTTCCATCTCCGCGGGCTTATCCGACAAGTTGTATCCGCGCAGGTCCGGCGCCACCACCAGGCGGCCTTTCCCAAACTCGCGCAACTGTTCCTTCCACTCGTACCAGAATTCCGGGAACCCATGGAGGCACAACATCAGCGGTCCCTCCCCCCCTGTAACGCAGTGCAGCCGCATCCCATTCACGGTCACGTATAGATCGTTCAATGCCGTCCCCCTATCCGCCCTACTCATTTTCTATTTCCTCTGCCCGTTCCAGGAAGCCTTGTGCGAGGAATTATGACTTGTATCCCGGACCTCAGGCTAAACAAAAAACCCCCGGCGCATCACCGCTTGCGCCGGAGGTTTTTGCTTGCACATTTTGTGCGGTAGTCCGTTTCAGGCTTCGGATTTGGCGGGTTATTCGCCGTTTCTCAAAATCTGTTTCTCTTCAGCGGAAAACTGGCTGTAGCGGTCCGAATTGAGTTCGCGCTCGCGGGCAAACGGCGGCATGTTGCGCAAGCGTTCCAGCGCGCGCCGCATTTCGGGACTCCGCGGCGCATGGGATTGTGCGGCAGCGCCTCCGCCATTCGTGCGCGCGGAGTTCGCCCGCGCCACGCGATAACTGGCCGGCGTCGCCATCATCGGGTCAACGGAAAGAACCCGCGGCTGCGGCGGAAAATTCCCAGCGGTTCCGCGGTTGTAGTTCACGTTGCCTGCGCCTCCAGGTGCCGGTGGATTCGCCGGCGATTCTGGCTGCCCGTTTTCATCGGGCTGATTCGGCTGCGTCTGTGGCTGCTGATTCGGATTCGCCTGGGGATGATTGCCGTTCCCGTTGTTATATTGCGGCCGCCGGTTGGGGCCAGGTCCGTAATTCGGATTTGGCCCATAGTTGCGGTTCGGCCCAGTGTTCGGCGCCCGCCGGTTGTTGTAATTCCGCCCGTCGCCGTAGTCGTTGGGATCCGGCGGGTAGTCGCCTATGTAATCCTCGGAATATCCATCGCCCGGGTCCGAATAATCGTAAGAATAGGGAGCGTAATACCCCGGATAGCCGTAGTAGTCATACGGATATCCCCAGCCATATCCCCAATACGGCCAACCCCAGTCAAATCCCCCACCCCAACCGCCCCAGCCCCAGCCGCGTCCGCCCCAACCTCTACCTCCCCAACCTCTACCTCCCCAGCCCCTACCACCCCAACCTCTGCCGCCCCAGCCTCGTCCACCCCAGCCGCCATTGAAGCCCCGTCCGCCATTGAAACCGCGGCCACCGTTAAATCCCCGTCCGCCATTAAACCCGCCGCGAAATCCTCCGCCGCCAAACGAGCGGCCGCCACCAAATCCAGAGTGCCCGCCGGAGAATCCTCCTCCGCCCCCGTGAAAGCCACCCCCGCCGCCTCCATGAAATCCGCCGCCACCGCCGCCGTGAAAGCCTCCTCCGCCTCCCCCGCCGCCGTGCCCGCCTCCACCATGCTGAGCCAGCGCCACCTGCGGCAACCACGCCAGCGCCAAAATCGCCGCAACCACCTGTCCCGCTCGAATCAGGCTTGCAATCTTCATATCACTACCCTCGGTTCCCGTACCCCACACTCATTAGATGTCCGGGCACCCCATAAGGATTCCAAGCCAGGATTCTACACCCGCGCTCTTTCCCCGAGGGGTAATTCCCACCCTTTTCCACATCCGTTTAGTAGCTTTCCTGCCACTCCCTGAGTACAATCCCTTCGTCTTCCCAATCTCTCGAGGTAGGCCCCGTGCCCCGCGACAAGAAACCTGCGCCCAAATCCGAAAAGCACTCCGCCAAACGACCCATCGAGCAGTACGACCACAAATCCAAAACCCGTGTCAACAATCCTCCCGTAGGCCTCGTCACGCCGCAAACAGATCCTCCCGTCACCTCTCGCAAAACCTACGAATACGATCCTCATCTCGACCCGCAGCTCGTTTGGGCCGGCAAAAAAGAGCACACTTCCTTTGAAGTTCCCACGGTCTCGCTCCACGTCCACGAGCGCATTGATCCGCGCACCATCATCGAAGCCGTTCGCAAACGCAACGGCGTCGCGCTCAAGCCCGCGCAGGGCTATCTCTTCGAAACCCGCGAAGAAAATCCCCCGCTCCGCGAAGCAGTCGATTTTTACCGCCACTCCCACGGATGGACCAATCGCCTCATTGCCGGCGATTCCCTCCTCGTCATGAACTCCCTCCTCGAAAAAGAAGGTATGGCCGGTCAGATCCAGATGGTCTACATCGATCCGCCCTACGGCATCCGCTACGGCTCCAATTTCCAACCCTTCGTCAATCGCCGCGATGTCAAAGACGGCAAGGACGAAGACCTCACCCAGGAACCAGAAATGGTTCGCGCTTTCCGCGACACCTGGGAACTCGGCATCCACTCCTACCTCACCTATCTCCGCGACCGCCTCCTCCTCGCCCGCGATCTCCTCCACGAATCCGGCTCCTGCTTTGTACAAATCTCTGACGAAAACCTTCATCATGCCCGGGAATTGATGGATGAAGTGTTCAAGGCTGAGAACTTTTGTGCGGTTGTAACCTTCCAAAAGACGGCCGCAGTAAGTAGCCCACAGGCGAGAACAAATGTGGTTGGCGGGTGGCGCACCCTTAACGCGCTAGAAACTCTTGGGTGGCCTACCCTTTCGGTGTGAAGCTGTGAAGAAACCCTCTGAATTTCACTCTTGCAAAGAGAATAATGTGCCGTAAGCTCGCGTCATGAGCCAAGAAAACGCGAGCAACAAGCCTTTGATCCGCTACGTGAACCGGCAGCAGTTGAGTTGGCGCGCCGT
>DASYXF010000155.1:0-28813 GCA_035935335.1 Candidatus Acidiferrum sp.
GAGGAAAGCGGCAACCGTCGAGGAATCGTTTTCGCGGAGAAAAGCATCGAGGTCATCGGCGCAGGCCAGATTGCATTCGGGATAGGTTTTGCCGAACGGGCAGTGATAGCAGAAGCACGGAGCGACATGGCCCCATTCGGGGATCATGGGCGCGTAGGGAGCGCGGCGGCCGACGTTGCCGCTGACGGACATGGCGCCGAGGGTGCTGCCGTGGTAGCTCTGCTTTCGAGAGACGACGCGGTAACGGGACGGTTGTTTGGTCTCGAGAAAATATTGGCGCGCGAGCTTGATGGCGGTTTCCGTGGCTTCGGAGCCGCCGGAGGTGAAGTAGACGCGGCCTCCATTTTGAAAATTGCGCGGGGCGACGGCGAGGACTCGGGAGGCAAGCTTTTCCGCGGATTCGGAGTGGAATTGCGTGGTGTGGGCGAAGGCGATGCGGCCCGATTGTTCGGCCATGGCGCGGCCGATTTCAGGGACGCCGTGGCCGATGCTGACGACGGCGGCCTGGCCGGAGGCGTCGAGGTAGCGTCGGCCGTCGGAGGCAACGATCCAGCAGCCTTCACCGCGGACGGCGACGGGATAATCCTTGCGAAGATTACGGGGAAAAAGTGAGGAAGAATGGATGGCGGTGCTCATTCGAAAATTGTAGCAGAAGCAACGGAACAGAGAGTCGAGGCGCGAAGATGGAGCGAGAGCCAAGTTGGACGGGGACGGCGAGGGGGTGGGATACTCTTTCGCGGGTTGGGAGGATGAGCTTGCTAACGAAATTATATACGCGGATTTTGTTGGTTTTGGTGATGGCGAGTGTGGGAGGGCAGCACGCGGCGGAGGCGCAAACGGCGGAGAATCCGGCAAGGATTGATGTGGATCTACGGGATGCGACGAAATTCGTTTTTCACGCCAGGATTTCGCTGCCGGTGAAGCCGGGACCGATGACGCTGGTTTATCCCAAATGGATTCCTGGGGACCATTCACCCGTTGGGCCGGTTTTTGATTTGACTGGGCTGAAGATTACCGCGGGCGGCCAGGAAGTGGCGTGGAAGCGCGATGACGTGGATATGTTTGCATTCCATGTGGACGTGCCGGGCGGGACAAACCGGCTGGAGATCAAGGTGGATTATCTGACGCCGGCGGAAGCCACGGGCACGCGGGAGCATCCCGCGGCGACGGCGCAACTTGCGGTGCTGAACTGGTATGCGGTGATGCTGTACCCGCAGGGTGCGAAGTCGGATGACATTACTTATGTGGCGAGTCTGCGGCTGCCGGCGGGATGGAAGTATGGGACGGCGCTCCCTGTGGCGAAAGAGGCCGCGGGAGAAATCGAGTTTGCGCCGGCTTCGTTGACGACGGTGATGGATTCGCCGGTAATTACGGGGGCGTTTTTCAGGGATATTGATTTGTCGCCTGGGCAGAAAACGCAGCACACGCTGCACATCGCGGCGGACGGGCCTGCGGCGCTGGAAGCGAGTTCGACGGAAGTGCAGCACCTTCGGCAGTTAATCGCGGAGGATTTTGCGCTTTTTGGGGCGCGGCATTACCGGCGCTATGACTTTTTGCTGGCGCTTTCGGACCGGATGCCGCCGGATGGTGTGGAGCATCACGAATCGAGCGACAACCGGACGCCGGAGGCATTGTTTCTGGACCCGGATGTGCGCGAGACGCAAATGGATTTGCTGGCGCACGAGTACACGCATTCGTGGAATGGAAAATACCGGCGGCCGGCCGGATTGGCGACGCCGGATTACCAGGCGCCGATGAAGGGCGATTTGCTTTGGGTGTATGAGGGATTGACACAGTATTACGGGCAGATACTTTCAGCGCGGGCGGGATTTTGGACTCCGGAGAGATTCCGGGAGCAACTGGCGGCGACGGCGGCATATTTGAACGACCGGCCGGGGCGGACGTGGCGCGATTTGCAGGACACGGCGATTGCGGCGCAATTGCTGTACAGCGCGCCGCCAGCGGGAGGGTCCTGGCGGCGCGGGGTGGATTACTACGATGAGAGCACGTTGATTTGGCTGGAGGCGGACACGATTATCCGGCGGGAGAGCAAGGGAAAGAGATCGCTGGATGATTTTTGCCGGAAATTTCATGGCGGAGAAAATACGGGACCGAAGCTGGTGACGTATACGTTTGAGGATGTAGTGGCCGGAATGAACGAGGTTGCGGCTTACGACTGGCGGAATTTTTTTGAGGAGCGGCTGAAATCGCACGGGCCCGGAGCGCCGCTGAAGGGGATCGAGAACAGCGGGTGGAAACTGGCTTTCAACGAAACGATGAACGAGCATCAGCGGGCGGAAGAGGCCGCGGATTTTGTGGTGGACGTTCAATTTTCGCTGGGATTACAGATTCATTCGCCGGGCGGGGCGGATGGAGGACAGATTCTGGATGTGATTCCGGGATCGCCCGCGGATCGGGCTGGATTGGCGCCGGGAATGCAACTGGTAGCCGCGGAAGGGCGAAAGTGGTCGCCGGAACTTTTGCGGGATGCGATCCGGCGGGCGAAGGACGGGAAAGAGCCGATTGAACTGTTGGCCGAGAACGCAGATTATTTCCGAACGTATCGGATTGAGTATCACGGGGGCGAGAGGTATCCGCACCTGGAATTAATCCCGGGGAAGGCGGATGTACTTACGGAGATTGTGAAGATGAAGGCCGCGCCGGTGGCGGTGGCGGTGCCGGCGAGATAGTTAAGTTGGCCGCTCGAGATTTGTAGCTCAGGCCTTTCAGGCCTGAGGGGATTTCGCTAGCACGGTGCGAGCTTGCCTATGTGAGGGAAACCCTCACCCCTGAAGGGGTGAGCTACAGGAATTTTCACGTGACACAGAGCCCGCACGGATTGGTGCGCACGATCGGCCGCTGGAGTTTGACGGCCTTGATGGTGAATTCGATTGTGGGCGTTAGCATTTTCAAGCTGCCGGCGGATCTGGCGCGGAATTTGGGCGGATGGAGTCCGTTGAGTTGCGTGGCGGCTGGGTTGGGAATTCTCGTAATCGCGGGATGTATTGCGGAGGTTTCTTCGCGCTATGAAGAGACGGGCGGGTTGTATTTGTACGCGCGAGACGCGCTGGGGCGATTCGCCGGATTGCTGGTGGCGTGGATGACGTGGCTGACGCGGATAGCAGCACCGGCTGCTGCGGCGAACCTAGTGTGGACGTACAGCGCGAAGTTTTTGCCACGGTTGGACAGCAGGCCGGGAAAATTTCTGGTTCTCTTCCTTTTGGTCGGGCACCTGGCGCTTTTCAATTATTTTGGCGTAAAGATGGGCAAAAACCTGAGCAACTTCTTCACGGCGGTAAAGGTCGGGTTTTTGCTGGCGTTTGTGTTTGCGGGATGCTGGGTGCTGATAGCTCAGCCGGAGCTGCGGGTGCCATTGGCGATGCCGGTGGTTTCCTCGAAGACGTGGTTTGAGACGATGCTGCTGCTGGTTTATGCGTACGGGGGATTTGAAGGGGCGCTGTTTGTGGGCGGCGAATCGACGAATCCCAAGCGAGATACGCCGATTGCGCTGCTGCTGGCGCTGGGAGTGGTCTGCCTGATTTATACGGCGGTGCAATACGTGACGATCGCGACGCTGCCGGAGGCGGGAATGTCGGCGCGGCCGCTGGCCGATTCGGCGCAGCGATTCATGGGATCGGGCGGAGCGGCGGCGATTGCGATGGCTGCGCTGATTTCCGGGTACGGTTATCTGAGCGCGAATATATTGCACGCGCCACGAATCACGTATGCGCTGGCGGAGCAGGGTGATTTCCCCGCGTTCTTTGGAATCGTGCACCCAAAATTCCGGACTCCTTATGTTTCGATCTTGGTCTATGCGGCGCTGGTTTTTCTGTTTGCGTTGATCGGCAACTTTCAGTGGAACGCACTTTTGTCGGCGGCTTCGCGGCTCTCGGTTTATGGCGCGATGGCGCTGGCAGTGCCGATCTTGCGCAACAGGAACGATGGGAAAGCGAAATTCCTGCTCCCTACGCCCTATGTTTTTGCCGGATTGGGGATTTTATTTTCGGTGGTTCTGGCGACGCGGATGGGGCGTAGCGAATTCGCGGTGATTGGAACGACTTCGGTGATTGCGCTGGTGAACTGGGCCGTGGTGCGGAGGTGACACGTTGACAATGACACGGACGGGCGAGGCGTTTATGCCCGCGGATGATTATGGACGGGGGATGCGGCAGTTCTCGGTGAACTTGCTGGTCCGGGACATGAGGGCATCGCTCGGATTTTACGAGCGGGTGCTTGGAGCGGCGGTACGCTATGCGGATGCGGATTTTGCGGTGCTGAAGCTGCTGGATTTTGAGTTCATGCTGCACGCGGACCATACCTATGACCAGCATCCGTTGTTTGAGCGATTGAAGAATCCGGGAGTTCGCGGGACCGGGGCGGAGTTGCGGGTGTTGGGGATCGATCCGGATCTGTTGGAGAAACGCGCGAGAGACGCGGGGGCGACAATTATTCAGACCACGCGGGATTTCCCGCACGGGTGGCGCGATGTGATGCTGGCCGACCCGGACGGATATATTTGGGCGGTGGGAGCGCCGACGCGGAAGGGAACGTGAGGAGTTTGGTTGCCGGAAGCGGGCACTTTTCCCTATCCTTGTTGCGTGGCGAAGCACATCAGAAGTTGAGGTTCTTCGGGCATCCCTGATCGGATGCCCTCAGAATGACAGGTTTTACCTTTTGCGGTGGTACCAAGAAACATTTCGAAACGCAATATTGGTTTTGGATTCGGGGATTATTGAGGAGAGAGCAATGAAATTGTTGAGAGTGGGATGGGCGGTGGCAGGAATGTTGGCGTTGAGCGCTGCATTGAGCGCGCAAGGGGCGAAGCGTGCGATTACGTTTGACGACATGATCAAACTGCACCGCGTTTCGGCGCCGCAGATTTCAGCGGATGGGAAGTGGGCGGCGTTCGCGGTGTCCACGCCGGATATGGAAGCGAACCGGAATGCGAGCAACGTATGGATGGTGAGCACGGCGGGCGGCGAGGCAATGCAGTTGACGCAGAGCGGACACGACAGCTCGCCGGCATGGTCTCCGGATGGGAAGACGCTGGCCTTCCTGTCGTCGCGCGACGGGAATTCGCAGGTGTACCTGCTTTCGATGGAAGGCGGCGAGGCGAAGAAGTTGACGACGCTTTCGACGGGCGCGGACCTGTTTCAATGGGCGCCGGATGGAAAGACGATTGCGTTCACCTCTGCGGTATATGTGGATTGCAAGGATGACGCGTGCAACAGCAAGCGCGATGAAGAGAAAGAAAAGAGCAAGGTGAAGGCGCGGATTTACGATCACCTGCTGTTCCGGCACTGGGATCACTGGAGCGAGGGGAAGCGCAGCCATCTGTTTGTTATGCCGGTGGACGGGAATGCTTCGGCGCGGGACGTGACCCCCGGGGCCGATTACGACATTCCTCCGGACGAGCGGGGCGAGGTGAATGACTTCGCATTTTCACCGGATGGGAAAGAGATCTGTTACACGGCGGTGCCGGACAAGATGGAAGCGATCAGCACCAACGGTGAGTTGTTCCTGGTGCCAACGGCGGGCGGAGAGCCGAAAAAGATTACGACGAATCCGGGATTTGACGGGAACCCGGTATATTCGCCGGATGGCCAGCACATCGCCTATCACGCGCAGTTGACGGCGGGGTATGAGGCGGATCGCTGGCGGGTGATGTTGTACGACCGGAAGGGCGGAAAGTCGGAAAGCATTTCCGATGGTTTTGACCGGAGCGCGACGAACCTGAGTTGGTCTCCCGACAGCAAGACGATTTATTTCCTGGCGGAAAACGAAACGCTACAGCCGGTGTATGCAATGGAAGCGCGGGCCGGGGCAACGCCGAAGAAGGTGGTGGATGGATATAACAGTGCGTACGCGTTTAGTGCGGATGGCAAGATTCTGTTGACGGAGCGGACGAGCCTGACGATGCCGGGCGAATTGTTTGTGGCGGCAGGAGACGGCAGCGGGCTGAAGCAGTTGACTCACCAGAACGACGCGATGCTGGCAGCATTAGACTTGAATGCGCCGGAGAAATTCTGGTTTGAAGGCGCCGAAGGTACGAAGGTGGAGGCGATGCTGGTGAAGCCGCCGCAATTCGCCGCCGGGAAGAAGTATCCGATGCTGGTGCTGCTGCATGGCGGGCCGCAGACGATGTGGTCGGACGCGTGGGGATACCGGTGGAACGCGGAAGTATTTTCGGCGGCTGGCTATGTGACGCTGATGATCAACCGGCGCGGCTCCACGGGATATGGGCAGAAATTTACGGATGAAATCACGAACGACTGGGGCGGACGGGCGTACACGGACGTGATGAAGGGGATCGACGCTGCGATTGCGAAATATCCTTTCATTGATAAGACGAAGCTGGCTGCGGCGGGCGGGTCATACGGCGGATACCTGGCGGATTGGCTGGCGACGCATACGGACCGGTTTAAGGCAATCGTGAGCCACGCGGGCGTGTACGACAAGATGTCCATGTACGCGACCGAAGAGCTGTGGTTTGAGGAGCACGATTTGCAGGGGACGCCGTGGGCAGCGGCGGAGAATTACAAGAAGTGGTCGCCTTCGACTTATGCGGGCGAGCTTGGAAAATACAAAACGCCAACGCTGGTGGTTTGCGGGGAGAAGGATTATCGCGTGCCGTATACACAGTCGCTGGAGTTTTTCAGCGCCTTGCAGCGGCAGGGCGTGCCTTCGAAGATCATGATTTTCCCGGATGAGGGACATTGGGTGCTGAAGCCGCAGAACGCGCAGCTTTGGTATAAGACGTTTCTGGATTGGGTGGGGATATACGTGAAGTAGGAGTGAGCTTGTCTTGAGAGCTCAATCCACGGGTTTAATGCTCAAAAGCGGTGGCAGAGCCACCGCACGCCCGCCTCGGAAGGCGGCCGCTACATAGGCAGGCGTAGCCGCAACTTCAGGTTTCGGCGAGTTTGCGGAAGGCGCGGCGTAGGAAGTGGAACAGATGGTAGAGCAGGTAGAGCGAGATCGCAAACAGTAAAGCGACGACGATGATGGCTACCGCGGGATGCGCGGTGGCGAACCAGGTCAGCCAGACGGCCAGAACGTCTTCCCCAAAACTTAAGGCCCAGTTGCTAAGCGGCTCCGGCGAAATGTTGGCGGCGGCGCGGGCGCTGGCTTTTGTGCCGTGCGAGGTGAGGGCAATGCCGCCGGCAACAAGCGCGGCAGCCCAACGCCACGGTTCTGGGGCGGCAGCGGTGGCGCTGAAGGCGAGGAGGGCCGCAGCCGGCGGGCGGATAAAGGTGTGGATGGCTTGCCAGACGGAATCGATGAACGGAACTTTGTCGGCGAGAAATTCCATGAGATAGAGAATGCCCGCGATGGCGAGGACGAACGGGTGGGAGAGAACTTGCAGTTGTTCGGGAAGATGAATGACCCCGAAGCGCTGGAGAAGGCCGAGGGTGGCTACGGTAGCGTAGACGTTGAGGCCGGAGGCGAAGCCGGCGCCGAGCACGAGGCTGAGAGTTTCGAGGGGGCTCATGACTGCATCGGAATCAATCACACTTTGAATCGCCACTAAGTTTCAAAGTACCACGAAAATGACCGGGCCGGCGAAGAAGGGAAATGTCTGCGGGCAAAGGCATGGGGTGGATTAAACTGTTCGAACGCTTGGGATGCCGTCGGGCCCACTGAAAGAACGAATGACTTTTGCCGGACAAAATTTGATTGAATTTCAAGGCGTGTCGTGGCGAGCGAACGGCGCATCGGACGCGGCGATTATTGACGACATCTCGCTGGAGGTGCCGCGCGGAGAGACGCTGGTGCTGCTGGGGCGAAGCGGAAGCGGAAAGACTACGCTGCTGAAACTGATCAATGGAATGCATTGGCCGTCGAAAGGCGCGGTGCTGGTGGAGGGACGCGCGACAGGGGAGTGGGATGCGATTCGATTGCGGCGTGGAATCGGGTACGTGATTCAGGAGGCGGGACTCTTTCCGCATTTTACAGTGGCGGAAAATGTGGCGCTGGTGCCTGGTTTGGAAAACTGGCCGAAGGAAAAGATTGCGGCTCGGGTGAAAGAGATGTTGCAGCTTGTGGGATTGGCGCCGGAGGAATTTGCCGATCGGCTGCCGCGAGAACTTTCGGGCGGGCAGCGGCAGAGGGTGGGAGTGGCGCGGGCGCTGGCGGCGGATCCGCCGATTCTGCTGATGGATGAACCGTTTGGGGCGTTGGATCCGGTGACGCGAGCGGAGTTGCAGCGGGAGTTTCAAACGCTGGCGCGGCGATTGGGAAAGACGATTGTGTTTGTGACGCATGATTTGCGCGAGGCGTTGCTGCTGGCTTCGCGCATTGTCTTGCTGGAAAAGGGCCGAGTGGTTGCGAGCGCGGGGCCGGAAGAATTTTTGCGGCTGCAGCATCCGGAAGTGCTGGCGTTTGCGGCTTCGCTGGATGTGCGAGGGGGCGCGGCGTGACGGGGTTATGGAGCTTCATGGCCGAGCACCAGGCCGAGATTCTTAGCGCGACGCTGGAGCATGTGGAACTGGTGCTGATTGCGATGACCGCGGCGATATTGCTTGGAGTGCCCTTGGGAATGCTTATTGTGCGGCGGGCGAAGTTGCGGGCCCTGGCGCTGGGAGTAGCGGGAATTTTTCAGACGATACCGAGTTTGGCGCTGTTTGGATTTCTGATACCAATTCCGTTTATCGGGGGAATTGGACAGCGAACTGCGATTGTGGCGCTGACGCTCTATGCACTTCTGCCGATTTTGCGGAACACCTACGTTGGATTGACGGAGATTGATCCGGCGGTGCTGGAGTCGGCCGAAGCGATGGGGATGACGCAAGCGCAGATTTTATTCCGGGTTAGATTCCCCTTGGGGCTGGCGGTGATTCTGGCGGGCGTGCGGACCGCGACGATCATTACGATTGGGGTGGCCACAATTGCCGCGGCGATCGGGGCCGGCGGTTTGGGTACTTTTATTTTTCGCGGGGTGGCGCTGGTGAACGATTCGCTGCTGCTGGCGGGAGCGATTCCGGCGGCGCTGCTGGCGATCCTGGCGGACTTTCTGCTGGGGAGATTGGAGCGGCGGCTGCGCGTGACGTAGAGTGCGGGCGCGCACACGCGAATCGCTTTTACCATGCAGAGTTCCCTTCCCCGAGCGCTGTGCGTGTGGCTGGCCATCGTTCTGACGGCGGTGAGCGGCTGCGGCCAGAAGCACAAGAAAATCGTTGTCGGTTCGAAATTTTTCACGGAGCAGGTGGTGCTGGCGGAACTGCTGGCGCAACACATCGAGGCGCGCACGGGAATTCCCGTGGAGCGGAAGACGAACCTGGGCGGAACACTGCTGGTACAGAAGGCGATGCTGGCGGGAGAGCTGGATTTGTACGTGGAGTACACAGGAACGGCGCTGACGGCTGTGCTGAATGAAAAACCGAGCGGGGATTCGAACAGCGTTTACGAGCGGGTGAAGAAAGAGTATGCGGAGCGGTTCGGGTTGGAAGTGACGGAGCCGCTGGGATTTGAGAACACGTTTGCGATGGTGATTCGCGGCGATGATGCGAACAAATTCGGATTGCGGAAACTGTCGGACATAACAGCCTTGGCGCCGAAATGGAGAGCCGGGGTTGGGTATGAGTTTCTGGAACGGCCGGACGGGTTTACCGGGTTGTGCGAACGGTATGGCTGGAAATTCAGAGAGAAGCCCCGGGTAATGGATTTGGGATTGATCTACCGGGCGCTGGCGAATCATCAGGTGGACGTGGTCGCGGGGAATTCGACCGACGGGTTGATCAGCGCGCTGGGATTGGTGGCGTTGAATGATGACCGGCATTATTTTCCGCCGTATGACGCGGCGCCGATTGTAGGGAAATCTGCGCTGGAGCGATTTCCGGCGTTGCGCGGGGCGCTGGCGGAGCTGGCGGGCAAAGTTTCCGCCGAGGATATCCGGCAGATGAATTATGCGGTGGACGGGCTGCACCGCGAGCCTGCGGCGGTGGTAAGCGAATTCAGAAAAGCGAAGGGTTTGTAGTTTTCTCGCAACAGACCCGGCGATTGCGGGGTGAAACGCCCGCCTCGGAAGGCGGCCGCTACAAAGGCGGGAGTGACGCAAGAGGGCACGATTTATCGTGCCCCTACAATCATCTGGCATGGGCTGGGCCACCCTTTCGTCGTCAGGGCAAGCTCTGAAGGTGGCCGCTACTCAGCGATCCAGAGATTTTCGGCAAAACCCCACGATTGATCCATCCACTGCGCTTTGCGCTTGAAACCGGAATGATGCGCCAGACTGACGAGCTCGTCCTGGGAATATTTGTGGGAACTTTCCGTCCAGATCGTTTCGTCCTTTTCGAATTGCACGGAGATGGAGGCTTCCGGGATGGTGACGCTTTGACGGGAGCGGGAGCGGAGGTGCATTTCCACGCTATGAGTAGCTTCGTTAAAGAGAGCCGCATGCGCAAATTGCTGCAGGTTGAAATCGGCGCCGAGCTCGCGATTGATGCGGGCGAGAAGGTTGAGATTGAAGGCTGCGGTAACACCGAGGGGATCGTCGTAGGCGGAAATTAGGGTTGGAACGGGCTTGAGCATGTCCGTGCCGAGAAGCAGCGAGTCGCCGGGCAAAAGAATCTGCCGCAGGTCGCGTAGAAATTCGGAGCCCGCGGGGCCGTCGAAGTTGCCGATGTTGCTGCCGAGGAAAAGGGCGAGGAGATGCTCGCCGGAGGAGCGGCGGGCGGCGACTTCGCGGAGGCCGTCGAGAAACTCGCGCTCGAAGCCGACGATGCTGATGCTATTGATGTCGCGAAGCTCGCGGCGAAGCAGGGCAAGTGCGGTCGGAGAGATTTCGATGGGGTGATACCAGGTGGATTGCCAGCGGGACAGAGCCTCGAGGAGCAAGCGCGTTTTGCGGCCGGTGCCGCTGCCGAGTTCCGCGACGACAACGGGCCGGGGAAGCTGGTCGACGATTTCGCGGGCGTGAAGTTTAAGCAGGTGTTCCTCGGAGCGGGTCAGGCCATATTCCGGGAGCTCGCAGATGACTTCGAAGAGCGCGGAGCCAACGGAATCATAAAGATACTTTGAGGGAAGTTCCTTTTGACGCGGCCTGGTGAGGCCTTCCGACACCTCCAGCGCAAATTGACGGAGCAACGAAGCGGAGGCGATTTGTGCCTGCGTTGAAATTTTTGACATTCAGCAGCTCATTCGGAGACGCAACGGAATCCGGCATAGACATACTGGTAGTGGGGCTGGAACCAGTTGCGGAAAGAGCGGCGCAGGAAGCAGGACGCGCTGCGGGCGGAGCCTCCCTTGATGACGAAGTGCTTGCCGTCAAAGAAATTGGCGGAGTAGCCGGGATAGTAAGAAAAGGCCTGGAATCCGGGAAATGGGGCGAACGGGGTGGAGGTCCACTCCCAGCCGTTGCCGAGCTGACCAGCGACGCCGAATGAACTTTCGTTCGCTGGCGAGGAGTTGACGGGAGCGGGATCCCAGCGGCGGAAATCGAAATTGCCGGCATGGGAATCAGGCGCGGCGGAACCCCAGGGATAAGCCTGCTCGGCACCTTGGGGGGTGCCGTAGGCGGCACGATGCCACTGGGCTTCGGTAGGCAAGGATTTTTTTGCCCAACGCGCGTAGGCATGGGCTTCGGCATGGCTGACGTAAACCGGCCAGTTGGCGGGAAATGGAAGTTCTTCAAACATGCCGCGGAAAGTCCAAGTGGAGCCCGCTTGATTCCAAAAAGCGGGGTGAGAGATGGAATTTCGTTCCTTCCACTGCCAATCCTCGGTGGACCAAAATTGGGGATTGCGGTAGCCACCGTCTTCGAGGAACCGGAGAAATTCGGCGTTGGTGACCATGTATTTGTCTATGCGGAAGCGCGGGACTTCCGAGGTGTTTACATCGAACTCGTTGTCCCAGCCGAAGGAACTGCGGGAAAGGCCGAGTGTGGCCCGGCCCGCGGGGATTTCGAGCATTCCAGTTTCGACAGGAGCGGCAGAGAAGGAATCCTGGACTTGCGGATGCTTGCGCGAGTACGGGAGACGGTGGAGCATATAGGCGAGAGTCTCGACGTGCATATAGCGGTGCTCGTAGGCGACGCGGAGGAGAGTTTCGGGTGAGTAGCCGTCGGGCTTGGCGGATAGCGGAAAGTCGCCGGCGTCGAGAGCGTCGTCGATGAGGTTACGGAGAGATTGCACATAGTTGCGGACTTCAGGGAGAGAGGGCCAGTCGCCGGGCTGGTCTGTGGGAAGGCCACCGTCCACAGGATCGATGCCGAAGGCAAAAAGTTTGTCGAACGCGGGTGTGCGGGTTTCGAGGGCAAACAAGTGGGTGCGAAACACGTTCCAGTCGAAGGCTTCGAGATGGCCGATGTAAAAGACGATTCGATTGCGTTCGGGGATGGGACGTTCGTAAAGAGAGTCTTCGCGAACGATGTCAAAGAGGCGGTCGCTGTTGGCGCGGGCTTCCAGAACGAGGGTGCGGAGCTGCTCTTGAGCGTTGATTTTGCTCTGTGTAGCCATGGTTCAGGTCTCCCTTGAGGCCGGGGTGTTCCCACCCGGATTGAGATGCGCGAAAAGAGGGATTTGGCAGATGAAAATGTGGTGTGGTTGTGCCTGTGGGGCGTGCATGGAGCTCCCTGTAAACAGGGGTAGGGACGGGGGAACAAAAGATAGCACTGCTGGGGGACGATAACAAGAAAAGGGTGAGCGAGATTATGGAGCCGGGCGTGCCTTTTCGATTGCCGGGAAGCGATCAGGATTCGGCAGGCGCGGGAGTCACCGCTGCTATAGCGGCGCGCTGGGGCTTAGCAAACAGGGCCGCGAGGAGGCCGCAGGCAGCCGCAAACGACAGCCAGAGACCGGGGATCGCACGATTCCCGGAAATGTGAATCAGGTAGGTGCTGAGCGCGGGAGTGAAGCCGCCGAAGATCGCCGTGGCCAGGCTATAGGCAAGGGCGAAGCCTGAGGTGCGGACGTCGACGGGCATGATTTCGGTGAGGAAGACGACCATGGCGCCGTTGTAGCTGCCGTAGATGAAGGAGAGCCAGAGTTCGACGGTGAGAAGGCGAGCGAACGATGGATCGCGAACCAGCCAGAGCATGGCGGGGTAGGCGGTGAAGAGCATCAGAAGCGTGCAGCCAAACAGAAGCGGGCGGCGGCCGATGCGGTCGGAAAGCGCGCCCATTATGGGTAGCCAGAAAAGATTCGAGGCTCCAACGCAGAGGGTGACGATCAGACTGTCAAAGCTGGAGAGGTGGAGGACGGAACTGCCGAACGTGGGCGTGTAGGCAGTGATCATGTAGAACGAGACGGTGGTCATGGTGACCATCAGCGTGCCGATCAAGACGATGGGCCAATTGTTCGCGAGGGAGCGGAGAATTTCCGAAGTGCCGGGATGGCGCTTGCGGGCGACGAATTCGTCGGTCTCCTGGAGCGATTTTCTCAGACGGAACAGGAACGGAACGATGACGCAGCCGAGGAGAAGGGGAACGCGCCAGCCCCACTGCTCCATTTTTTCGGGGGGAAGAATGGAATTCAGGACAACGCCAACGGACGCGGCGAACATAACGGCGATCTGCTGGCTGCCGGACTGCCAACTGACGTAGAAACCTTTGTGGCCGGGAGTGGCGATTTCGGAAAGATAGACGGAGACGCCGCCGAGTTCCATGCCGGCGGAAAAACCCTGGAGCAAGCGGCCAAGAACGACGAGCAGGGGCGCGAGGAGGCCGATGGTTGCGTAGCCGGGCGTGCAGGCGATGGTGAAAATGCCAATGGACATCATCGAGAGAGTGAGGAGCAGACCTGCGCGGCGGCCGTGGCGGTCGGTATAAGCGCCGAGAACGAGGGCGCCGAGCGGACGCATGAGAAAACCTGCCCCAAAGGTCATGAGCGAAAGCATGAGAGAGCCAAAGGCGGAGTTACTGGGGAAGAAGGCCCTGCCGATGGTGGAAGCAAAGTAGCCGAAGACCATGAAGTCGTACATCTCCAGGAAATTTCCGCTGGAGACGCGGACGACGGACCAAATTTTGGATTTACGGTCTGTGGGCATGATGAGTACGATCCGTGAGTACAACTGACTGCCTTTTCAGAGAGTGGACCTTTCCCAAGAAGTTGGTTCGCGTGTCACGGCGAACCGTGACATAACAATGAACGGAGCGGGGAACCCGAGGCGGAACACGAGTTCCCTTCTCCGCGGGGGGTTAAGAAACGGGTTCAAAGAGTTTCGCAAGTGCCGGGGTTTGGCCTTTCATTTCGTCGCGGATCTCCGTGGCTTTCTTGAGGAACTCCGGCTCCTTCCCTTTTTCGTTCATGAAGACAATGCCTACGGCGCCGATGGTCTTGCCGGATTGATCCTGCAGCACGAGTTCCACCTCATAGTGGTCGCCCTTTTTGTTCACTTCGAGGTTGGGCTTGCCGGTGTTGATCACGCGCATGTCGTCCTCGTCCGCCTTCTTGCCAATGCGGCCAATGTTGGAGGCGATGATGACGTTATCGGTTTTGCCCGGCGGAGTGACGTGCATGGCCATGATCACTACTTCCTTGTGCTTGGCCAGCGTGTCGTCGAGTAGCTTCTGCGCATAGATCTTCTTGGCCACTTGCGCTGAAAGCGCAAGTGAACCCGCCAGGGCCAGGAATGCAAGGATGGGTGCGATTCTCTTCAAGCCGGTCATGAGTTTTCTCCTACCAATGAAGTTACGAATCCTGCGATGCATTTCTACCAGATAAATTTCAAGGCGAACTGCATCTGACGGGAAAAGGTGATGGTCGGGCTGGTTAGGATTCCAGCATTGTTAGTCGCGCCGGAAACCGAAAAGATCTGGCGAGCCGCGGGCGCCGGAGGATTGAAGTTCGCGTGATTAAAGATGTTAAACACCTCCCAGCGAAACTGGATGTTGAAGGTTTCCGAGATGCGCGGGACCGGGCTGTTTTTGAACAAAGAGAAGTCAAAGTCTTGCAAGCCGGGACCATAGACGGAATTGCGGGAGGAATTCCCTAGCAGGTTGGCGCAGTAGACTTCCCCCGTCGGAGGAGGCGCGGCGGCACCCGCGAAGTTCTTGCATTCCGCGGCCATGGAAGCGGGAGCGACAGGCAAGGTGAAGCAGCCCAGATTGAGGTAATGCAGGCCGTTGGATCGGTAATTAGAGCTGGCGGGATCGCAGCCTGGAACGCGGTTGGGGAAGGCGTATAAATCCGCTCCGCCTAGTCCGAGCGGGTCGCCGCCGATCGTGGGAGTAAACGGCAAACCGCTGGTACCCGTGTAGATGCCGCCAATTTGCCAACCCGAAGCCATGTATTTGGGAACGCCGTTCCAATCAGCGGGTGTGGGGACCATCCAAATCGCGCTGATAGCCGCGACGTGGCGGACGTCGAAGTCCGAAGGCCCGTGGCGGAGGCGAGGATCGAAGAGGGGCAAGCTGGAGACGGAATTGCCGAAAGTATCTCCCGCAATACCGGAGGAACCGTCGTCCAGGCTCTTCGAGAAGGTGTACGAGCCTTGGAATTGCAGGCCGTGGCTGAGGCGCTTGGTCGCAGACAAGTTCAGGCCGTGATAGGTGGAAGAAGTGGACCACTGGGTGGTACTGACCTGACCGGTGAGATTCGGGAAAAGGCGTGTTCCGGCGCCAGGCAACGGCCAGAGATAGCCGACTGGAGTCAGGGTCGGTTGGAAATCGTTGATTTCATCGGCGTGGAAGGGAAGATGAACACCGTGAGAGCCGACATAAGCGGCCGTGACCGTGAGGTTGCGGGCGACTTCGTGCTGGACGTTCAGGGTCCATTGTTCCACGTAACTGCGATGTGGATTTTGTTCCACGAAGGCGTTGCGCAGGCCGGTGCCTCCTTGTGCTTCCGCCAATGCAAATCCGCCCGACGGGAAGGAATTCGCGGGTAGTGGGGAGACGCTGGAGGCCTCGGTGAACGGTTGGGAGAGCAGAGTCAAGAGTTCGAACTGGTAAGGCAGCGGCAGGACATCGTAGATGCCGAAAGCGCCGCGCACGGAGGTTTTGCCATTCCCGGTGGGATCCCAGGCGAAGCCGACGCGCGGGGCAAAATTGCGGAAAGTTGGATTTGAGAAGTATGGGGAGCCGAGATGCGCCGTCGCCGAAATGTCGGTCAAATTGATCAGTGTAGAAAGTTCGTTATGAACTTCCGTGGGCACGGTAGCCATCTCGTAGCGCAGGCCGAGATTCAAGGTAAGGCGCGGCTTAATTTTGTAGTCGTCCTGGATATAACCGCCATAAACGGTTTGGCGGAGGTCGCGCGGGGTGCGCGAACCGGGAAGAAGCGTCTGGAAAGTAGAAGGAACATCGGTCAGAAAATTTGTCAGAGAGCCGAAAGTATAAAAGCCGTTGGGGCTGGCACCCTGGGTGAATTGATTGTCCTGAATACGCTCGGCGTAGAAGCCCATCTTGATAGAGTGCTTGTTCTTCGTCCAAAAGAGGTCGTCGTAATACTGGAACGAATTGAAGTGATAGAAGTAGGCGGAAATGGCGCCGATGCCCCCTGTGAATTGGGTGACGCCGGAGCCGACCGTGATGATGCCGGCGGGGAGACCGGGATTGAAGCCGAGCGAAGTGTCAGTGGCGGCAGGATTGATGGCGGAAATGGTATTGAAAGCAATGATGACGTTGCGATTGAAACCGAAGCGCGCGGTGTTTACCACCGTGGGAGTGAAAATGTGGGACTCCTCGAGGGAAAGAGTATTGCGGCTGGCCTCGTTGCCGACGAGCTTGAAGTTGTAGGCGTCGGGATTTTGTTGCGTGCCGTGATCCCACAGGAAAGTGGCAAAGAAATTGTCGGAAGCGGAGATGCGGTGGTCGAGGCGGCCGGTTGCAAAATCTTCGTTAGTGACCTGCTTTGCGATGTAGGCAAATGTACCGGTGTCGCCCGCGGTCGAGGAACTGGGAGTGGGGAACAGAGCGAGGTAAGGCGCAACTAAGGGACTCACCGTAACGTTACCGGTAGTAAGGATGCCGTTGTGGGCGTTGGCGGACGGAACGGTGAGCGTGGTCGTCTGACTGAGGCTTTGCCGCAGGCCTTCGTAGTCTGCGAAGAAGAAAGTGCGGTCTTTGAAGATGGGGCCCCCGAGAGAGCCGCCAAACTGATTGCGCTTGAAGGGCGGAACGACGAGATCGCCGGAGGAGTTCTTTAAGGTGTCAAAGACGTTGCGGGTGTCGAGCTCGCTGTTGCGGATGAATTCGTAAGCTGAACCGTGCAGAGTGTTTGTACCGGAGCGAGACGCGGCGTTGATGACGCCACCGGAGGTTTTGCCGTAGTTGGCGGGGGCGTTGCTTGTGACGACGGAGAATTCCTGGATGGCATCCACGCCAAGGACCCCACCTGTGACGCTGCCGGGAGCGCCAGAGGTGTTGTCGTTGATGCTGACGCCGTCGAGTTGGTAGTTGTTGCCCTGGGGACGATTTCCACCGATGGTGATATCGGTGCCGAGGCCACGATTGGCGCGATCATTGCTGACGCCCAGGGCTTTTTGTGTGCGGACTTGGGCGACGCCGGGCTCGAGAAGGGTTAAAGAGGTCCAGTCGCGGCCATTGAGAGGCAATTCGTTGACAGTGTGGGAATCGATTACGCCGCGGACTTCCGACGAAGCCAATTCGACATCGGAGATTTCCGAGCTAACTACGTTCACTTTGTCGGAGACCTGTCCGATCTTCATGGAGACGTTGACTTCGCGGCGCTCGCCGGCGAGCAACCCGACGTTTTGAGTGACGGCGGTGGCAAAGCCGGCGAGGGTGACCGTGATCTCGTAAGTGCCGGGGATCAAGTTGGGCGCGACGTAAACTCCATCATCGCTGGTGGCGGTGTTTCGAGTGACACCAGTAGCCACATTGCGAATGGTCACGCCAGCGCCTGCAACCGCGGAGCCTCCGGGGTCGGTGATCGTACCGACGATCGTGCCGCCGGCTTCCTGCGCGGAAACTTGCGAACGACCGAAGAAAAGAATTGCGCCAAGAAATAGAATTAGAACAGCTGAACCCCGGGTTCCCCAAAACTTTCCAGTCATCATCGCTACCTCCAACACCGATCCAGTCTCAAAACTGCGATGAGCCCAACTACGGTACATCCCCGAGAATTTCCCTGCTTCCCCGCTTACGGCAACACTTGAAAGATCAATACTTTTCCCAGCGCTTTGGTTTCGCCGGGCGAAACAGCGGCGTAAAACCGGTTCATCCCTGGCACCAGCAGACAGGTTTTTGCGCCTGGTTCGCTGGTCACTTTTGCCAGGAGTTCATATTTGTCGGCGGAGTCCTGTTTGAAGACGAAGATGCGGCCGTCGCCACCCGGCACGTAGATACGGCCGCCGGTGGGATCGAAGGCGATGTCGTCGGAGCGTTCCGGGCCCGGAGATTGCGCGACGACTTTGCCTGTGTCGGAGTCCATGACGAGCAGGGTGCCCGGTTTGCGGCAGACGATGAGCAGGCGGCGATGCGGCTCGTCGTAGGCAATGGGGGAATTATCGGCTTGAGACCCAATGGGCCAGCGGGCGATTTCCTTCATGGCTTTGCGGTCGATCACGGCGACGGCGTGCTTGTCCGTGAGGTTGGCGAAAAGGCGAGAGCCGGAAGTTTCGAGGGCGATGCCTTCGACGTGATTGCTTTCGATGCGGAGTTCGGCGACTTTTACCGGCTTTTTCAGGTCGATGGCGACGATAAAGGAGTGGTCGAGGGGTACGTCTTTGCCGCCGGTAACGGCGTAGAGGGTTTGGGTGGAAGAGTCGAGGCGAGCGGAGTCGACGCCCGCGAGGCCATCGACGTGGGAGATTTCGGAGTAGTCTTTGCCGCTGAGAATTTTGAGGACGCCTTTGTCGCCGTCCGTGACAAGGATGCGATCCGATTCCGGGAGATAAAAAATGGCGTGGGGAGCGCCGAAGCCGGTGATGCTCTTGAGATGGTGGTTGGTTTTGGCGTCGAAGACTTCGACGGTCTTGTGGTCTTCGCCGGCAAGGAAAAGGCGGCCGCCCTTTTCGTCGATGGCGAAGTGATCGAAGTCTCCGGTGAAGCCGGGGAGAGGGATGGAGGCTTCGAGTTTTAATGAGGCGGAGTTTTGCGCGAATGCCGGCGAGCTGCACGCAATAGCGGAGAGAAGCAGGACGGAGAGCCAGTTGCTCCGGGGATGCGCGGCGGCAAGCGCGTCGGAACCCGAATAGGAAACGTTTTCGCCAATCGATGTCGAACTGCGCCGCAGGATATTCATCTGCGCCTCCTCTGTTCTCGACTGGAAACGGTGGCGAGGCTGTTTCTGCCAAATACAGCCCCGCCCGGGGTGGCCCGTGGGAACCAGTTACCAGACCAGCTTGAGGCCGAGCTGGATCTGGCGGGAAGAAGTGGATGTGGAGCCAATTACGCCGGCGTTCGTGGTGTCGATGGAATTATTGGAGTCGTTCAGGAAATTGGGTGCTGCAAAGTTGGGATGATTCAGAACGTTGAAGAATTCAGCGCGGAACTGAATCTTAAGTCTCTCCTGGAATGTGTTGAAGTTTTTGAAAGTGGAGAAATCCACTGTAGTGCGACCTGGACCGTAGAACCGGTTGCGCCCAGAATTTCCGACAAGGACTCCGCCCGGGACCGCGGGAGCAGGCGTGAAGCAGTTTGGATCAAAACCCAGCAATTGTCCCGCCGCGTTGTTCCTGACTCCGGGAGTGGCGTTACAGCCGGTGACGAGTTGGGCGTAATCCATCGAGAAATCCCCATTGAAACCTGTGTTCAGAGGGTCCCCACCGCCGCCGAAAGTGACGCTAAAGGGAGAGCCGCTGGTGGCCGTGATGATGGTTCCGAGTTGCCAGCCGCCTGCGACATAGGAAGCCCAGCCTTCTTTCGGGCCCGGCAAATTCCAGATGACGGTTCCAACGAGGGTATTGCGCACATCGAAATCGCACGCCCCGATCCTGTATTGCTTGCTCAGAAGAAGAGGGACGGCGATCGAGTTGACATAGGTATCACCCGTGACCGGTGCGGAACTGGTGTCCTTGCAATTTCCGAGTGTGTAGGACAATTGACCCTGAACCCCGTGACTCAGGTCATGCTTCAATTGGGCCTGGAATCCGTTGTAAGTCGCTTCCCCGTCGAAAAAGACGGGCCGAATTCCGGCTCCTCCCGGATTGCCAGGTGTGAGCCCGCCATTCGCTCCGCCCCAGTTGGGATCAAGTTGGTAAGTGCCGCTGGGAATGACAATTCCCGCGGCGGTCTGAACAGGCGGAACAAGATTGACATCATCCGCGGCAACGGAAAGATGGACGGATCTCGAACCGATGTAGCCGAGCAATACCGTCCAGTCCTGTCCGATCTGCCGCTGCACGTTCAAGTTCCAGTTGAGAACATCGGCGCGGTGCGGATTCTGGTCAATGTAACGGTTCCGAATTTTGTTGGGATTGAAGCTTATGTTCGGATCGATTCCATTTCCGAGCGTGCCCTGTGAATCGAACCCGATGATCTGAAATGGAGCGGTCGCCGCGGTGTTCAGGCCGAACTCGTAAGGCAGGGGCAGAACATCAAATATACCGAAGCCGCCGCGAACCGAAGTCTTGCCGTTGCGGAACGGGTCCCAAGCGAAACCCAATCGTGGTTCAAAATTCTTGGTCGTGGGATTGTTGCTGATGAAATGGCTTACGTGGACCGGCCCGCACGGACTAGTCAGGCTGGGCAGAACGCCGGGGGTCGCGCAGTTAGTAAGAGTAGTGATTTCCTGAATCCGGTTGTTGGCATCGGATGGCAGGGTGGTGAATTCATAGCGGACGCCCAGATTGAAGGTAAAGTTCGGACGCCACCGCCAGTCATCCTGGATGTAACCGGCGAACAAGCTCTGGCGGATGGCAACTTCATTGGAACCGCCGGGGGCGAGCGCGTTCAGCCGATTGGGAGCATTGGTCAACAGTGAACAGAGTCCGCCGTTGGTGAACGTGGAACAAGGACCGGAGCTTGGTTGGCCGAAATTGTTAAATCTTCCGTTCGGGCTCAGTTTCTCAGTGATGTTGTAAAGCATTCGCTCGAAGGCAAAACCGAATTTGATGGAGTGGGTGCCGCGCGTATAAAAGGCGTCGTCGTAAAACTGGCCGGAGGTCCAGCGGTGAAGGAAGCGGTTGAGACCGCCCAAGCCAATGGCTGTTGTGACCACACCTGGTACTCCAATTTGAGGCGGGCCGATGGCTCCGGGAGCGACCGCGAGTGCTGTATCTGTGGCTACGCTATCGCCGGAAAGCGGATCGTTAATGTCCCCGCGCACGCGACTAAATCCCAGGCGAAATGTATTGACCAGGGCAGGATTAAAAATGTGCGTTTCTTCAGCACTTCCCATCTGGCGACGGGAATAGACCTGATGGATTGCGTTCAAGAGCGGGTCCGGCTGGCTTTGAGGGCCAGCGTCATAAAAATAGCTCACTGAGAGCGTGTCCTTGTCTGAAAACTTTTGGTCAACGCGAGTCGTGAAATAGTTTTCGTTCGAAATCGTGGGCAGAGCGACGTTGAAACTCACGGAGTCCTGGTTGACCGCGCTGGCGCAGGAGGCGGGGCAGGGCCAAAGACCCAGATAGGGCACAACTTTCGGGTCTACGGGCACTGCCGCAAGCGAGGCACAGGGATCGGCGCCTGCGGCTACGCAGAGCATGCCATTCCTCGCTTCCTGGGATGGCACCCGAATGAGTTGGGAACCTGGCTGGTTTTGACGGACTCCCTCGTAAGTTCCATACACAAAGGTCTTGTCCTTGACGATGGCGGTGCCGCCGGATCCGCCAAATTGGGTGCGGCGAAAGGAAGGTATAGGCCCTGGGGGATCGAAATAGTTCTTGGCGTCGAAAACTTTGTCGCGGTCGAAGATAAAACCTGTGCCGTGGAGGTCGTTGGTGCCGCTCTTGGTGATGGCGTTAACAATGGCGCCTGACGTCCGGCCGTATTCCGCAGTGTAATCGCTGGTGAGTACGGAAAACTCCTGAATGCCGTCAACGCCAAGATTCAATCCGGAAGCACCGCCGGGTGAACCGTTGGAGTAATCGTTGATGCTGATGCCGTTGACACGGTACGTATTTTCGTTGGCGCGATGGCCGCTGTCGCTGAGCTGGTTGCCAAATCCGCGATTGCCCTTGTTTGCGCTGAAGCCGGTTCCGACCTGGTTGGGAATGCTGCTAACGCCGGGTTCGAGCGTGGCCAGCGAAGTCCAATCGCGGCCGTTCAAAGGGAGTTCACGCATGGTGTGGGAGTCAACGGTATCGCTGATCGTGGAGGTGGTTGTCTGGATGTCAGGCGGGGCCGCACTTACTTCGATTTTCTGCGAAAGCGAACCGATCTTTAAGCTGAGGTTCAAGGCCTGCTGGGCACCCACCGTCAGCGTGATTCCCTTTTGCACCAAGGTTTGAAACCCTTTTGCGGCGACCGTGACCTCGTAATTGCCTGGAAGCAAGTTGGGCGCGACGTAGAGACCGTCGGCGTTGCTCTCGATTACTCGAACAACTCCCGTGCCGACGTTTTTGACGCTGACAGTGGCGCCAGCAACAGGGCCGCCCTGCTCATCGGTGACGAGGCCGGAGAGGGTGGCGCCGGAGACTTGGGCGCGGGTTGGAGTGGCGGAGAAGAGAGCCAAGACCAGTGCGAGCGAAAGACAAATCCATTTTGCGAAAGAAGAGTTGCAACCACTGTTGAACATTCTTATCCCCCTGGCGCGCTCCCCTGTTGGTGTCGACCCGGCCCTGCTGCGACGAGTGCTTGCGCGCAAAAGCACTTCGCAATGGATGGACCGGCCGATTTGGTGTTCGCGAATGTGAGCGGAATCACCGAGGAGTGCAATCCACGATGCGTCCAATCGAAAACACTTCTACATCCACGGCTTGATGGCTGAAAAGAAGGAGGTTAGCAGGTGAGATGAAAAGTAGACTTTGACCCGCCCCGCAGCGGAGGGCTATACTTTCCAGCATTCCCGGAACCATGATGGAACAAAATCACAGCTTACCAAGGAACGTGCGCTTCGGCGTGTTTGAAGCCGATATGGAAGCGGGAGAATTGCGCAAGCATGGGCTGCGGCTGAAACTTTCCGAACAACCCTTTCAAATTCTGATGATGCTGGTGGCGAGGCCGGGCGAAGTGGTGTCGCGCGAAGTGCTGCGCGAGCGGCTGTGGCCGAGCGACACGTTTGTGGATTTTGACCACGGATTGAACAACGCGGTGATGAGGCTGCGCGAGGTGCTGGGGGATTCCTCGGACCACCCGCGTTTTATCGAGACGCTGCCGCGCAGGGGCTACCGGTTTATTGCGCCGGTGGAGTTGAAGGGCGCCCAGGCGAACATTCCGTCGCAGCAAAGCGTCCCGGATGAAAAGGCGGGCGTGGTTTCCGGCGTTTCGGGGAATAACGGAGCCGGCGATTCGGAGAAGTTGGTCGCTGGTGCGCCGAGGGAGCACAGCCGGCGATTTTCGATTTCGCGGATTGCGGTACTGGTGGCGGCAGTGCTGGCAGGAAGCGCGCTGATCTCGGGGATCACGGTGCATTATGTGCGGGGCGTTAACGCCAGCAAGGGGAAGGCGAACCGGAGCAGTTCGCTGGTGGTGCTGCCGCTGGAAAATCTTTCCGGTGACAAAGAACAGGATTATTTTGCGGACGGAATGACGGATGACCTGATCGCGAATCTGGCGAAAATCCACTCGCTGCGAGTGATTTCGCGGTCGACGGCGATGGCCTATAAAGGAACGCACAAGCCGCTGCCGCAGATCGCGAGCGAGTTGAACGTGGACGCGGTGGTGGAAGGAACCGTGATGCGCGTGGGGAGCAGCGTGCGGATTACGGCGGAGTTGGTGCAGGTTTCGACGGACCAGCATTTGTGGGCGGACACGTACGAGAGTCCGATCGGCGACGTGCTGGCGCTGCAAAACCGGGTTTCTTCGGCGATCGTGGACCAGATCCGGATCAACCTGACCAAGGAAGACAAGGAGCGATTGGCGCAGAAGCCGTCGGTGAGCCCGGAGGCCTACGAAGATTACCTGAAGGGGCGGTATTACTGGAACAAGCGGTCGGGCGACGGATTCGAAAAGGCGATCGGATATTTCGAAGAGGCGACGCGGCGTGATCCGCAATATGCGCTGGCGTATGCGGGGCTTGCCGACTGCTACGGAATTATCGGCGCGACGATCTATGGGAGATTGCCCGCGTCGGAGGCGGCGCCGAAGGCCAAGGCCGCGGCGATTCGCGCGCTGGAGATCGATCCTTCGCTTGCGGCGGCGGAAACGTCGCTGGCCACGGCGAAATTCAATTATGACTGGGACTGGGCCGGCGCAGCGGAGGGGTTCAAGAAGGCCATTCAGCTTGACCCGAGCTACTCCACGGCGTACCAACGATACTCTTTGTATTTGAGTGCAATGGGAAAATTTGACGACAGCTTCGAACAGATCAAGAAGGCGCGGGAACTGGAACCGCTCTCGATCAGCATCAATACGAGTCTCGGCTGGCGGCTGTATCTGGCGAGAGAATACGATCGCTCGATCGCGCAGCTTCGCGAAACACTGGAGATGGATCCCTCTTCCGAATGGGCGCACCTTAATCTCGGTCAGGCGTACGAGCAGAAGGGTCAGTTTGGCCCCGCGATTGAGGAGTTGCAGAAGGCCCTGGAGTTGTCGCATTCCAGTCCACTGACGATCTCCGCACTGGCGCATGCGGAGGCGCTGTCTGGAAATCATGCCGCTGCAAACAAGTTGTTGGGGCAGTTGGAGGCGCTCTCGAAAAAGCAGTACGTGTCGCCGTATTACGTGGCCATCGTTTATTTAGGATTGGGAAAAAACGAAGTGGCGATAAACTGGCTGGAGCAGGCTTACGCGGATCACTCGAACGGACTGGTATTCCTGAAAGTGGAGCCGGAACTCGATCCGTTGCGCAAGAATCCCCGTTTTATCGCGCTGCAAAACCGTTTGAACTTCCCTAATTAGGCTCGCGCGTAACAGAGCATAATCCCCGCCTCGAATAGATGTTCCAGCTGGCCAAAAAGTTGCGGATCTCGTTCCGGCGCGGCAGGATTTTACCGGACTGTGCGGAGCATCAGCCCGCTGGCGCCGCGCACCAGCAAATGCCGGTGGTCGGCAACCAAAGTGATTTCTCCTACGGGCTCGGTGCGGCCGGCATGGGCGATTTTCACGCCCTGGATTCCGTACACGCCGCAGGCATCAGAGGAAAAAACCCAAAGCGCCTGAAGGCGATCTTCCGAATCGAGCGCTCCGCGGCACAGGGATTCCGGCTGGGCGCGAACATGAACCAGAACGCCGCCGTAAACTCCTTTTCCTACCTTTTCGTCCCTTTGGTTCGTGACTGGGCCGCCGAGGCCATACACTTCGTCGCCGCCAATCTGGCGGGTGTTGGCCCAGGCATAGGGCGTGCCGAAACCCGTGGTGAATTCAGGGGTTTGGGCTGACTGGATTTCCATAAAGCCGGCGAGCGCGCGCAAACTGACAACAATGGGAATTTTCCGCTGACGGATTTCCAGGTTATCGAATCGAACGGAGATTTTTCCGCCTGAGGTGTTCGTCGGCCGTTCCACGGTCACGATCGTGCCGAGAACTTTCGCGCCCTCGGGGATTTTCTCGTTATTGGGCAGCGGCACTTCCTGCATGATGCGGGCCGTCACAACTTGGCCGGGCTGCGCGTTCTTAGTGGACAGACCGTGGTTGAGCCTGGCGGGAAGAATTGTGCCCACGGGAATCCGGAGATTCCAGGACGCTGGAGGCTTCTCATCTCCGTGGCCGGGCGATTGCGCAAGGACAGGCGGCGTGAAGGGCAACGGAAGAAGAAGGGATGCCAGGAAGAAGAGGGATAGAGCGGCTTGTCGAAAGCCGAACAACGTCATGATCAACTCTCCCGGAGAGAATCTCAGGGGCGGCTCGCTTGCGCGAGAGCGAGTCTGGGAATCAGTTTCCTCCGCGGGAGAGGCAATGACAAGAGGCAGGAATCGTCCTTCCCAATGGCCCCAGGCGGACCCAGGCGTGAGGTCGCGCAACGCGATGAAGCGTTCAACGAATATTATGTACCTTTGCGAGAACTTTGGGGGCAAGCGAGGCCGGCAACGGGGTGTATCCGTGCTGCTCGGCGGTTTGCTGGCCGATGCTCAGAGCCCATTCGAGGAAATTAGCTAAAGCCCGAGAGCGTTCCTGATCCGCCGATTTTTCCGGCACATAGAGCCAAGTGAAGCTCACAATCGGATACGCCTCGTTGCCCTGGCCATTGGTTAGAGAAGCGCGAAAATCCGCGGGGATGGATTTTTCGGCGGAGTGGAAAGCAGCGGCGATGGTTGACTGTGTGGCCCCAACAAACTTCCCAGAGCCATTTTCGACGTGGCCAACGCCAACGGAGGTATCACCGATCGTGAATCCCATCTCGATATAGCCGATGGAGCCGGAAGTGCCTTTCACTTTCTCCATCATGTCCTCGCCGCGATTGGCGCTGACGCCGACAGGCCAGGCGGGAGAGGGAGTTTTGCCAATCTGACTGCGCCACTTGGCGCTGGTCTTGGAAAGATAATCGGAAAATATGTAATTGGAGCCTTTGCCATCCGTACGGTGGACGACGGCGATATCCAAATGGGGAAGGGCCTGGCCGGGATTGAGTTCCTTGAGCTGCGCATCGTCCCAGGATTTGATCAGACCGAGGAAGATTTCGGCGAGAACGGGTCCCGAGAAGCGAAGATTCCCCTTCACGCCGGGAACGTGATAAATCGGGACGATGGCGACGAGGACCGTGGGAATATGCAGGATCGGAATTTTGGCCGATTTCAACTGTTCGTCGCTCATGGGGACTTCGCCTGCGGCGAAATCACCGACGCCGCGGGAAATATCCTCAATTCCCTTCACCGTGCCGGTGCTGAGATAGCGAACCTGTACGGTTGAATTGAGCTTGTTGTATTCGTCGACCCAATGGGAGTAAAGCGGTGTGGGAAGATTCGAGCCGCTCCCCACAAGGGCGATGATGTTTTGAGAATAAGAGGCCGCAGAGCAGAGCAAAAACAAAACGATAACAGGCCAAACGGCCATCTTGGGCGAAGATGGTGCCATAAAAGTTTGACTCCTTGTGGGAAATGGGCTTTAAAGGATATTGCTCCCCCATTTGAATGTCCGCAATATCGAGGATTGCTTGGAGCACTTAATGGTTAACCGCAGCTTTGACGGCCGCGGGGTCCAGCCGTTAAGATGCGCGGGGTTTTGCTGACGAGAGGATTGTAGGGATTCGGCGGGCACGAGAACGGACAAGGCGACGGCCTGGTTCGAAAGCAACTTAGATGGAGGGATACGCGCGATGGGGAAACATTTTGCCTGGGCCTGCGCAGGACTGCTGATGGGGGGCTTTGCGTTTGGTCAGAAACCTGAGGCGGCTCACAAACCGGACGAGAAGACCACCGCCATGCAGGAACTTACGAATCTGCTGGAGGGGAAAATCAAGGCGGAATGGCAGGCGATCAAGGCCAAGGATCAAAAAGCCTATGATCAGTTGCTGGCGGAAGAGTACGTCGGCGTAGAGGCCGACGCCCAGGGAGAGCGCTACAAGTGGAAGGCCCTGAGCGAACTGCAACAGAGTTCCGTCGCCGACTTCGCGCTTTCGTTCCTGAAAGTGACGCCGTTGTGCCCGGACGCGGCATTTGTGCGCTACGAGGTGTTTATCAAGTTTCCGCCGAAGTCGGCGGTTCCCTTTGAAAAAGTTCTGGTGGGAGAAATCTGGGTGAAGCGCGAGGGACAATGGAAATCGCTGCACTACCAGGAAACGCGGGTGAAATAGCAGGCGAGTGAATCAGTTTGCTGCTCCCGGCCACAGAAGGAATTCATTCCTTCACGCACGGCCAGAAGCAGCGTCCAATACGAATAATCAGGTCACCTTCTTGCCATAGATTCCACGGAAAGCTTATTCGCAATCCGGCGGCATGGAAGCAATAGCGTCCTCGGATCCACAGGCGCGTTTTTTCTTGGCAGGGGTGATTCCCGGCCTGGCATGGTTGAGGATCCAAAGGCCGTCGTTGTTAGCCAGATAGATCAGGCCACGACTGGAATCCTGAAGGATGCTGGTTACGCCGGTGAACGTCTGAAGAACCTTGGGGTGTGCCGGATCGCTGAGATCGAGGATCTTCACGGTCTCGGTGGGGCTGTCTGAATTCCGCAGGACTCCTTTGGCATTCTTGTCGGGAACCTCGGCAAGGCCGACATCGGGACCCACGATTTCGAGTTTGCCGGCGGTGGAGTCGCTCGACTGGGCGCCATGATTCACGAGCGTGGGGAGCACGGGTTTGGTGACGTCGATTACCGTGAAGCCCTGCTTGGAGGCCTTCTGGATGTATAAATATTGCTTGTCGCCCTTGCTTTGCAAAAGCATTTCGCTACCGGGAGCCTCTTTCAGGGTCAAGTGGGCGATTACTTTTGCAGGGACTTCGGTGGGCTTGTTGTTTGCGGAGACGCGGGGCGCGGACGTAATGGCCACAGCAGCCGCAAAGGCGATCGTCACGGGGCCCAAATGACTCCGAAAAAATCTTTGTTGAATGAAGCTCATCACTTCCTCCTTGCACTGCACTAAGCCTGCCTCTTATTCCACTTCAGGCAGTTTCCCCATTGTGAATCTCTATGTCAATTCGATGCATTGAAGGGATCAAATCGAAACATATTTTTCAACCCGAACCTATGCGGCTAAACAACGGGAGGCGGACGAGTAAAGAGACGATTGTCCAGGGCGATAGAGACACGGGTCAGGCGGCGCGGACGCGGTGTCAGAAGAGACAGCATCGTAATCCCGCCAAGCGAAAACTCCTTACCTCTCTTATTCTACACCCGTGGGGATGAACGCGAGTTGAGGTTGACCTCACTCGCGTTCCGACACGGCGGCCAAACTGTTTTTCTACGCTTACTGCCTGCCGTAAACGGCAATGC
>DASYXF010000156.1:0-23198 GCA_035935335.1 Candidatus Acidiferrum sp.
GTTCGGGTCGCGCCCCGCCATCACTTTCAGCACGGCCGCAACGTCCGCCACATTCCGCGCAAACGGACCAATCCGGTCCAGCGAAGACGCGAACGCGATCAATCCATACCGCGAAACTCGCCCGTAACTCCCCATCATCGCGGGTATCCCGCAAAAAGCCCCCGGCTGCCGGATCGATCCACCCGTATCCGTTCCCAGCGAAGCCACCGCCAAATCCGCGGCCACTACTGCCGCCGACCCGCCACTCGACCCGCCCGGCACAGTTCCCGGCGCCGCCGGATTCTGCACCGGCCCATACGCCGAATTCTCGTTGGAGCTGCCCATCGCGAACTCGTCGCAATTCGTCTTACCCAGAATCACCGCGCCCGCCGCTTCCAACCGGCTCACGGCTGTAGCGTCATAGGGTGGAATGTAATTCTGCAGAATCTTCGAGCCGCAGGTCGTCCGCACCCCCCGCGTGCTGATCACATCCTTCACCGCGATAGGCACACCCGCCAGCGCCGGCAGCGCCTTGCCCGACGCCACCGCCGCATCAATCCTGTCCGCCTGCGCGAAAGCCCGCTCTTCGCTCAGCGTCAGGTACGCATTCAACTCCCCATTGCGCGCAGCAATCCTCTTAAAGTGTTCCGCCGCCAGCTCCCGCGCGGACACTTTCTTCGCCGCAATCGCTGCCTTCACATCCTCAATCGTCCAACTTGTCGTCACCTATCACCGTCCCTACATGTCATCCCGAGCGAAGCGGCCCGATTTTTCCTTCGCGCCGTTGTTTGGCGCGTCGGGCCGCGCAGTCGAGGGATCTGCTGCTACCGCTCAATCACCTTCGGTACCCGAAAATACGGCGCCTCCGGATCCGGTGCCTGCTTCAAAATGTCCCCCGCCACCGCGCACGGCACCACAACGTCCTCGCGCAACGTCGCGTCCGCCGTCTGGTCGTCTGCCAACACCTGTGCCATCGGCTCCACGTCGGCCGTATCCAGCTCGTTCAGCTTCCCGATGTATTCCAGAATTTCATCAACCTGCGCGCGGTAAGTCTCCAGCTCCGCCTCGCTCAAATCGAGATACGCCAACTCCGCCACCCGCAACACATCTTCCCGGCTGATCTTCATGACTGCCCTTCTGGGAACGGCTTGCTCTGCTTCGTAAACGAAAATTCTAACACGGACCTTCCGAACGGCCGGCTCGCCTGCTACTTCGTCAAAAGCGCATGCGGGGTCACGATGATAATTCCTTGAAAGGGATTGAGTGCGAGAAGGTCCGAGTCTCCGCTTACAACATGGGTGGCCTTGCCGCTTACTGCAAGCTCCAGGAACTTATCGTCTTTGGGATCCCGGCAAGCCGTAATCTGCATATCGACATCGACCCATTCGGCTTCGCGCGTCAAGGCTGCAACGAATGTTCGGATGTCTTCTTCATCGACATACCGACGGAACCGCTTTCGGCTCAGAACCTCGCAAAGCTCCGCGAGCGCCGTAAAGGACAGCAGCAATTTTCCTTGCTTCATTGCGAGATCAAGAGCTTGGCGGGGTTTGGAATTTGGCAGCAGCAAAGCGCTGACCAGGACGTTCGTATCAAACACAAATCGCAACTATGCGTCCTTCAGCAGGGATTCCAGAATCTCCGGTGTAAGTCCCCGGGCTTCGGCCTTCTGCCCAATCTCATCGAGCACTTTCTGGAGCGACGGATACCGACCTGCGGCGAGAGCCCGAAGCCACAGGCCCACCAAAGCCTCCATCTTCTTTTTCTCTTCGGGGGAAGCGGAACTGTAGGCTCGCGCCGTTTGCGCGTCGAGAGGGATCGTAATCGTCATGTCCGGCATGGTTAAAACCTTTCACGATTCTACGATACATCCTGCTAAAGGGCGCAGGCCTACCTACCGCCCAGCCACTTCCGCCGCCTTTCGCGGATACTTCGTACTGACGTAATCGTCGAGCAGCTTCTTAAAAGCCGCCGCCAGCTCGTCGTAAGTGCCTTCCAGCGTCATCGCCTTTTGCCCGTCAATATACACCGGACAGCGCGGCGCCTCGCCTGTTCCCGGCAAACTGATGCCGATATTCGCAGCCTTCGATTCGCCCGGGCCGTTCACGATGCAGCCCATCACCGCCAGCGTCATCGTTTCCACGCCGTCATACTGCGTCTTCCACGTCGGCATCATCTCGCGAATATAGTCCTGCGTCCGCTCGGCCAATTCCTGAAACGTTGTGCTCGTCGTCCGCCCGCACCCTGGGCACGCCGTCACGCTCGGCGAAAACGACCGCAGCCCCAACGCCTGCAGCAGTTCGCAGCACGCGTACACTTCCTCGCGCCGGTCTCCGCCCGGTTTCGGCGTCAGCGAAATCCGGATCGTGTCCCCAATCCCATCCGCCAGCAGCACGCCCAGCGAAGCTGACGACCACACCAGCCCTTTCATCCCCATTCCCGCTTCGGTCAATCCCAAATGCAGCGGCTGCTGCGTCTTCGACGACAAATCGCGATACACGGTAATCAAATCCCGCGGCCGCGAAGTCTTGCACGAAATAATAATCTGGTCGTTACGCAGCCCGCTCTCCAGCGCCAATTCCGTGGACTGCAGCGCCGAAAGCACCATGCAGTCGTTGATAATCTCTTCACTTTCTTTCCCCAGGTTCTGGTCCGTGTTTTCCTGCATCTTGTGCATCACCAGCTCTTGATTCAGCGAGCCGCCATTCACGCCGATGCGCACAGGCTTCCCGTGGTCCACGGCCACTTTGCAGATCGTCGAAAACTGTTCGTCGCGCCGCTGCCCCGCGCCCACGTTCCCCGGATTAATCCTGTACTTGTCCAGCGCCGCCGCGCATTCCGGATACTTCGTCAGCAGCACGTGTCCGTTGTAGTGAAAATCACCGATGATCGGCACGTTGCAGCCCGCGTCCAGCAGCCGCTTCTTGATCACCGGCACGGCCGCCGCCGCTTCCGGCACGTTCACCGTCCAGCGCACAATTTCGCTTCCTGCCTCGGCCAACTCCAGCGTCTGCTGCAGCGTCGTCTCCACGTCCGCCGTGTCCGTGTTGGTCATGGACTGCACCACAATCGGCGCGCCTCCGCCGACCGTGATGTTGCCCACTCTCACGCCATACGTCTTCTTCCTCGGATGCCGCAGAGCGTTGGCATCAAATCCCGCAATCTGGTTCAGCATATCCATCCATTTTAACAGCCCCTGCAAAATTCTGCCGCATAGTGGTGCCGTCTATTGGCCGGGAGGGCCCCATCCGGGAAGCCAAAATATAGTGCTTGACATATTCCTATATGGGCATATAATAAGACTATGCCTCGCGCCTCCACCACCTCCGACGCCTTCAACGCCGTGGCCGAACCCCGCCGCCGCGACATTCTCTCGTTCCTGGTGGCGCAAGAGCGCCCGGTAAATGACATCGTCACCACACTCCATCTGCCTCAGCCTTCCGTCTCCAAGCACCTTCGCGTGCTCCTCGAAGTCGGCCTGGTGGATGTGCGGCGGGAGGGCCGCCAAATGTTCTACCGTACCAACGCCGCTGCCATCAGGCCCCTTCATGAATGGACCGGCACGTTCGAGCGCTACTGGGCGCATCAACTCGCGCGCGTGAAAGAACGCGCCGAGGCCAGCGAGAAGCCCAAATAGTTTTCCCTATGTATTGCTATCAAAGGAGAAGAACATGAGCTCACCCGCACCAAGCATGTTGGACAATTTGACCTTGAACGTTAGTCAGGAAATTCACGTCCGCGCCTCGCTCGAATCAACCTTTGCCGCGCTCCTCGAACAACTCGGCCCCTACAACGAAGTGGGCGAAGGCAAGCCCATGCCCATGGTGATCGAAGCGTGGCCCGGCGGCCGCTGGTTCCGCGATCTGGGCGACGGCAACGGCCATTACTGGGGCACGGTGCAGGCCATCAAGAAGCCGACGCTGCTCGAAATCTGCGGCCCGCTCTTCATGTCGCATCCTGTTGCCAATAATCTTCAATACCGCCTGAGCGAAGTGCCCGGCGGCACACTGATCAAGTTCCACCACAGCGGATTTGGGCTGCTCGTCGAATCCGACCGCAACGTGAAAGACGGCTGGAAATACATCCACGAACGAGTAGTGCAACGCGCCGAATCGGGCCGCAAGCATTAGCTTGCCCCGCAGCGGCCAAGGCCGACGCCGGCTGCTGCCACAAAGAAAACCACTAACCCCTTTCTTCCTTCTTCCATGTAGCGCTGGCTTTCAAGCCAGATCTGGTGGATGCAACAACGATCGATTCTCAAAAATCAAAAAGGAGCTTTCTCTCATGTCGAAACAAGATGAAGCAGGACTCATCCTCAAACTGTACGAACTCCGCCGCGAAGAGAAGATGCGCAACGCCCGCGACTGGTATTTTCGCGACTTCAATCCTCAATCCTTCGCGGACTTCAACGCCGCGATGTTTGGTGAGAATGGCGCCTATCTCCGCATGGTCCTCAGCTACTGGGAGATGGCTGCCGCTCTCGTCAAGAACGGCGCCGTCAGCCTGGAGCTTTTCTCCGACAGCAACGGCGAGCACATCGGCGTCTTCTCCAAGGTCGAGCCGCTTCTCGGTGAAATCCGCGCCGCCTATGGGCCGCAATTCGCTTCCAGCTTCGAGAAGCTCATCGATGCCACGCCAGACGGTCGCAAGCGTGTCGCCGAGATGCGCGAGCGAATGAAGGCCATCCAGGCCCAAATGGCCCAGGCCGCGCAAAAACGCGCCAAGTCTGCGTAACCCAATCCGCCTAACGAATCTCCGTAGCAGCCGCAAAGCGCCCGAGCATCATTCGATACCGGGCGCTTCCTGCTTCATGTAGGGGCGGCTTTACGCCGCCTTCTTCCCTCTGGCCCAGCCGTAGCCACACGCCTCTCCGCAGAGGGCGGACCCGCTTTTCAGTCGTTCCCTCCGGCAAAAATACTCTGTTGCAGTATCCAGTCGGCTACGTAATCAAATTGGTTTAAATCTGTGATACATTCCCGGCATGCGCACCCGAACCCTGCCCTCGAGCGTGCCGCTTCTTTTCGCCACGCTTATTCTTGCTTCGAGCCTTCTCTCCGCTAACACGGCGCGCGAGCCCGCGCCGCGCTTCCACGCCACCACCACCGGCGGCGAAAAATTCACCAACGAATCGATCAAAGGGAAAGTCGTCCTCTTGGAGTTCTGGGCCACCTGGTGCGGCTTCTGCGATCACGAAGCTCCATACGTGGACCAGATCGCCAAGGAATTTGCCGGCAAAGGGTTAATCGTTCTGGCGATCGACGTGGGCGAATCCAAGAAAACCGTGAAGCGCTATCTGGAAGCCCACCCGCGCGGCGTTCCCATCGTCCTGATGGAAGACACCAACCTCGCCGCGATGTACCAGGCTACCGTCTATCCTATCTATGTCTTGATCGACCGCGACGGCGCCATCGCCGGCACCCAACGCGGCGCCGCTGGCGAACAGGCCCTCCGCCGCCTCCTCATGCGCACCGGCCTCGGCGGCTCCTCCGACGACGAGTAGCCCGCTGGCCGCCATTTCGAAAGACTTAGTGGGGAAAAATAACGTCGATCTTTGTGTCTACTTCCACCGGCTGGCCATTCAAAAGTGTTGGCTGGTATTGCCACTGCTTGACGGCGTCAATTGCGGCCTGCACCAGCAATGGATGGCCGCTGACCACCTGAATCTCCTGTATCTTGCCGTCTCTTGCGACGACTACATGCAGTTTCACGGTGCCCGATATTTTTTCCTTCCTGGCCTCTTCCGGATACACTGGCGAAACCTGATTAATTAGCCTCGCGGCTTGGACGTTTCCTCCAACCGCAATTCGCTTCGGTGGCAAGGAACTCGTAGCTTGCAACGCCTGGCCCGCCGCCAGCACGCCCTTGCCGGTGGCCCACGGATGGAGTTCGGGTTTCAGAATGCCGGCCTTCACCACAGGATCTTCCTCCGCCAACTTCGCGGTCTGCGCCTGGCCCACACGATAAATCACCACGCCGCGCAGCTCACCTGCCTCGCTCAGCGGAAACGGACCGGCAAGCGCGATATTTCCCTCTTCGCTCATCTGTCGCATGAAAGCGTGGTGCCGCTTGATCACTTCCATAAACTCTGGGGCGTCGGGGTTCCAATGTTCACCGGTCTTCATCAGCACCAGCGTGTACTGCTCCATTCCGGGCGGCTCAGCCGGGGCGTGAATGTCGATCGCGTTGATCTGCCAGGGTCCGTGCAATTCCGACGAGAGCCGCCCAGCCTTGACCGCCGGATCACTGTCCGCCCACGCTTGTGCCTGCGCCGCGGATTCCGCCTGCAGCACAAAAATACCGCGGAGAGTGGTGTCGTCCATAAACGGACCTGCAACCAGCAATTTGTGCTCGGCCGCCATCTCGCGGATATTGGCCATGTGCTCTTCCTGCAACTTCTCGCCCGCCTCTTTGCTCAGTTGTGGAGCGTTGGCAGGGCGCTTCAGCAGAATCAGAAAATATTGCGGGGCTTTTTCGTCGGTCTGCGTTTGCGCAGGCGCCGATGATGAAACGCTGAAAGCGATCAATGCGGAAAAAAGTATCCTCGGTAATGAATTTTGTTTCATAACCCGCACCCCTTTTTCCGCCATGCAGCTCCGGCAGGGCTTGCCTTCGCGATTTGAAAGCGACGGGATTATACACCCGCATCCTTCCGCCCTTTGCCGACGAGGAGAAGATTGGCCGGGTCTCTCATTTTTCGCGCTTTTTGCGATGGTGCGTGTTGATTTCGGTAAAATTGCCCGTGGCTCTCAGAAAGAGCCTGCCCGATTGTTTACACCATCGAACCGCCGGAGAGAACTCTCCTAATTCAACCCTCACTTCACTGGCGGGAGCCAGATGTCCTGATCCACGTACGCGGTCAGGGCAGTGCCGGCGGGGATTTCGACGTTTTTGCCGTGCTTGATCAGGCCGATCGGCCCGAAAATCACGGTCAGAGCAACAGTGGCACCGGTTTTGCTTTCTCCTTCGCGGCCCTTCGTCCCGCGCAGGTGAACGTGATTGCTGCCGACAACCAGATATTGCAGCTGAACGCTTAGCTCGCCCGGTTTGCCCATCATGCCGGCTTTTTTTGCCGCGGAGACGGTCGCGACGGCGTGCGCACCTTTTGCCACCACCACCGTTTCTCCCACCTTCATGTCCTCGTCGAGCAGGAATTCCACCGGATCGCCTTCGTGGGCAGTTTTGGAACTCAAGTCCGCCGCAAATTTCAGCGCTACCGGCGTGCTGTCACGCACAAGACATCCGCCGTTCGCCGTGCATGCGGGTTTCGACGGGTCGACGGCCCCGCCATCCATGGGAGCCGCGGCCCCGTGCGCCGCCTCGATGGCCGCTGAGGGTTTATTCCCCTGCGCCGAGAGCATCGCTTCCATCACCGACTGGTCTACTCCGGCATTTTTCAAATCGATCAGCGCCTGGGCGGAGACGTCAAAATCCGTACCCCCTGATTGAATCGCTTTCACGATCAGGGCGGGCGCGAACCCGTTCTTCGTCATCGTGACCACGTCGGCGTTGGTCAACGCTTTTTGTGTTTGTGCAAACGTGGTGGCAGCAGCAAACATGCACACTGCTGCCAGCGTCAGTCGGACGATTCTTCTCATAGGGCCCACCTTTGGTTGTTATCTTTAGCCGGATAGAGAATTGCACGGTACCGAACTTAAGTACAAGGGAAAGTATGTGCATCATTACCGGACGTGAACGAGCAGCAAGAACGGTCGCGTGGCCGCATGAATTCGGACTACGATTGCAGAATTAAAGTGTGGACGGGGAGAACTGGGAGTCTGAAGACTGGTATTGTCCCGCACGGCTGAGTAAACTTCGAGAGTCCGGGTGCGGAGTTCGGTGGAAAAAGTAGTTCGAGGCGGAGGCGGCGCGGATGGCGGATCAGGCAGTGACGGCGGAGGGCGCTCCGCTCGGTGCGAGTGATGCTCGAGGGGTTGAGCACTTCGATGTGCTGATTGTGGGCGCGGGGCTTTCGGGAATTGGCGCGGCTTACCACCTGCAAACGGAATGCCCCCGGAAAAATTATCTGATTCTGGAAGGCCGGAACGCGATCGGGGGAACCTGGGACCTGTTCCGCTATCCCGGAGTGCGCTCGGATTCCGACATGTACACGCTCGGTTACCGGTTTCGCCCCTGGAAAGGGGCGAAAGCGATTGCGGACGGCCCATCGATTCTTCGTTATATACGCGAAACGGCGCAGGAGTCCGGGATCGACCGCAAGATTCGCTACGGACATCAAGCCAAGGCGGCGCGATGGTCGTCGGCCGACGAGCATTGGACGGTAGAAGTGGCAAAAGCGGACGGATCGGCAGCGCGTTTCACCTGCAACTTTCTCTACATGTGCAGTGGCTACTACGACTACGCCGGCGGCTACATCCCGGGCTGGCCGGGGATGGAGAAATTCCGCGGGCAGATCGTGCACCCTCAGAAATGGCCGGAAAATCTCGACTACAGAAACAAACGCGTGGTCGTGATCGGAAGCGGCGCAACCTCGGTAACGCTCGTGCCCGCCATGGCGGAAACTGCCGCGCAAGTCGTGATGCTGCAGAGGTCGCCGTCCTACATCCTGGCGCTACCCTCTCAGGATGCCGTTGCCAACTGGTTGCGGGGCAAAGTGCCGGCGCGGCTGGCCTACACGATTGTGCGCTGGAAAAACGTGCTGATAGCGATGTACCTCTTCAACCAGTCCCGCAGCAAGCCGGAAAAAATTAAGAAGTGGCTGCTGGGTATGGCGCAGAAAGCCCTTGGCCCCGGTTATGACGTCGCCAAGCATTTCACGCCGCACTACAACCCGTGGGACCAGCGGCTGTGCTTCATTCCCGACGCCGATCTGTTTCGCGCCATCAAGAGCGGTAAGGCCTCGGTGGTCACCGACGAGATCGAGAGCTTTACAGAAAAAGGCTTGCTGTTGCGCTCGGGCGAAGAACTGGAAGCCGACATTATCGTCACCGCAACCGGACTGAAGGTCCAACTGATGGGCGGGATGGAAGTCTGGGTAGACGGGGCGCCGGTAGCTCTGTCGCGCGCGCTGACCTACAAAGGAATGATGTACAGCGACGTCCCGAACCTGGCCTCCTCGTTCGGCTACACCAACGCTTCGTGGACTCTCAAATCCGATTTGACGGCCGAGTACGTCTGCCGCCTGCTGAAACACATGGACGCCGGCGGGTATGCGCGCTGCACCCCGCGCAAGCAGGACGATTCCATCGCGGAGCAACCGGCGATCGATTTCAGTTCCGGCTACATCCAGCGGGCGAAGGACGTCCTTCCCAAACAAGGATCGAAGCGGCCCTGGCGGCTGCATCAAAACTACGCGCTCGACATGCTGGAGTTCCGTTTTGCCAGCGTGGACGACGGTACGATGGAGTTCAAAAAACGGATTCAACGCCCGCAATGATGGCTCTACTCATTGCTGGAATCGTGCTTGTAACCGCTGGTGTGGGTGGACTGGTGATTTTCACCGCTATCACCGCGCGGCGGGTCGAGCACGCATTGCCGCCGCGCGGGCAATTCATCGAAGCCTCGGGCGCGCGGATTCATTACCTCGACAAAGGCTCAGGGCCGCCAATCGTGATCCTTCACGGTCTCGGCGGGCAGATGGGCAATTTCACCTACGCGCTCCTCGACCGGCTGACCGATGAGTTTCGCGTGATCCTGATGGATCGCCCCGGTTCGGGTTATTCTCAGCGCGCTCAGGGTGCAACAGGACGAATTACCGAACAGGCAGCGATCGTGGCGGAGTTCGTCCGCAAGTTAGGACTGGAGCGGCCGCTCCTGGTGGGTCACTCGCTCGGCGGCGCAATCGCTCTCGGTGTTGCGCTCGATCATCCGGAAGCGGTGAAAGCATTGGCTCTGGTCGCGCCGCTGACGCACGTTCCGAAACAAGTGCCGGCTCCTTTCCGCGCGCTGGATATCAAATCAAACTTCTTACGTTGGCTGGTGGCCTGGACCGTAGCGACACCCATCGGCATTCGCCGCGGGAAAGCCATTCTCGACGCAATCTTCAGCCCGGACCCGGCACCAGCGGATTTCCCAATCCGCGGCGGCGGAATTCTGGGATTGCGCCCGAAGAGTTTCTACAACACTTCATCCGACATGCGAGCCGTCAATCTTGATTTGTGGTCCATGGCCGGTCGCTACGCATCGCTAGAGGTGCCCGTCTACATTTTGTATGGCACCAACGACGAGGTGCTTGACCATCAGGTGCACGGGGAAGCCATGAAGACGAAGAGCTCCCTGATCAGCCTCGAACTAATGCCTGGCGGCCACATGCTGCCAGTTACCGCTCCCGATTTGACCGCCAAGTTTATCAAGGCAGCAGCAGCAGCTAAGTGAGCGCTCTGCTCCCGCTTGAGCCGCGCAAGCGCCACACCCATTCCTTGCTGTCCTCTTGGGTTGGCCTTTGTAGCGGCCGCCGTCCGCGGCGGGCGCCTTTCCCAGCTTGTCCAACTCCAGAAAACACAAATTCCAGGAAAACTTCCACGGATGAAGCAAAGCTACCCGCAAGGCCACTCGAACGTGGCCGCTGTTCGGTTATTTCAGGCGGTTAGCCGAGGAGCCTGACACGTCGGGCGGAGTCGAGAGCGCGTTGCCAGTGACCATTGAGTCGCGGAACTGGCTGAAGAGATCGTTGATGGTGCTTGGTGAATGCGGCACCAGCACCGTGTTCGTGCGGTCGTTCGCGGCTATATCTTTCAGCGTGTCGAAATACTGGGTGACCAGCACAAGCTGCATGACGTCTTGCGGGGTAGCGCCCGCAACCGCTTTCGAAAAATCCTCAATCGAATCTTTCAAGCCCGCGATGATCGCTTTTCTCTGATTGGCGATGCCTTCGCCTTGCAGCCGCTTCGACTCCGCTTCCGCTTCGGCTTGTTTGACCGCCAGAAGTTTGTTGGTCTCCGCGCGGGAAACCGTCGCTTCGCGTTCGCGCGCCGCGGCGTTGATGTCGTTCATCGCCGCCTTCACCTTGGGGTCCGGAACAATGTCGGAGATAAGCACCTTAACAATCGTGTAGCCGTATTCATGCATCGAGTTGTCGAGCGAATCCCGCAAATCCTTGGCGATATCGGCCTGATTAAGGAAAGTATCGTCGAGTTTCATTTTGGGCACGTGCCCGAGCACGACGTTATACACCATGGACTCGATCTGCTTCACGGGATCTGACAGCTTGTAGAACGCGGACTCGACGCCTTCCGGCAGCACTTTGTACTGGATAGAAACGGGAATCTGCACGAACACGTTGTCCTGCGTCTTCGTTTCCACTTGCACGTCGAACTGCAGCACCTTCATGCTCATGCGCCGCACAACATTTTCGATGAACGGCGTTTTCCAATTGAGCCCAGGCCCCGCGACCCGAGCGAACTTCCCAAGGCGCTGCACGATAGCGACCTCGGCAGTCTGCACGGTGAAGAAGGAGCCGAGGAGCGCGCCGAGAACGAGCAACAGAAAAATTACGCCGAAGATAGTGACGAGCGTGGCGAGAGGTTCCATGCTGGATCTCCTTGATGATGTGAAGAGCGTAATCGATTATTCGTTCGCAGGTGAACGAAAGGCGCGGGTAAGTCGTCGAGAAAGTAACACAGTGTATAGCATGAGGACAATTGCAATTGGAGGGAAGCCGCAATCGTAGCGGCCGTTTTCAAATGACCGTTCGCCAACAAAATACGAAATCTTGTCATCCTGAACGCATCCGATGAGGATGCGTGAAGGACCTCAACTTAAACGCAACTTCGATTGTCAGAGGGAGCCGCGGAGGCCGAGCGCATCGGCATTTTCGCGAAGTGCGCCGATGCAGAACGCGATGTGCTCTTCCAGCGGGACTCCGAGCTCTTCCGCGCCCTTGATGACGTCTTCGCGGGAAACGCCCCGGGCGAACGCTTTATCCTTCATGCGCTTTTTCACCGAGCTGGCTTCGAGATCAAGGATGCTTTTCGATGGGCGAACAAGCGTGCACGCCACCAGGAAGCCGGCCAGTTCGTCGCAAGCGAAAAGCGTGTGCTCCAGCTCCGACTGGCGAGGGACGCCGGAGTATTCGGCATGGGAGAGGATCGCCCGAATGATTTCGTCGGAGTAGCCCCGCTCCCGGAGGATCTTTGCGCCTTCCGCGGGATGCTCGCGGTCCGCCGCATGGTCGGCGTTGGGCCACCGCTCGTAGTCAAAGTCGTGGAGCAGCCCCGCCAGGCCCCAGGTGTTTTCGTCGGCCCCGTTCTTGCGCGCATAGGCGCGGACACAGGTTTCGACCGCCAGCATGTGTTTGCGGAGGCTTTCGGACTGGGTAAATTCGCAGACGATCTTCCATGCGTCTTCGCGCGTGGGCATAGCGGCTCCTGTGGAAAGGGAATTGTAGCGTAGATTGCCCTCATACTCGATTCCACCTCTTCGTTGTCTTCCTGAGCCCATCTGACGAAGATGGGCGAAGGATCTCAACTTTCACCGTCACTCCAGACCACCCTCCTTTCTTTCAAAGTACGCCCAACCAAAAAGAATGTGCGGAATCGAAAACCAGGCCGAAATGGGAACAAAAGCCCAACCGCTAGTGGTCTGAAGCAACCGAAAGCACAAGGGGCGGTTGAAATGCCCGGAACCCGGCCGGGCGAACAGGCGAAAACACGGCGTAAACCGGGGCGATTCCGGGTGTTCCCGTCTAATTTTTTTGAAAAATACTATTGACAAGAATCACGCACTCGAGTGACACTCCCTTCGCGCCAGTAACTGCCTTCCCCCGAGAACGCTCCGACGTTCCTTCCTATCCGCACGCCGGAAAAAACAAAAGTCAAACGAGGAGTGCCGGTGTCCGCACATATGGATAAAGAGGCAACGATGAACTCATTGGAGATGGACCGCGAAGTCATTCGCTGCAAGACCTGCGGCCTGGTGCAATACCGCACGCGCACCGGCAATTGCCGTCGTTGCGTGCGGGCCCTGCCTCAGCGGATGGAATACCTGATTCCGCAGGAGGCCCCGCAGGAAGAAGTGGCTCCCGAAGCGATCTCCCCGAAGTTCGCGAATCAGGAAACGGTCGAAAACATCGGCCAGCGGATTCGCCAGCTCCGTGAGTCGCGTGGGATGACCCAGAGCCAGCTGCAGTCGAAGTCCAAGGTCAGCCGCTCCTACCTCTCGCGCATTGAGAGCGGGCAGATGACCCCGAGCCTCGGCACGCTGGAGAAGATCTCCGAAGCGCTGAACGTCGGTCTGAACCGGTTCTTCATTCCGGAGTCGGACGGCGAAGCGCTCCTCGAAGATCCCTTCATCCAGGGCCTGCGCCCGTTCCTGCGCCAGTTGGACTGGGAACAATGGCAGTCCATCCTCAAGCGGCTGCAGGCGATCAGCGATCACGTGAACGCTGCGCCGATCACTCTCCGCCCTATCGGTAACCCGGCTCGGCTCCCGCAGCCCGCGCCGGCGAATGGCAACGGGCAGCACGGGCACATTGGTCATGCCAGCCATTCGAATGGGCTGATCCCCGCGCAAGCCCATGGTCAGCCGCAGGGTTATCCGCTGCGGAGGCCAGGCATGCCGGTGTTCCAGCGCCCGCTGGCACGCTAAAGAATAAAGTTCGAGTATCAAGATCACAGCTCAGACGAACGGCGTCCCGCTCCGGGACGCCGTTCGTGTTTTTCCGCGATCGAGGCGTCCAAATTTGGCCGGCCTCCGCCGCTTGCCTATCTCGGGCCAGTTTAGCCAACTTGTCAGGTCGCCAACTAACTGGGCACTTGGGAGCAGATTGATAGCAACAGCCCCGCGTTAAGTATCGGTCACTTGACTTTGATACTTCTGCATTGCACAATGCGCACAAAACAATGCCAAGCGAACCTGGTTTATTGAATGCACTTCCGATTCGGCGCGCACCTCTGTCCATGGAAGATTACATTCAACCTAATGTTAACTACGGCCTTCGGATTTGGTGGGCGTACTACTGGCCGACATTTCTGATCTCGTTCGTCACCATCGGCGTTCTTTCGTTACTTCTGCGCAGAGCTTGGGAAACTGAAACGCTTTCAACCCAATTTGTTCTGTGGGCTAGTCGGATTCTGCCATACGCTGTGATGTTCCTCGTCTCGGTGGTCGGTATCTACCGTATTTTGGGGAAGAAATTCCGTCACTTCTCCGTTGCTCTACTGCCTCGCGATGCCACTCTTGCTGTCGAGCCCCTGCCTCGAACATCGGAGCGAACGCTTCGCGTTTGGTGGGCATTCATCTGGCGCACAATTGCGTACTCGCTGATCTTCAGGTTCGCCGGGTCTATTGCTCTAGGGTTGACCATTGGGTTTCTCGCCTCGATTGGCGGCACAATCGGAAAAATGGTGCCCTTCGTATCTCAAGTCCTCATTGACGCTGCCGTGGGTGCATTCGTCATCTATTCGGGACTCCTCGACGAGGAGTTCGGAGATTTTCGGGTGACCTTGGTGCCGAGAGAGGCTGCCCTAAGCGCTACCCCCTCCATTGAACCTACAGTGTCGAATCCCGTTCCAGAACAATGAGTCGGCCGGGTGCTCCACCCTCTGGGTGCGAGGGTGGGTCTTCAGGTCTCCGATGCCGAAAGGGATGTAGCGACGGTAGCGCACCTCGAAGCGGCAATTCGAATGTGGGTACTGCATCCTCGTCGTTTTCGAGGGTGCGGATTTTGAATTTTCTTCCTGGCCGGCCCACCGAGCAGCAACCCAAACAGGTAAAGTTATTCGCGGACGACGGCGACCTTGGATGCCGGGACTTCCAGGCGGATAAGTTTGTGGGCGGAGTCGAGATACAGAAGGATTTCGATGTCAGAGGTGGTTGCCTTCAAGCCTTCGTACGATTTTCCAGCGGCGGAGGCTGTGCCGGTGGCTTCGACAGAGATGGTGCCGGGAGTCAGTTGCTGCGGAATGAGAACCGGAAAATCTTGAGCCCCTTTCTTGTTCCAATTGTAAATGTGGGCGAGCAATTCGAACTGGTGATACAGGTTGTTGTCGAGGACCGCGATGAGCGGCGAGCCGAAGGTGTTGTCCTGATTGTAGGGAGCGGCGCCCTGCATCTGCAGAGTGGTTTTGGCGACCCCGTTTACGAACACGATATGCGCCGAGTTGTTTTTGTCGGTCTGCGCAGCCCAGTCGTAGCTGAGCGGCGCGCCATCCGGCTGCAGAGTCAGAGTGCCAGTAACCTTGGAAGATTTTCCGTCGGGGGTTTTGATGGACGTTGAACCCTTGGCGATCCAGGTGGCCCCTGAGGGTTCGATTTCGAATTCCTCGCGGCCGATGGAAGCACCGTCGAGAAGAATATTGAATTTGCCCTTGTCGGCTGTGAAGACCGAACCAGGCGCCGCTTTTTTATCGGCGGCATAAGCGGTGAAGCCAACCGCGACGGCGAGAGCCATCACAACCGCCAGAGCGATAAACGAATTTCGCCGCAAAAGATCGCCTCGCATTCAGCCCCCTCAGGACTTCGGTTTTTCCAGCTCCAGATGCGCTTCCAGATCCGCGGCTGGCACGCCGGCAATCCCGCGGCGGAGAATTTCTGCGACCACCACGGCGGCATCGCCGGAGCTGTCCACACGAAAATCCGCGAGCTGATACGAAGCGATGCGCTGCGCGTGCAGCGCGCGGAAGCTGGCTTCATCTCGGAACAGCGGCCGGCCAGTCATGGTCAGGCAGCGGGAAAGCAGCACTTCGATGCGCGCATCAAGCCAGATCACAGGTACGCCGGCGTTACGCAAAAATTCGGGAGCACCAGCCTGCGCGTAGGTGCCGCCACCGAGAGCAAGAATGGTGGGTTCTTTCTGTTCGACCGCTCGGCCGAGCGCGGCGCGCAGTTCATCGGCTTCAAGCTGCCGGAACGCAGGTTCACCGTGCCGCTCGAAAAATTGCGGGATGGTGATGCCGGAGGAAGATTCGATGCGTTCGTCCAGATCCACAAAGCGCCAGCCAAGTTGGCTGGCCAGGCGCGCGCCGACAGTACTCTTGCCGGAGCCCATGAAACCCGCAAGACAGACAATGGGAATGCGCGAGACAGGTCCGCGAGATGGAAGAGTCTGGTTCACGATTGTCTCGAACACGAAATCGATTTCATAACTCTAGGTAAAGAATACAGCGGCGGGCGGCGGAGCTAAAGCCGAAGATTTCTTGGTTGGTGAAAACGGCACGGTCGAAGACGTTTTGCAAGAATTTATCGTCGCGGCTGGTTTTGTAGCGGCCGCCGTCCGCGGCGGGCGATTTCCGATCTGAGTTACGCGCCTTAGTCCCGCTTCAGAATCCGGATAGTCCCGCTGTAAGTGGAGATTTCCACCTTTGCGAAGCCCAGTCCGACGGTCCGGTTCAAATAGCGCGTGAATTTGTTGCCATGCCGGCTGGTGTGCTGTTCGGGCTGCATGAACTGCGCCGCCTGATTGTCCACCGTTCCGGAGTAAGTCTTGGCCTGCAAGTCGAAAGAATCATTGCCGGAAAAACGCACTTCCACGAGTCCCTTGCCGCTCTTCATCGTGTAAATGCCGGTGCGGAGAAAATCGCCGTCATAAAGAATGTTGCCGGACGTGGTCATCAAATTCACGTTCGTGAAGGACGGCTGCAGGAGCTGCGCGCTGCCGCTGACCGAAGTGAATTCCAGCTTTCCCGAGCACAACGTGCAGACGAACGATCCGCCGGTGGTCTTGACAATGATGTACCCGGAAACTTCCTTCAGATGAACATCGCCGGCGATGCTTTCGAGCTTCATATCCCCGGTAACCTGCTCCACGTAAATCAAACCGGTCTGCGTTTTCAGCTGCAGCTCAGTGTGTTCCGGAACCGTCAGTTGAAAGTTGGCTTCGACTTCATGCGGCTGGCCGGCGGCGACGGTAGAAGTGGCCGCGATGTCGATCCGATCCCCGACCTGCTCCATGTCGATGGCAACCTTGTCCTTGGCCGAGGTGCTGGAGACGACGACCTCCGAATTTTTCCAGGACTTCACCTCGATGCGGCCGTTCACGACGTTTTGCAACACGACGACGGGGTGCCCCTGCACCGTGAAATGGCGCTCCTGGTGCTCTGGGGAAGCGGCAATAGCGGTGGAGGCGGCGAAGAGGAAAAGTCCGGCGCCCCACACACTCAGCGATTGGCAAGACCTGGTCGAAGGCTGCATTTTAGTTTTCACCCCTGCCGCTTTCCATCATTGCGGCCAGTAAATCGGCTTTCTGCTGATAAGCCGTATAAAGATATTCGCGCGCCAGCTCATCCTGCGGATTCTGTTTCAGGCGCAGTTCGCACTCGGCGATAAAGGCGTTCAAGGTGCGCAAATTCTGGCGGAGCGCTGCATCTACTTGGGAGTTACCGGCCAGCTGCATGTTGGGCACGTCGAGCTCCGCCTGGTTCAGCGTGAAAGAGGCGGACTCAGAAGGCGAAGGAGCAAGTTCTTTCGTCTTCGAAGGAGCCGCTCCCTGGGCGGGCGCGGTATTTGTGGGAGGTGTGGCAACCGGCGGAACCGCCGCCACCTGAGTTTGCGCCGGACGCGCGTTCTCGACCGGCGTCTGCTTTTTTGCGACGTCCGATACACCGTCCTGCGGCACGCGCCTCACGTAAACAGCCGCAGCCATCACAAGCGCGGCAGCGATGACCGTGGCGAACGCTCGCGGCTTCCATGCCACGGCGAACGATTCCCACCAGGAAGCCTTCTCGGAAACTTCCACAGGCTCTTTGATCAAGCCTTCGGCTTCCAACTGCGCGCGCAGCGAAATCCAGATGCGATCCGGCGGATTTACTTCCGCGGGAATCGACTTCGCGGCCTCGGTGATGGAGTTGAGATCGGCGACCAATCCCTGGCAAGCGCCGCAGGTGGCCAGATGCAAGCGCGCATCCTTCGAAAGCTGCCCGAGCCCTTCGGTTTCAAAAACGGATTCCAACTCTTTACAGTGCATACAAGGAACTCCCGAGGGCGAGGCGGTGGGCCGCCGTCCCTGGAAACCTATTCCACAAATTCTGTGCACCGGATGACTGGAGTGTTTTCCTCATTCTAACCTAATCCAAAGAACCCGTCGGACTTTTTGCGGCCTTCCGTTCTTCCCGAGCCTGCTGGCGGAGTTCCTCCTGGAGCAACTCGCGAAGGCGGGTCCGCGCCTTGTGCAACTGCGACTTCGAATTTCCCACGGAGCATCCCATGATCTCCGCAATCTCATTGTGTTCGTAGCCCTGAACGTCATGCAGGACGAACACGGTCCGGTAGCCTGGAGGAAGCTGTTCAATGGAGCGCTCCAGGTTGACGCGGTCCACGGCTCCGGAAAGCCGCAAATCGGGAGCGCCGACGTCCCGCTTGGGGCCGCTGTTTTCGGCGTCGGGTTCCAGGGTCTCTTCCAACGAGTCGGTGGGGAGCGATTTCTTCCGCAACCGCATCAGCACGACGTTCACGGTCATGCGGTGCAACCAGGTGGAAAAGGCCGATTCGCCGCGAAAGGTGCCAATTTTGCGGAAAAGCTGAAGGAAAGCCTCCTGCATCAGGTCTTCCGCATCCGCGGGATTCCCCACCATCCTCAGGCACAGGGCGTAAACCCTGCGGCCGTGAAGGTGGTATAGGAACTCAAAAGCAGCCGCATTCCCCGCCTGAGCCAGACGGATAGCCTCTGCTTCGGTCCACGCTACCGGTTGTGCTGGTCTTTGACGGGCCAACTGTCCAGTTGCGGCGCCACTAGTAGTACGGATGCGCCGAGTCGCTCCTAAAGTTGTCCCCGGGATGACGGACGAGGCGCACATATGCAGCTATAGAAGGTATCTGCGTTCTATAGGTTGCATGGGGCCGTAAAGACATCCCCAGGGAGTCAGGTTTATTGTCCCTTGAGGAGTGTCATCCGTCTATGGGCAAGATGCCGCTTGGGGACCAGCAGCGGCGAAGAGGACGGGATGGGAGCCCCGCTTAGGGTGCTATTGAACTCCAAAACCTGATCGTCCGGCAGCGCCAGCAGGAAGCACTTAAGAACAACGATGGATTCCCGCAGGCAGGTGTTTAGATCATAGTGTGAGGCGTCTAGCAGGTCCCACTCGCGCTCCGGTTCCACGATGGATGGGTCCGTCAACTCATTCGCAGCCTGAGCGAACGATTCGTTGAGATTCTCAACCAGTTCCACAAGCGTTGAAATCTTGTGTAAAAATTGTGAACGCTGGCTCAGGAAGATGCGGCTGCAGATTCCGTTGAAGCTGGCGGCACGCCGGCTCTTGGCCTGCTGGAAATTGTCCGGATCGAGCGGGCTGAGGTTGGGAACAACGCGAAAATGTTTGGCATGATCCAGCATTGTACGGAGAAGAGTCAGCAGCGGGTCAACGAACATTTTACAAAGAGCCGGAGTAACCGAAAGGGCTTGGTGGGCTTTGCCGAAACGGCCCTGACGACGCAGCCCGATCGCTTCATCCAGATTGACACTGAACATTGCATATGATGTTTCAAGGCCGCGCAGAGTGTCGAGATATGTTCGGGATTTTTGAGGGGGGAGCGGGGAGCGCCAATCTTGAGACACGGAGCCTGCGCGAAGGGGAGTAAAAGTCAACCGCACTGTTAACCTCCGGGGGACGAGAATGAGGGTCCGGGGAGTATATCAAAAGTTTTAAGATTCGATAACATATTATTTCGTGTACCAAAATGGGAACGAAACGCGCGTTTTGATTTCGCGGCCTTCCTTGCCGTAGCCGGCCAGCCGCCCTTATACTCCTCTTGCAGACACTCGGAAAGGGAATTTCACCTTGCAATTCGAGCCGCATGACCAGTTTGAGCAGCGCCAAAAGAAGCTGGAGCAGATACAAGCTCTTGGATTTGAAGCATTTCCGCGCGAATTTCGCTGGAGCCACACTGCCGCGGAACTCGTGCGGGAGTACGCGTCTGCGCAGGCCGCCGAACTGGAAGCGGAGAAAAAAGAGGTTCGTATCGCCGGACGAATCGTTTCCTATCGCCTGATGGGCAAAGCGGGATTTGCTCATCTGCAGGGCGGCGGCAAGCGAATCCAGATTTATGTGAAGAAAGATGTGGTTGGCGAACGCGGGTTTCAGCTTTTTCAATTGCTCGATTTGGGGGATCACGTTGGCGTGCGCGGGCACATGTTCCGCACAAAGACCGGCGAACTTTCCGTCTGGGTGGAAGAATTATTTTTCCTGTCTAAAGCGCTCCTGCCTTTGCCGGAAAAGTGGCACGGCCTGGCGGACATCGAGCTGCGCTACCGCATGCGGTATCTGGACCTGGTTGCGACCGAGAGATCGCGCGAGATTTTTGAAACCCGCGCCCGGATTATCCGCGAATTGCGGAAGTTTTTCGACGCGCGCGGCTACATCGAGGTGGAAACACCGATGATGCATCCGATCGCCGGCGGCGCGGCGGCGCGGCCGTTTGTCACCCATCACAACACCCTGGACATCGACCTCTATTTAAGGATTGCCCCGGAGTTGTACCTGAAGCGGTTGACGGTCGGCGGTTTTGACCGGGTCTATGAGATCAACCGGAATTTCCGCAACGAAGGCATCTCCACCCAGCACAATCCGGAATTCACTATGCTGGAGTTTTACGAGGCCTACAGCAATTACCGCGACCTGATGGACCTGAACGAACAGCTTTTCGCGCAAGTTGCCCAGGTGATTACAGGTTCGTCAAAGGTGAAGTACGGCGAAGTGGATCTGGATTTCGGCAACATGCAACGCCTTACCATGCGCGAGGCGATTGTAAAGTATTGGCCACAGGGGGCCGGTGCCGCGCCAACGCTCGCGGAACTGGCGGCTCCCGGCGGTGCGCAAAGAGCCACGGAGCGCTACAACCTCTGGGCGAAAACGAATCACGCGCCCTATGCCGCGGCGAAGGGCAACCTCGCGGAAGGCGAGTGGACCGGTTTGCTCTTCGAAACGATTGCCGAAGACAAGCTGGTCCAGCCGACCATCCTTTACGATTTCCCCACGGAGATTTCGCCGCTCTCCAAGCAGAAGCCGGAGGATCCCAGCCTGACCGAGCGGTTCGAAATCTACGTAGCCGGGATGGAGATCGCCAACGGTTTTTCCGAATTAAACGACCCCGCCGAGCAGGAACGCCGTTTCCTGGCGCAGATCGCCCAGGGCGGCGACGAAGTTCCCAAGCAACTCGACGTGGATTACGTCCGAGCCCTGGCGCACGGGATGCCGCCGACCGCTGGAGAGGGAATCGGCATCGATCGCCTGACTATGCTCCTGACCGATTCCCATTCCATCCGCGACGTCATTTTATTCCCCCTCCTCCGCCCGGAAGCAAATTCCCAAGAGCCGCCGGCGCAGGCCGCCGGAAAGGCGTAGAGGATACCGCGCGCCATGAGCTTCGAATGGTTTGTGGCGCGGCGTTACCTCAGGTCGCCGCATCGCCCGGCCATCCTTCGATTGATTACACTCTTTTCGGTGATTGGTGTGGCTGCAGGCGTAGCCACTCTGGTTATCGCCCTGTCGATGAACAGCGGTTTCCGCGAAACTTTGCAGGACCGCCTGCTGGGCGTGACCGCGCACATTTCCCTCACCCGCCCCGGCTCCGGCGGAATCTCCAACTACGTGGCGCTATCCGAAAAATTGCAGCAGTTGCCCGGAGTGCGTTCGGTTACACCCGCGATTTATGAGACCGTGCTGCTGTCGTTCAACGGGCAGGCGCGGGGTGTGGTGACCAAGGGGGTTGACGTTGCGCTTGAAAAGAAGAGCGATCAGGCGTTGCAGAAACTCACCTCCGGCCAACTCGATTTTTCCGCCGATGCGGATGGAATCGATGGATTAATCGTGGGCAAACAGCTTTCCGACGAATGGCAACTGCGGCCGGGCGACTACGTGACTCTGACGAGCCCGCAGGGACGCCTGACCCCTTTCGGATTAATGCCCCGCACCAGACGTTTCCGTGTGGCAGGCGTTTTCGAATCCGGGTTTTACGACTACGACGAAAACTGGTGCTTCGTTTCTTTGCAGGCAGCACAGTCACTGGCCGGCGCGGGAGACATTGTGAACGTCCTGGAATTTCGGCTGGCGAAGCCCGAACTGGCTGCGCAGATCGCGCTGGAGTCCGAGCATGCGGCCGGGCAAGGATATTCCGCCGCCACTTGGATGGACGAGAACAAAGCTCTGTTCCGCGCGCTTAAACTGGAAAAGCTCGTGACCGCAATCTTCATCGGCCTCATTACGTTTGTGGCCGGTCTGAACATTCTGGTCGTGCTTTCCATGACCGTCACCGACAAAGCGCGCGACATTGCCGTCCTGCTTTCGATGGGTGCGCGCCGCCAGCAAATTCGCAGGATATTTTTACTTCAAGGAATGGCGATCGGAGCCTCGGGCACGGTGCTCGGACTGGTTGCCGGCTATGCCTTCGCCTGGATTGCCGGAGCCTATCAATTGATTCCCCTCGATCCGCAGGTCTACGCGGTTTCGTACGTCCCGTTTCACCCTAATTTCTTGGATGGGCTCTGGATTGGGCTTGTGGCCATGAGCATCGCGCTCGTGGCGACCCTGTTGCCGGCGCGCGAAGCAGCGCGGTTGTTGCCCGTGGAAATCCTGCGTTTCGAGTAAGGTCGATGAGGTGGTTTAGCGAATGGACCGGTACTACGATATGGCGCTCGATTTGCTCCTACAAAAGGCAATACTTGGGAGGCTGGTTCAGCCGCGACGCCCGAGTTGTATTCGGGTCGCCAGAGCCTACCGTAAAGTATTGAAACACCTACAATTAGGAATGTCCCAATTTTGAACGGTTTCTCGCTCTACCGGCAGGGATAGCTTGGGGAAGGAAATGGGAAAACTGTTGGGCAAGCCAGTGCAAGCACATGGTGTTTCGAACAGGTGTTCTCCGGCCATTCTTCCGCATCTTATGTATATGCAGCCGGGCGCGCTGTGTGACGCAAAACCTTGCCGAAGCCTGCGTACCGACGGAGTATGTCTCTGATGAGTTCACCCGCTACAGGTGGAGAAGCTTTTCGGGGTGAAATTCTGCTGGAATCACGGTCGTTGCGGAAGAGTTTCGGTTCGGGCGAAAAAAAACTGGAAATTTTGACGGACGCGAACCTGCAATTGCACGAAGGCGAGATGGTTGCGATCGTTGCGCCGTCTGGCGCCGGAAAAAGTACGTTGCTGCACTTGCTCGGTGCGCTAGACACTCCAACGAGCGGTACAGTATACTTTGCGAATAAAGCGATTGAAACGAAGGAAGACGCGGCTCTGGCGCAATTTCGCAATCAGGCCGTGGGGTTTCTCTGGCAAAGGCATCAACTGCTGCCGGATTTTACGGCCGTAGAGAACGTAGCGATGCCCTTGCTGGTGCGCGGA
>DASYXF010000157.1:0-2155 GCA_035935335.1 Candidatus Acidiferrum sp.
TGTCGCCGCGCCCGTGCGGAGATTTCCGCCACCTCCTCTGTCGCACGAGCTACTTGACTCACGTAGTAGAATGGGCGTACTAGTAAGGAACGAAGGCTGAACGGTGTGGCAGGCCGGCAGCTTAGTAGGCCAGAGTCGCGATTTCAGGCTCTTGAGTTCGCCCGCGCGGTTTCCATCTCGGCTCTGCTGCTCTCTGCCGCCGCCCGCAGTTCATTTGTGGATCAAATTGCTCACTGACTGGATTTCGCTATCGTCACGAAAGAATCACCCAGGTGTGCAATAGTGGACAGAACTCAGGCCATTTCTTCACTTAAAACATCCTTTATGGGGAATGGTCTGATCGTGTCAGGCAAGAAATCACGGATGAGGCGGGGCCGCGGCGGCATGGATCCGGCAAACCTGCTGGCTACTGATGGCAAGGGGCGAAAGATTATGCACTTCCGCCGGCGCCAGCTCATTTTGTCCCAGGGAGATCCTGCTCAGTACGTTTATTACATCGAACAGGGCAGCGTGAAGCTTTCCGTCACTTCGAAGTCCGGCAGGGAGGCTGTCGTCGGCCTTCTTGGTGCGGGGGATTTCTTTGGCGAACGTTGCCTTGCCGACGCAAGGTCCAACACCTATAGCGCCAGCGCGGCCACCGACTGCCGCGTCGTCCGTATCGATAATCGCTGGATGGGTCAGATGCTCTATCGCGATCGCGTCTTCTCCGATTTCTTCACGTCCTATTTGCTCGCGCGCAAGGCCCGCGTCGAAGCCGACCTGGTGGACCAGCTGTTCAACTCCAGCGAGAAGCGCCTTGCTCGCGCCCTTCTCGTCATGGCGGGGTATGGAAAGGCCGGCAAGCCCAGTGAGGAAGTCCTGCCGAAGGTCAGCCAGGAAATGCTCGCCTCCATGATCGGCACCACGCGCTCCCGGGTCAGCCACTTCATGAACAAATTCCGCAAGCTTGGCTATGTGCGGTACAACGGGGGCATCCAGGTCCGCAACTCGCTGGTCAACATTCTGCTTCACGAATGAAGCTTTTCCAGGTCTTGTTCGATTTCCTTGTTCGTCCCAGCACCCGTTTCTGATTTTCAAAATCCGTCCAGTTTTCCACAGTGTGCAATAAGCGACAGACTCTCCAACTCCTCTTCTGCCACACTCCGGTTCATTGGGGAAGCTTCCTTTTTGGAAAGGCTCTTGTTCATGTCGCCGCGCGGCCCGCGCTCAAGTCCCCGCATTCTGTGTGTGGATGACGATCCCGCCATGCAGGAATTCCTTGTATGGAAATTGCGGCGCTCGGGATTCCGCGCTGTTGCGGTCTCTTCTGGCCGCGATGCGCTTCGGTACGCGGAGACGGAGCGGATTGACCTCTTCGTTCTCGATTTTGAAATGCCTGAAATGAATGGCGAGGAACTCGCCGTGGAATTGCGCCGGCGCTGGCCGGAAATCCCTCTCCTGATGATCTCTGGCAACGGCGCCGTGCCCGATTCCGCGCGCAATCTCGTGGATCGCTTCGTGCACAAGGGCGATGACTTCGCCGCCCAGTTGATTGCCCAGGCCTCCAGCCTCCTCAATCTCGGCGCCACCGCCGCCTGAGCTGTCACCCTCTCTTTATCCAATCTCCAGCACCCGGTTCAGGAAGCTGACGATATATTTCCAGACCAGGTAGTACACGCCGACGCCGATGGGAAAAACCATCGCGATGTGCGAGAAGGCGAAGTGCACCGTGCCGAAATACGCGATCCCGTGCGGCTCCGGCGTGACGAATCCCAGATGGGTCGCCAGCAGATAGCCCAGCGGTGCAAGCAGGAAGGGAAGCAGCGCGCCGTGGACGCCGATCGGCCAGTTGTGCCTCTGCAAAGCGCCGACGTATAGGATGTTCCACGCGCCATAAATATTCGGGATGAGCGCCATGGGAAAGATCAGCGTGCGCTCGATTGGGACCGGAACTTGCAGCGCGAACCGCGCGATACAGAACACGGCGAGCGGCACAACTAAAAACGCCGTCGGCACGGCGATGCCGGCCATGTACGCCCGGAGATAGAGATGTCTGTTCATGGCTCCTCCTTGGTCACGGCTCACAGGTGGTACGCCAGCAAAAGAAGCACCTGCGGAAAAATCGCGACTGCCGCGACGAGCGATCCCGCGACGGCCCAGTCGTACCACGGCACAT
>DASYXF010000158.1:0-34964 GCA_035935335.1 Candidatus Acidiferrum sp.
TGGTGCTGTGAGAGAAATAGCGCTCGTGATTGTAAATGGCATAGTGGTTGTGCCAGTCATACCCCCAGTTGTGCCATCCCCAACCGAAGCCGCCGAAGAAGCCGACGCCGAATCCAACGCCGAAAAACAGACTCGGTCCTCCGTACCAGATGCCGGGATAAGGATACCAACCCGGCCAGGCAGCGATTCCCGGACCGTAGACAAGCCACGGGTCATAGGCAGGCACATAAACAACGTCGGGCTCAGCCGGCTGAATGACGATGGTGGAGCCCTGCGTGGTTACGGTCTGCTGCTGCGTGGAGTTTAGATTACCGGCTTGTTCCGCTTTCTGGCGCATCACCTGGATGGCGTCCGCCACATCCTGCTGTTGGTTGTAGTAGGCATCGCCTAGTGAGGAGGTCCAGGAAAGGTTTTTATCCATGTTTCCGAGTACGGAGGGAAACGCGGCAAGAGCTTTCACGCTCGGATCCCACGGTTCCTGATCCACGGCTTGCGCCAGGGCATCACCCTTCAAGTCTTGATGGCTTTGCACCCACCGATCGGCCTCGACGACTTGTTCGGGGAAGGTGGATGCCGAGAGGATCTGTGCCACTAGCGAATCGGGATAAAGCGCGATCGGTGCCACCAGTTGCTGCAACTGTTCGGGAGATTGCGTTTCATACGCCGGTCCCTGCGGAGCCTGGGCGGGAGCGGCCTGATCCTGAGATTGATCCTGAGCCGCACGGGTATCGAGGGGCGCAGCGGCGAAGAGCACCGCAACCGCCAACGCGACGGCGGAAGCCTTTCTGCACCACGAAGCCAGCAAACGGAAAGCCCCGCGTTCGAATATGTTCATCTTCGTCAACCTCCGTGCGCCCTGTGCCTCGCGGCGCTCCATAGATATAGATGTTCAGGGAGCGTATTGAGTTTCTGTTTTCTTGCCGCGTCAGCCAGCTTTACACCATGGCTGCCAGTTTCCTCACCGTATAACCCGGTTTTCTCATGGCGGTTGCGCGCCGGTGTGCATCAAATGGCCGGGCTGCTGAAAGAGCCTGTCCGGGCGCGATTTTCCGCCGCAAGCACCGCATTCGTTGACCCTGGCGGCGCGCTCACCTATACTTAAGGTTCGGTGTCGCTTGCAGGATTTCCGCTGGGTTCCGCACTGTATTCCAAGAAAATTCCGCAGCATGCGCGGGATGGCGTGAAGGAACCCGGATGCGTGTTTTTGGCCCCGCACCATCCGCCTGCCGGACCGGCAATTTCAACTATCGATTTCCTAAATAAAGGGAGAAGACGAATGGCGGACGCTAGCTGCCGTAGAGAACTGGAACTGGAAATTCCCGCCGAAGAAGTTTCCAAGGCCTCGGAAAAAGTCGCCAAAGAATTTGCCAAGATGGCGCGCGTTCCGGGATTTCGTCCGGGCAAGGCTCCGATTTCGCTGATCAAGCGCCGCTTCGCCGAAGACATCAAGGGCGAGGTGCTGCAGAACCTGGTGCCGGAAACGGTGGAAAAGGCTCTGACCGAACAGAAGCTTACGCCCGTCTCGCAACCGCAGGTGGACAAACTGGAATTCAAGGAGGGCGAGCCGGTGAAGTTCCGCGCCTCGTTCGATGTGCTGCCGGAGTTCTCTCTCGCGAATTACAAAAACCTTGAAATTGAAATGCCCGAAATGAATTTGACCGACGAGGATGTCACCAAGGCGCTGGCGGAGATGCAGCAGCGTGCCGCGGCGTTCACTCCTGTCGAAGGCCGAGTTGTCGAGAACGAAGACTTTGTGCAAGTGAAGCTGCATGGCACGCCGGAGGGCGGCGGCGATCCCCTGAATGCGGAAAGCGTGCTGTGCCACGTTGGCGCCGAAGAGACGATGGAGCCGTTCAACGAAAACCTGCGCGGCGCGAATGTAGGCGATCACAAGGATTTCGACGTCAATTATCCCGCCGATTATCCGGACGCGAAGCTTGCCGGCAAACTGTTCCACTACTCCGTGGACGTTCTGGGCATCAAGACCAAGAAGCTGCCTGAATTGAACGACGAATTTGCCAAGGACTTCGATGCTACCTCTTTAGAGGAATTAAAGAAGAAGATGCGTGAGAGCTTGGAACACCAACTGGAACACGAAAAGAAGAACCAAATACGGAACAAGGTGCTCAGAGAGTTAGTTAAGGTCCACGACTTTAACGTACCTGAGAGCTTAGTGGAAAACCAAAAGAATGTGCTGTTGCGGCAAATCGTTCGCTCTCTTGCTGAGCAAGGCGTCGACCCTCGGGCGGTTGAAATTGATTGGGGTGCGCTTAGACACAAACAGGAAGAGCGAGCTATTAGCGATGTAAAAGCTGAAATCATTATCGACCGCATCGCTACCGAGGAAAAAATCGAGGTCACCGACGAAGAGCTCGACCATGAGATCGAACACATGGCCGGGCATTCCGGCGAATCCGCGGAGGCGTTTCGCGCTCGTTTGACAAAGGAGGGGGCACTCGATACGATGAAAGCGAAGCTGCGAAGTGACAAGACAATTGACTGGCTGGCGCAGAACGCCAGCGTCAAAACGGTAGCCGCGGCAAGCGCGAAGTGATTCTGACCCCGCTCCCACGAGCCCAATCTCTCACATGAAAAACTACGAAGAACCGACCTATCACGCGACCACTCTGGTACCCATGGTGGTGGAACAGACCAGCCGGGGCGAACGAGCTTACGACATTTACTCGCGCCTCCTGAAAGAGCACATCATTTTTATTGGCACGCCGATTGACGACCACGTCGCCAACCTGGCCACCGCGCAGATGCTCTTTCTCCAGGCCGAAGACCCGGAAAAAGACATTCAGCTGTACATCAATTCCCCGGGCGGCTCCATTACCGCCGGCTTTGCGATTTATGACACGATGCAGTTCGTGAAGCCGGACGTGGTCACCACCCGCGTCGGCCAGGCGGCTTCCATCGCAGCGGTGCTCCTCGCCGGCGGTTCGCCGAAGAAGCGCTTTGCCCTGCCGAACGCGCGCATCCTGATTCACCAGCCGTGGATGAGCGGCCTCGGCGGCCAGGCCACGGACATCGACCTGCACGCGAAAGAGATTCTGCGCATGCGCACCACCATCAATTCTATCCTTTCGAAGCACTCCGGGCAGCCCGTGGAGCGCATCGAGAAGGACGTGGAGCGCGATTACATCATGAATCCAGAGCAGGCCAAGGAATACGGGATGATCGATGAGATCATCTACAAGCACCGGTAGAAATTCGCCGCTTTTCCGGCAAGGCCGGGTGCGGCAAGAAATCCACAAACGTTTCTATTTGACGGCAGAGCTTACACTTTCTCTTTCATCCGGGGGAAAAATCGGCCTAGAATGGTATCCAATGTCTCCGGAAGCTGAGCCGGAGGAGAGGCCCTCACACACGTGAAAAAATATACCCCAGACGAGCCGCTTCGCTGCTCCTTCTGCCACAAGACGCAGGAGCAGGTGGAGAAGCTCATCAGTTCGCCTTCGGATTATCCCCGGGCGTACATCTGCAACGAGTGTGTGGGCGTCTGCCAGACGATTCTGGAAGATGAGAAACGAGAGCAAGCCGCGGCTCCGGCGCGCCGGCTGCCTCGCCCGCCAGAGATCAAGCAGTTCCTGGACAGCTATGTCATCGGCCAGGACCGCACCAAAAAGAAATTGGCTGTCGCCGTTTACAACCACTACAAGCGCATCTTCCTGAACAAGCAACCCGGCGAAGTTGAACTCAGCAAGTCCAATATCCTTCTGATTGGCCCCACAGGCACCGGCAAAACGCTTCTGGCGCAGACCCTTTCGCGCATGCTGGATGTGCCGTTCGCGATTGTGGACGCCACCACGCTCACCGAAGCAGGTTACGTCGGCGAAGACGTGGAAAACATTATTTTGAAGCTGTTGCAAGCTGCCGACGGCGATGTCCAGAAGGCCCAGCAAGGCATTATCTATATCGATGAGATCGACAAGATCGCCAAGAAAGACGAGAACCCCTCGATCACCCGCGACGTGAGCGGCGAAGGCGTCCAGCAGGCATTGCTCAAGATTCTCGAAGGCACCGTTGCCAATGTTCCTCCGCAGGGCGGCCGGAAGCATCCGCACCAGGAATTTACCCCGGTGGACACGACGAACATCTTATTTATCTGTGGCGGCGCGTTCGTTGGACTTGAGAAGCTGATCGAAAAGCGCGTCGGCCGCCGGTCACTGGGCTTCCATACCGAGGCTGGAGCGACCTCTGCCCAGCGCCGGAATACGGAATTGCTCGAACAGGTGCAGCCCGGCGATCTGATCCGCTACGGCCTGATTCCCGAATTTGTCGGCCGCCTGCCGGTTGCAGGCGTCATGAGCGACTTGGACAAGGGCGCGTTGATGAAGATTTTGACCGAGCCGAAGAATGCCCTGATGAAGCAGTATCAGCGCCTGTTCGAATTCGAAAATGTGCGGCTGCGGTTCACCGACGACGCCCTCGAGACCGTCGCGGAGTTGGCTCTTCAGCGCAAAGTCGGCGCGCGCGGCTTGCGTATGATCCTCGAAGACCTCATGCTGGAGTTGATGTATCACCTGCCGATGCAGAAGAGAGTGCGCGATTTCGTGGTCACCGCCGACATGGTTCGCGGCCACGAAATCAATTGGAGTTTGCTCGAGAAAGCCGGCTAACGGCTTCTTGGGCTCTGTGGCTGTTCAGGGGCCTGCATGTTCACTCGTGAGAAACAGGAAATGAAACGCGTACCCATGATGCCGGTGCGCGATATGGTCATCTTTCCGCAGCAGATGACCCCGTTTATCGTCGGCCGCGAAGCCAGCGTCCGCGCGCTCGAAGAGGCTCTTGTCGGCGACAAGAAGATTTTCCTTTCGACTCAGCATGACGCGTCGATTGACGACCCCAAGCCCGAGGAGATCTACGCCGTCGGAACCCTCGCGAACATCGTCCAGAGCGTCAAGCTGCCAGACGGCAACATCAAGGTGCTCGTTGAAGGCGTCGAGCGTGCTCGTTCCCTTTCCATCACTTCGGAGGAAGGCTTCTTCCGCGCCACGATCCGGTTGCTTGCCGCGAAAATGGAAGCCACTCCCCAGGTGGAGCAACTCGTTCAGAAAGTCACCGGACTCTACGAGCAGTTCATCAAGCTTTCCCAGAGCCTGAATTACGACACGATGATCGCAGCGGCGCGTGTTGACGACCCTTCGCGCCTCTCGGACACGATCGCCGCGAATCTTCAGCTGCCGGTGGACGAAAAGCAGGATCTGCTCGAAACCGCGGACCCGCTGGAACGCCTGAATCGCGTTTCGGACATTCTGGAAATTGAGCTCGAAAAGCTGAATGTCGACCGCAACATCAATACCCGCGTCAAGCGGCAGATGGAGCGCGCGCAAAAAGAATATTACCTGAACGAAAAGCTCAAGGCCATCCAGAAGGAACTCGGCCGCGGCGAGAAAAACGAAATCGAAGAGTTGAAGAAAAAGATCGATTCGGCCGGGATGCCCAAGGACGTGCTTGAAAAGGCCAGCACCGAGTTGAAGCGCCTGGAACTGATGCCGCCGATGTCTGCGGAATCGACCGTCAGCCGCAATTATATTGACTGGCTGCTCGCCGTGCCCTGGAAGAAGCGTTCGAAAGAGATTCGCGACATCAAAGCCGCTGAAGACATTCTCAACACCGAGCACTACGGCCTGGAAAAAGTAAAGGACCGCATTCTCGAATTCCTCGCCGTTCGCCAGCTCGTAAAGAATCCCAAGGGCTCCATCCTTTGCTTTGTCGGGCCTCCGGGCGTCGGCAAAACTTCGCTGGCGATGTCCATCGGCCACGCCACAGGCCGCAAATTCGTGCGCGTTTCGCTTGGCGGCGTGCGCGATGAGGCGGAAATTCGCGGCCACCGCCGCACCTACATCGGTGCGCTCCCCGGCCAAATCATCCAGATGATGAAGAAGGCCGGCACGGTCAATCCGATCTTCGTTCTCGACGAAGTGGACAAGATGTCCACCGACTTCCGCGGCGACCCTTCGGCCGCCCTGATGGAAGTCCTCGATCCGGAACTCAACCACGCATTCACCGATCACTATCTGGACGTCGAATACGACCTTTCGAAAGTCATGTTCGTTTGCACCGCCAACGTGATGCACACCATCCCGCAGCCGCTGCAGGATCGCATGGAAATTCTCCGCCTGCCCGGTTACACGGAGCAGGAAAAGCTTGAAATCGCCAAGCGATTTCTGGTGAAGCGCGCCCGCGAAGCCACCGGCCTCACGGAGAAAAATCTAACCTTCACCGATGAAGGTCTGCTGCACATGATCCGCCATTACACGCATGAGGCGGGCGTGCGCAACCTGGAGCGCGAAATTCAGAACATCGCCCGGAAAATGGCTCGCCGCGTGGTTGCCGACGGGCAGGAAACTTCCGTCCAGATCAATCCTGAAAACGTGAACGATTATCTGGGAGTCCTGAAATTCCGCGAATTTGGCCTGGAAAAGCAGAGCGAAATCGGCCTGGCGACCGGCCTGGCATGGACCGAGGTAGGCGGCTCCGTGCTGGCCGTCGAAGCCACCACCATGGAAGGCAAAGGCCGCTTGACCCCCACCGGCAAACTCGGCGAAGTGATGCAGGAATCCGCGCAGGCCGCGATGAGCTACGTCCGCTCGCGCACTGCCGCGCTCGGACTGGAAAAGGATTTTTACCGCACCCTCGATATTCACGTGCACGTACCCGAAGGCGCCATCCCGAAGGACGGCCCCTCCGCCGGCATCACCATCGCAACGTCCCTCGTCAGCGCGTTGACCAAGAATCCCGTGCGGCACGACGTGGCCATGACCGGCGAAATCACGCTTCGCGGCAAGGTTCTGCCCATCGGCGGCGTCAAGGAAAAGCTCCTGGCCGCCCACCGAATGGGCTTGCGTACCATCATCCTTCCGAAGGATAATGAGAAGGACCTAGCGGAAATCCCCCAGGAGATCCTCTCCAGCCTCAAGATGCACTTCGTGGAAACCATGGATGAAGTGTTGCAGGTTGCGCTGGAGCGGCCCATCGTGCCGCTTGTAGGAACCGGGGTTGCGCCTGTCGCAGAGCCGTTTACCACTGGCGCCGATAAAGACACGAGTTTGACAAACTAGGCATCTTAATCCGGGAGCAGTCTGCACCTGCAGCCTGCGCGTTTTTCCCGCTTCGAGAGGCTTCTGGTTGCAGATAGTTTGGTTGCCCGCCCTGGCGGAAAGGTCTTTTTCGCCGGAAGGTACACCACCACGCAGTCCAGTTCCGGGTCGTAATAGGTCAAGGAACAATCAACCAAAACTCAAAGTTAGGATATATGGCAAAAGAAACGAGTACAGAAGGAAATAATCAAATCAGTATCAGCCTTGCTGAGCTGAAAGAAAAAAACATCACCGACCTGGCAAAAATCGCCAAGGAATTGAACATTCCCGGCGCCAGCGGCATGCGCAAGCAGGAGCTGATCTTCCAGATCCTCCGCGCGCAGACGGAGAAAAGCGGCCTGATCTTTTCGGAAGGCGTCCTCGAATGCCTGCCCGACGGCTTCGGATTTCTCCGCGCTCCGGAATACAACTATCTTCCCGGCCCGGACGACATCTACGTTTCGCCTTCGCAGATTCGCAAGTTCGACCTGCGCACCGGAGACACCGTCTCCGGCCAGGTGCGTCCTCCGAAGGACGGCGAACGCTACTTTGCGTTGATTAAAGTGGAAGCCGTCAACTTCGAGGATCCCGAAGTAGCCCGCAACAAGATTTTCTTCGATAACCTCACGCCGCTCTATCCGCAGGGCCGGCTGAAGATGGAAACGAACAAGGATAATCTCACCGGCCGCGTCCTTGATCTTCTCTGCCCCATCGGCAAAGGCCAGCGCGGCTTGATCAACGCGCCCCCGCGCACCGGCAAGACCATGATGCTGCAGTCCATCGCCAATTCCATCACTGTCAATCATCCGGAAGTCGCCCTGATCGTGCTGCTGATCGACGAGCGGCCGGAAGAAGTCACCGACATGCAACGGACCGTGAAGGGCGAAGTCATCAGCTCCACATTCGATGAACCGCCGCAGCGGCACATTCAGGTTGCCGAAATGGTGCTGGAAAAGGCCAAGCGGCTCGTGGAGCACAAGCGCGACGTTGTGGTGCTGCTCGACTCCATCACGCGTCTCGCGCGCGCTTATAACGCCGTTACGCCGCCGTCGGGCAAGGTTCTTTCCGGCGGTATTGACGCCAACGCTCTGCAGCGCCCGCGCCGGTTTTTCGCTGCTGCCCGCAATGTCGAAGAGGGTGGTTCGCTCACCATCATCGCCACCGCCCTGATTGACACCGGCAGCCGCATGGACGACGTGATTTTTGAAGAGTTCAAGGGCACCGGTAACATGGAAATCTATCTTGACCGCCGGCTTGCCGATAAACGCGTTTTCCCGGCCATCGATATTCAGCGCTCCGGCACGCGTAAGGACGAACTGCTTTTGCCACCCGACGAATTGAGCCGCGTCTGGGTGCTGCGCAAGGTCTTGAGTCCGCTTTCGACAGTCGAGGCGATGGAGCTTCTGCTCAGCCGACTTTCGAAGACCAAGGCCAACGCGGAGTTCCTCAATTCGATGTCCGCTCCGGCCTGAGAATCGGCAGTTTCCCCCACGGCACCCCACCCGTTGGCCGAAATTTGGGCCATCGTCACCGTGGTTCTTATAGAAACGGTCCGCCGCGGCGAACCACGGTGCCTGTATGCATGAAAAATTCATCGCTCGCCAGCCGATTTTTGACAAGCGGTTGCGGGTGTATGCGTACGAACTGCTCTTTCGAGGCGGGCCGCAGAACTTTTTTCAGGCCCGCAATCATGCTTCTTCCAGCGTCATCGCCGATTCGCTCACGCTCTTTGACTTGCAAAACCTGACCGGCCACGCGCGCGCTTTCATCAACGTGGATGAGCTCGCGTTGCGCCTCGACGCTCCCCGGCTGCTTCCCCCGGAGCGGATCGTCGTCGAAATTCTGGAAAGCGTGAAACCCACCGACGAAATCGTTGGCATCTGCCGCGAACTTCGCCAGGACGGCTACTCCCTGGCCCTCGACGATTTTCTTGGCGAACCCGCCCTTCAGCCGCTGGTCGATCTCGCCCATTACTTGAAGGTGGATTTCACGTTGCTGGATGCGGACGGCCGCAAGCGCGTCGCCGAAAAGTTTGGCGGAAACGGCGTCTCTCTATTGGCGGAGAAAGTCGAAACGCAGGGCGATCTCGACGAAGCCCGAAACCTCGGCTACTGCTATTTCCAAGGCTATTTTTTCTGCAAGCCCTCCATGCTTGAAACCCGTGATATTCCCGGCAACAAACTGATTCAGTTGCAACTCTTGAGCGCCGTTGCAACTTCCGAATTGAACTACGACGCCATCGAAAACCTGCTCAAACAGGAGCCTTCCCTGCTCTACCGGTTGCTGCGCTATCTTAATTCACCCGCTCTCGGCCTGCGCTCTGAAGTCACCAGCATCCGCCACGCCCTCACGATGCTCGGCGAAAACGAATTCCGCCGCTGGGTCTCCATCTTTGCCGTCATCGCGATGAGTTCAGGCAAGCCGCCGGAATTGGTCCACACCGCCCTGACGCGCGCCTATTTTTGCGAGGATTTTTCCGCGCCCGCCGGACTCCGCGGGAAAAGCGACGCGATGTTTCTCATGGGGCTGCTATCCGTCGCCGACGCGCTGCTCGACAAGCCTATAAAGGATGTCCTGCAGTCCCTGCCCATCGATCCCGAGGTAAAGGCTGCCCTCTGCGGCGGTGAAAACCGCTATCGCGACCTGTACGAAGTTTTGCTTGCCCTCGAGCGCGCCGAGTGGCCCCGCCTCGCCACGTTCACCGAACGCCTCGGCTGCCCCGAGGACAATATCCCCGACTCCTACCAGTCCGCCCTGCAAAAAGCCTCCGCCGTCAGCGCCTGAAACGTATCTGCGGCTCAGGCCTTCAGGCCTGAGGGTTTCCATAACGCCAACTCGAATTTGAAACGTCAACGCACCGGATTGCAGTTTTATCCGCTCTGAAATTTCAGGCGGTTGCCTTCTCGCGCTCGCGGGCCAGTTGGACGATCAGCCGGGCCGTCTCTTCGATTCCCATTGCCGTGTTGTCGACCAGGACCGCGTCCTTCGCCCGCACCAGCGGAGAAACTTTTCGCTCGCGGTCTCGTTTGTCTCGCTCGCGTACTTCTTCCATCACCTGCCCCACGGATACCTTCTCGCCTTTTTCCTGGTGCTCCATCCAGCGGCGTTGCGCCCGCGTGACCGCCGACGCCTCCAGAAATATTTTCAGTTCCGCGTTTGGAAAAACCACGGTGCCGATGTCGCGCCCTTCCATCACCACGCCGCCGCCCGCACCCGCCTTCTGCTGTTCGGCCACCAGCACTTCGCGCACCGCTGCAATCGTTGCCAGCCGCGAAGCCGCCTGGGCCACATCACTGGTTCGAATTTCCTGCGTGACTTCGCGGCCGTCCAGAAACACACGGTTCTTCAGGCCTGCCGCTTCCTGGTCCGGCGTAGGCGGTTTCAACTCGATATGCGTCTCGCGTGCCAGATTTTCCAGTTGGGTTTCGTTATGAAGGGAGATGTTTCGCTCAAGCGCCTTCAGAGCCACGGCGCGGTACATCGCTCCGCTGTCCAGATAAACGTAGCCAAGCATCGCGGCTACGCGGCGCGCCACAGTGCTCTTGCCCGACCCAGCCGGCCCGTCAATTGCAATCGTCAGTCGCAATGCCATCCCAAGGTGAGCGTTCACCGCGTGATTCTTGCCTCATCGTGCGCGAAACTTGCTTTTTCTTGCTTCCTGATCACTGTTATCTGATCTCTGCTATCCCATTCGCTGATTCCCATAGCCCAGCTGTACACCCTCACTCAAAATCCCATGATGTTGTAACCGCAATCCACGTAAAGCGTCTCGCCCGTAATCCCGGAGCCCGCCGGTGACAGCAAAAATGCCGCCGTGCCGCCAACTTCGGCGGGATCCACATTGCGTTTCAGCGGAGACCGTTCCGCGTGCGACTTCAGCATTTCGCCCAACTGCGAAACTCCGCGCGCCGCCAACGTCTTGATCGGCCCCGCGGAAATCGCGTTCACGCGAATTCCCTTCGGGCCTAGATCGTTGGACAGGTAGCGCACCGTGGCCTCCAGCGCCGCTTTGGCCACGCCCATCACGTTGTATTTCGGCACCACTTTTTCCGCCCCGTAGTAAGTCAGCGTCACGATGCTGCCGCCATTTGTCATCAATGGCGCCGCCGCGCGGGCAACGGCAATCAGCGAATAGACACTAACGTCATGTGCAATGCGAAACCCCTCGCGGGTGGTGTTCAGGAACTCGCCCTTCATGTCGTCCGCCGGAGCAAACGCGACGCTGTGCACCAGACCATCCAACACGCCGTATCGCGCCTTCAATTGTTCGAACAGCTTCGCGATCTCCGCATCCGAAGTCACATCGCACATGAATCCGCCGGCGCCGGGCAAGTCCGTGATCAAATCCTTCGCTTCCTGCTCCAGGCGCTCGTTCTGGTAAGTAATCGCCAGCCGCCAACCCGCCTCGTTCAGCTTCTGCGCGATTGCCCAGGCGATGCTCCGCTTGTTCGCCAGCCCGAAAATCACCGCCGTCTTCTGCCCGTCGCTCACGTCTCCCTCTCATTCCTCTTGCTTTTCTAGCCACGCAACTTCGCCCGAATCAGATCATCACTTGGTATGAATCACGGAAATGACTCGGCCGTCCTTCTTGGATATTTTGACTTCTGCAACTCCACCTGGACAAACCGTCGTCCTGCCACCCTTGCCATCGGAACAGTGCAATGTGCCAAAGACGGTCCAAACATTGTCCTTTAGTTCGGCAACGAACGGTTCCTCAGATCTAATTTGCTTCTCCTCGTAGACGGGGATAAGGGCCGCTTCAGCAATCTTTATGGCGGCTTCGCTGTCGGGAACGGGTCCTTTTGGCGTCTTAGGCTTCTGTGCAAAAGCCAGCGATGTGGCAAACACCAAGCAGCACAAGCACAATGCATATTTCATGATATCTGCCTCTTGTCTCACACTCGTCACTTTTTCAAATCCGGTGAAATGCTTTTTCGATCTCTCTTACCGAATAGCGAAGAACGACCGGCCTCCCATGAGGGCAACTCATCGGACAGTCCGTTTTGGCCAGGGCGCCCAGCAGCCACTCCATTTTTGTCTGGTCCAGCGGCATGTTCACCTTAATAGCCGCATGGCACGCCGTGGAAGCCGCGATCTTCGCCTGCAGCGTATCAATCGAAATCGCTGCATGTTCCCGCTCGATTCCGTCGATAATCTCGGTCAACAGATGCTCCGCATCGGTCGCCGCCACGCCCGCGGGCACCGCCTGGATAGCCACGCTTTTGGGCCCCATCGGCTCCACTTCAAAGCCGTTCGCCGCCAATTCTTCCGCAATTTTTTCGTAAATCACGATCTGCCGTGGGGAAAGCTCGAAGACCAGCGGCATCAGCATTCGCTGTGCTTCCACTTTTCCGGCTCGACGCGCTTCCAGGTGCTGCTCGAAGAGCACGCGCTCGTGCGCTACGTGCTGGTCCACGATCCAGAGTCCCTCTCCGTTCACCGCTACGATGAAGCTCGCGCTCACCTGCCCCAGCGGTTTCAAATCCGCAATCTGTTCAGGCCGCGGCAATGTCGCGGGGGCATCCGCTCCGGCTCGCGAAAAATTCTCTGCCCAATTGGGTTCCCGGCCCTGCCCTGAGGGCATCGCGCCCGGCGAATATCCGCCCGCAAACGAACTTCCCGGCTCAAACGGAAATCTCTGCGGAACGGGCTGCGCCGGGGCGGCCGAAAGATCGAATCCATTTCCGGCCGAATAATCCGAGCCCACGCCCGACCCGACTCCAAGCTCTTCCATCAGGGGAATCATCGCCCGGGGCACGCCGGAATCCGGATTCGGCTCCGTTAGTCCACCCGCGAAGGAAGCCGGAGGTGCAACCGGATTCGGAGGTATCGCTGCCCCTGCCGCAGTTGCAAAACTTGCAATCGGCCGCGCGCCCATCAGCGCCTGCCGGATGGCATCGCGCGTAAAATCGTGCACAAACTGCGACCGCCGGAATCTCACCTCAATCTTTGCGGGGTGCACGTTCACGTCCACTTCATCGTAAGGCATTTCCAGAAACAACAGCGTCGCCGGAAACACCGTGTGCGGCAGAATATTCCGGTAGGCCTCGTGAATCGCGTGCAGGATCAACCGGTCGCGCACCAGCCGGCGATTCACGAAAACATAGATCCCGTTGCGGTTTGGCCGCTGGATATCCGGGCGCGAAGTGAATCCGCTCACCGTCAGCGTTGCCGCTTCCTCGCCCGCCTCCATTTCAGGTTCGGTGATGGCCGCGCGAAACGCCGCGGAAACACTGGGTATTTCCACCAACTCGTCGAGGGCCTGGCGGCCAAACAGTTGATACACCCGGTCAGCCAGCTTCTCCGCCGGGGGACAATTCACAATCTCCTGGGTTGGCGTCGTCAACGTAAATTGCTTCGTGGGATTCGCCAGCGCGTAGTGGGTCACGAGGGAAGCGATGTGCCCCAGTTCCGTAGTGTCGGACTTCAAGAATTTCCGCCGCGCGGGCACACAATAGAAAAGGTCCGCGACGCTTACCGTCGTTCCCGCAGGCATTCCCGCCGGTTTTACGCCGACCAATTTTCCGCCGGCAAACTCGACGCGCGTTCCTTCTGCCTCGCTCGCGTCGCGGGTTTCCAGCAGCAACCGCGAAACCGAAGCAATGGAAGGCAGCGCCTCTCCCCGAAATCCCAGCGTCGAGATCGTCATCAAATCGTCCGCCGACCGCAACTTGCTCGTCGCGTGCCGTTCGAACGCCAGCAGCGCATCGTCGTGCATCATCCCGTGGCCATCGTCGATCACGCGAATCATGCGTTTGCCGCCCATCTCGGTCTCAATCCGCACCGAGTTCGCGCCCGCATCCAGCGCGTTCTCCAGCAACTCCTTCACCACCGAAGCGGGCCGCTCCACCACCTCCCCGGCCGCAATCCGGTTCGCCACCGCCTCCGCCAAAATGCGAATCCTAGACATCCGTCCTCAATCCGCTTCCCCTCTTCTCTGCGACCTCAGCGTCTCTGCGTTAAGCTCTCTTCTCTTTTTCGATCGTCAATCCTCACTTCCCCGCCTCGCTGCTCTTCTGCTTTACTTGAATTCCCAGTTGCTCCAGCTGCACCTGATCCACATCGCTCGGCGATTCGGCCATCAAGTCCACCGCGGCGGTCGTCTTCGCAAACGCGATCACCTCGCGAATGGATTTTTCGCCGGCGAGCAGCATCACCACGCGATCGATGCCCAGCGCGATTCCGCCGTGAGGAGGCGTGCCATACGTCAGTGCATCAAGGAAAAATCCAAAACGCCGCCGCAATTGTTCTTCGCTCAAGCCGAGCGCCTTGAACAGCCGCTCCTGAATGTCCTGGCGATGAATTCGAATGCTGCCGGAGCCGAGTTCCACGCCGTTCAGCACCAGGTCGTAGCCTTTCGAGCGCACTTCCCACGGCGCCGTCTCCAGCTTCTCCAAATCTTCGTCCACAATTCCTGTGAATGGATGTTGGGCGCTGACCCACGCCTTGTCAGACTCGCCCCATTCAAACAACGGAAATCCCGTCAGCCACAGGAATTTCCACTGCTTCTTGTCAATTACCCCCAGTGCTTCGCCCAACTGCAAGCGCAATTGCCCCGCGACCAGCGCGGCCGCTTCCGTCCCTTTAATCTCTTCCTTCGCCGAAACCGCCACGACGAGATCGCCCGTTTTCGCGCCGCAAGCTTCGGCCAGCTTTTTCACGTTTTCCGCGCCGATCAGTTTCTCCACGGTGGACGTCGTTCCCTCCGCCGCCAGCTTGGCGAAGTACGCTCCTCGCGCGCCGTGCGATTTCGCTTTTTCCGTCAACTCATCCAACTGCTTCCGTGAATATCCCGCCGCACCTGGCGCGGCGAAGGCGAACACGCTGCCGCCGATCTGCAGTTTCTCCTTCGCCTCGGCCGGAAAGCACGGCGTGACCTCATGCAATTCCATCCCAAACCGCATATCCGGCTTGTCGCTGCCGTACTTGCGAATCGCATCCTTGTACAGCATGTGCGGGAAAGGCGCTTTCGCCTCCACTCCCGCCACCTGGCAAGCCCGCACCATCACGTTTTCAATTACGTTAAAAATATCTTCCTGGCGGGGAAACGACATCTCCAGGTCCAGTTGCGTGAATTCCGGCTGGCGGTCGGCTCGCAGATCCTCGTCGCGGAAACATTTCACAATCTGGAAATAGCGGTCCAGCCCGCCAATCATCAGGATCTGCTTGAAAATCTGCGGCGATTGCGGCAAAGCGTAAAATTGTCCGTGATGCACGCGGCTCGGTACCAGGTAATCGCGCGCGCCCTCCGGCGTCGACCGCGTAAGCATCGGTGTTTCTACCTCGATGAACCCCATCTCGTCCATCGTCTTGCGGATTTCCAGGATAATCTTGTGCCGCAGCGCCAGGTTGCGATGCGGCTTCGGCCGCCGTAAGTCCAGATAGCGGAAGCGCAGGCGCGTCTCTTCCGCCGCGTTAATCTCCTCTTCAATCGCAAACGGCGGTGTCTTCGCATTGTTCAAAATGTGCAGCTTGGTAGCGACCACTTCCACTTCGCCTGTTGGCAATTCCGGATTTGCCTTGCCGCGCAGGGTTATTTTCCCTTCCACGGCCACAACAAATTCGCTCCGCGCCTGCTCCGCTTTCGCGTGCGCTTCCGGCTGCGTCTCCTTGTTGAAGACCACCTGCACGATCCCCGCGCGGTCGCGCAAATCCAGAAAAAGCAAATTCCCCAGGTCGCGCCGTTTCGCCACCCAGCCCATCACCGTGGCACCGCGCCCCGCATCGGACGCCCGCAGCGCCCCGCAATAGTGTGTCCGCTTCAAATTCCCCAAAAAGTCCAGCACGTTCCGCTCTCCTGTAATGCCCTGAAAAGTCTGTCATCCTGAGCCTATCCGATAAGGATAGGCGAAGGACCTCAACGTAATGTCAATCGAGGTACATCCACAGTTGAGATCCTTCACGCACCCCTTGTCGGGTGCGCTCAGGATGACAACGGTTTACCGCGGCGCACCATCTCCAAAAATTCCGCCTCGCTCATCTTCGCCTGCGAACCGTCGGCCAGCGTCTTCACCGTCCACTGCCCCGAAGCCACTTCGTCATCGCCCAGAATCAGTGCATATCGCGCGCCCAGCTTGTCAGCATGCCCGAGCGCTTTCCCGAATTTCTGCTCCGCCGGTGGCAACTCCACGCGAAATCCAGCCGCCCGCAATTTCTGCGCCGCCGCAATCGCCGTGGCCTGAGCCTTCTCTCCCATCCACGCCACAAAAACGTCGTACCCCTGTGCCGCGCCGCCCTTGCCCGCTTCCTGCAGGGACAAGATCAAGCGGTCCTCACCGATCGCGAAGCCGATTCCTTTGGTCGGCAGCCCGCCCAGCAATTCCACCAGTCCATCATACCGCCCGCCGCCGCACACCGCATTCTGCGAGCCCAGGCCCTGCGCGGTAATTTCGAACGTCGTGCGCATGTAGTAGTCCAACCCGCGCACGAGTCGCCAATTCTCGGCATACGCAACGCCGCGCATCCCCAATTGCCGCTTCACTTCCGCATACTGCGCCGCGCAGTTCGCGCACAGGTGATCCGCAATCTTCGGCAGCCCCGCGATGATTCCCTGCTCGCTTTCCAATTTCGAATCAAGCACGCGTAGCGGATTCGTCTCGATCCGCCGCTGGCTGTCCGGCCCCAGCTTGTCCTTCACCTTCAGCAATTCCGCGCGCAGCAACTCCACATACTTCGGCCGGCATTCGCGGTCACCAATCGAATTGATCTCCAGCTTCACGCCTTCGAGGCCGAGCCGCGCAAAAAACGCCATCACCATCTCAATCACTTCCGCGTCCACCGCCGCGTCCTTCGGAATATCCTTGGCGCCGCCCTGTCCCGGCTGTACTGTCTCCAACACCTCCGCACCAATCTGATAAAACTGCCGGTATCTCCCCTTCTGCGGCCGCTCCCGCCGGAACATCGGCCCCGTGTACCATAGCTTCACCGGCTGCGGCAGCGCATGCATCCCATGCTCGATATAGGCTCGGCAGACCGAGGCCGTCACTTCCGGCCGCAAACTCACAGAAGTTTCGTCGCGATCTTCAAACGAATACATCTCCTTACCGACTACGTCTGTATCCGCGCCGATCGAACGCGCAAACAATTCGGTTGGCTCAAAAATCGGCGGCCGTATCTCCCCAAATCCAAATGTGCCGAACACCTCGCGCGCCGCCTGCTCCACCCGGTTCCACAGCTCCGTCTCCGGTGGAAGCAAATCGCGCGTGCCCTTGATTGCTTGAAATTTCCTTTTCTCAGCCATGGTCTAATGGTGCTCCACACGGCGGGGAGAAAGTGGCGAGTGGCGAGTGGCGAGTGGCGAGTAGCGGGAAAGAGGACAGTTTCCGTTTTAGAGAGACAATCATTTTTTGCAGCTCGTCGATTTCCTTGAGCGAGGGCGCCGCATCCTCGCGCGATGCAAAACAAAGATCGAGGGAAAGCAGGATTTGCGTTTCAACTTCGGCGAGTGATCCTTCCGCGTGCGAAAGAAACTGCAAAAACTCCTTTGTTCCCTGCCTGGCCTGCCCTTCTGCAATGTTCGACGGCACGGACACGGCAGCCCGCCGCAACTGTGCAGTCAAGCCAAATCTTTCCTGCGGCGGAAATCGCGCCGTCAATTTGTAAACTAACTTGGCCAAAACCATCCCCTTTTGCCAAATCAACAAATCCTTATAGTGCCGAGCCTTGGGGAGCTCACCCATCGCTCTTCCTCGCTTTCTACTCTTCGCTCGCCACTCGTCACTCGCCACTCGCCACTTTGCTCCAATCAATCACTTCGCCGCGCTCCGCCGCTTCCTCGCGGTAAACCTCCCGGTAGCCCGAATACCGCTCCGCATACTTGCCAATCGATTCGCAATCCGCTTCCGTCAATTCCCGTTTCACTTTGCCAGGTGAACCCATCACCAAACTTCCAGCCGGAATCACGGTGCGTTCCGTGATCAAAGTTCCAGCCGCGATAATCGAGTTCTCTCCAATCACCGCCCCGTTCAAAATGATGCAGCCCATGCCGATCAGCACATGCGAGTGAATCGTGCACCCGTGCAGGGTCACCGAATGCCCCACGGTCACTTCATCGCCGAGCATCAGCGGATACTCGTCCTTCATCACGTGCAGCACGCAGCCGTCCTGGATGTTCGTGCGCTTGCCGATACGGATGCGGTGCACGTCGCCGCGCACCACGGTCATCGGCCACAGGCTCGACTCTTCGCCGATCACCACGTCGCCAATCACCACGGCGGCCGGGTCAATGTAGGCCGACGCCGCAATCTGCGGAAATTTCCCTTTGTATGGACGAATATCCGGTGTGCGTATCAAGAGTCGAATTTCCCGTAAGTGATTGCAGGAGCATGAAATACACCGCCCTTGCATTTCGCGAGCCGCCAGCGAATATCCAAGATAGCACCCGCTTCGCCTCGCTGACAAGAAAACGGCCCGGCCTTGCTCGATTAAACCGGTCTGCTAATTCCAGTGCTTGAGCTGCGGCCAAACCTTTTCCAGCGTCCCGAATTTCGCTCCGCGGCACAGATACACGTCGAAATGCTGGTAAGGCATCGACAACGGATGATAGACCGTTCCCACCTTCTCCACGTCCCGATACAATTCGCTCAGCCGCCCCGGCGTATCATCCAGCACGATCATGCATTCGCCCGAATATCCCCGCGGGCCCCAGTAGAAATAGCTCTGGTGCCCGGAAATCGCCGGCGGCAATCCCATCTTCGCACCAAAGAAATCGAGCGCCCCCGCTTGCCCGTAGTTCTGCCCGAAAATCACGCAGGACTTCCGCTCGTCAGGCGGCAGCTTGTCATACGCATTCGCGACCACCTGCGCCATTTCCTTCCAACCAAACTGGTCCGCGTACAGCTGCGGCAGCGGCCCCATGCGGTGATTTTCGATTCGCACGGGCTGCAGGTGCAGCAACCGGGAATAAGCGAGGTACTGCTCGACACTCAGCATCGGAAAGTACGCGGCGGGAGCAAGGATTAATCCAACCACCGCGATCAGCGCGGCATAGGCCGGCTTGAGCCATCTTCCGCCCGCCCAGTTCCCAAACCACCGTTCGAAAGCCACGCCGCCCGCGGCAAACAGCATCGGATACACCGGCACCGGATAATACAGGCGCCCGTGCATCGCCAGCATCACGGCCATCACAACCAGGTAGCAGACGCCGAGCACGCGCCAGCCGCGTCCCTCGCGGTCGCGCAGCAATTCCACCAGCCCCGCGATCCATACCGGCGCCGCCAGCGGATTCAGGATGAGCGATTGCACCGCCATAAACGCCAGCGGACCAAGCTCCGTATTCCGTCCGCTTGCCTGCACATTCCGCAACAACTCCACGGTCGGAAATCCGCGGTGCAGTTCCCACGAAAGATTTGGAAGAAAAATCAAAAATGCCAGCAACCCACCCAGCCAGATCCAGGGCCCGGCAAACTGCCGTCGCTGCCGGGTCAGCAGCATTCCGGCAAACAGCCCGAATCCAAATATCAGAGTGGAATGCTTATTTTCGAGGCCCAGCCCGGCGACCGCTCCAAATAGAAGCCAAAGCCTTGGATCCGCGCCGTTAAAAATTTTCAGAGCAATCAGCGCGCAAGCCATCCAGAAACACGGCTCGAACGCGTTCATCGTGAGCAAGCTGTCCATCCCCAGCCAGATCGGCGCCGTCATGACGCAAATGCATGCGAGCGCCATCCCAAACCGCCGCGCACCCAACTCCCGCGCGATCAGCCCCGTCAGCACCACTTTCAAAGCGGCCGCCACAGCCGGGAAAAAGTGCAGCGCCGTCAGCGAATCGCCCAATGTCTTCCGTACAAACCAGGTGATCGCGGCAATCAGCGGCGCCTGGTCCACATAGCCCCAATCCAGATGGTGGCTGCACGCCAGGTAATACAACTCGTCCACAAAGTAGCCGTATCGCCTGCTAACCAGCATGTGTGCAAGGAACAAAAGGAAGGCGAGCCCGCCGAGGAGTGCCCAGTCTCCCCGGTTGCTTTCGCGGGATGTCTGTAGAGAAGCTCCGACCGGTGCAGAGGCCATCATCAGAACAACCTCACCTCAAACAACGAAACTGGATTCAAAAATGTTCCGTGAATAATTCTTATGTAGCGGCCGCCTTCTGAGGCGGGCGTTTTCGGCATTGGAGTGTTCTGTATCAAGACCTGGCGCTACAATTATTCCGCCACTAACCTAATCAATCTCGACGGCCGGCCCCGTCGAGGTCGCGCCGACTTCCGCAAGCCGCGTCGTCACAGCCTTCGCCATGCGGTACAAGCTCTGCGCGGCTGGCGCCGACTCGCCCTGCGCTGCCACCGGACTCCCCGTATCCCCGCCCATGCGGATTCGCGGATCAATCTCAATTTCGCCCAGGACCGGCACGCCATACGCGACCGCGGTTTTCGTCCCTTCGCCGTGGCCAAAAATATCCACCGGCTTCCCGCAATGTGGGCAAGCGAATGTGCTCATGTTTTCCACCACGCCGAGCACTTCCACATTCACCTGGCGGAACATCTCAATCGCCTTGCGCACATCAGCGACCGCAACCAATGACGGCGTCGTCACCACCACCGCGCCCGTCACCGCCACCGTCTGAATCAGTGTCAATTGCACATCACCAGTTCCCGGCGGCAGATCGATCACCAGGTAGTCCAATTCGCCCCACTCCACGCTGCGCAAAAATTGCGTAATCACACTGTGCAGCATTGGCCCGCGCCAAATTACGGGTTTGTCGCCGGGATTCAGCAGGCCCATCGAAATCATTTTTATGCCCTGGGCTTCCACAGGAATAATTCGCTGCTGCGGCGTGGCCATCGGCTCCTGCGTCGAGCCCAGCATGATCGGCACGTTCGGCCCATAAACGTCGGCATCGAGCAGCCCAACTTTGTGCCCGAGCTTCGCAAGCGCGAGCGCCAGGTTTACCGCGACGGTCGTTTTCCCAACGCCGCCCTTTCCGCTGGCCACTGCCACCAGGTTTTTCACTCCCGGAATTCCTTGTCTCTGTGGCGCTGGCTGTTGTCCCGGCATTGTTCCTGGCGGCATGTGTCCTCTTCGCTTCCCGAGTTTCTGTGTGAGTTGTCAATTTTTAGTTCTTATTTTTTAGCTTAAGCGTTAAGAAAATCCAACAATCGGTTCCGGCCGATCAGCCACCAGTCACTTCTTCACGCCCCGTGGCACTTCTTGTATTTCTTCCCCGAACCGCACGGGCAGGGGTCGTTGCGTCCCACCTTCGCGCCCGCCCGCACCGGCTTCGGAGCCTCGGCCTGCGCCGCTCCCGTTTGAAACTGCAAGTCTTTTTGTTGGCGTTCCTGCCGTTTTTCAAGTGCCCGGGCAAAATCCGGCAATTTCTGTGCCGGAGCCTCTTCGGCACGCGCAGCCGCGCTCGCCGCAGCCGCAATCGCGCTTGGCGGATTCTGCCGCGGAGGCGCTTGCTGCTGTTCCCTCGGCGCGGCTGAACCAGGTTCTCCCTGCTGAATCTGCACGTGATAGAGATACCGGATCGTCTCGTTGTCGATACGCGCCATCATGTCTTCGAACAGAATGAACGCTTCCTTCTTGAACTCAACAAGCGGGTCTTTCTGCCCGTAGCCGCGCAGCCCGATCCCTTCCTTCAAGTGGTCCAGAGACAGCAGGTGGTCTTTCCACTGCGTATCCACCACATCCAGGATGATTCGCCGTTCCAGCCAGCGCAGCAGGTCCGGGCTGAACTGCTTTTCCTTTTCCGCGTAGCGGGCCTTCACCGCGTCCGAGAGCGCCTCGGCCAACTGGTCGTGGTTCAGCGCCGCCGGGTCCGCGCCCATCGCCTTCGCATCGATTCCGAACTGGCTGTTCACTTCAGCCAGCAACTGCGCCGTGTTCCACTGTCCCGGATGCTGCTCGCGCGGACAATACGTATCCACCAGCTCGCGCGCAACGTCTTCCGCGATTCCCAGCACGTAATCCCGCTGGTCTTTTCCTTCGAGCGCGGAGCGGCGAATCGCATAAATCGTCTCGCGCTGTTTGTTCATTACGTCGTCGTATTCCAGCAGGTGTTTGCGCGCGTCAAAGTTCTGCGCTTCCACCGATTTCTGGGCGTTCTCAATGCGGTTCGAGATCAGCTTCGATTCGATCGGCACGCCTTCCGTCATCCCCAGCCGGAACATCATCTGTTTCACGCGCTCGCCGCCGAAAATCCGCATCAGATCGTCTTCGAGCGACAAAAAGAACCGCGAAGAGCCGGGATCGCCCTGGCGTCCAGCGCGTCCGCGCAACTGGTTGTCAATGCGCCGCGCTTCGTGCCGCTCCGTGCCCAGAATATGCAGGCCGCCGAGCGCTACCACCTCGTCATGTTCCGCTTTGCACTGATCCGCGAATTGCTGGTAGACCGGATCCCACTGGTCCTTCGGCACCTGGAAAATCTTGCCTTCGTGTTGGAACAAAACCATCTGCACAGCCGCGGCCGCGGGCTCATCGCCGTTCGTGCTTTCCGCGCCGATCACCGCGGGCGCCGCCGCGTACGGAATGGCCAGCTTGTTTTTCAAGAAATGCTCGCGCGTCATCGCTTCGGGATTCCCGCCAAGCAGGATGTCCGTTCCGCGGCCGGCCATGTTCGTCGCCACCGTCACGGCGCCTTTGCGTCCCGCTTGCGCCACGATGCGCGACTCGCGCTCGTGCTGCTTCGCGTTCAGCACCTGGTGCGGCACCCCGGCTTTTTTCAAAATGTCCGCGATGGCTTCCGACTTCTCAATCGAAATCGTGCCCACCAGCACCGGCTGCCCACGCTCGTGATAGTGGCGGATCCCGTTGGCCAGCGAGTTATCTTCCTGCAGGATGCCGTTCACCACCGCTTCGAATTTTTCTTTCTCCGTGCGGTAGACGACGTCGGGATGTTCCTTGCGGATCAGAGTACGGTTCGTCGGGATCACCACCACGTCCAGGTTGTATATCTTCCCGAATTCCGCCGCTTCCGTTTCCGCCGTTCCCGTCATGCCCGCCAGTTTCTTGTACATGCGGAAATAGTTCTGGAAGGTGATGGTCGCCAATGTCTGGTTTTCCCGCTCGATCTTCACGCCTTCTTTGGCTTCGACTGCCTGGTGCAAGCCGTCCGACCAGCGGCGCCCGGGCATCTGCCGCCCGGTGAATTCGTCGACGATAATCACTTCGCCGTCTTTCACAACGTAATCGACATCGTTCTTGTAAAGCGTGTGCGCACGCAGCGCCTGGTATACGTGATGAATCTGCTCCATGTGCGCCGGGTCGTAGAGATTCCCCAGCCCGAGCAGCCGCTCGCATTTGCTGACGCCTTCTTCCGTTAACGTCGCCGTGCGGTGCTTTTCATCCAGCGTGTAATCAATGTCTTGAATCAGCTTGGGGATAATTTTGTCGATCTTGAAATACTTGTCCGTGGATTCTTCCGACGGCCCCGAAATAATCAGCGGCGTCCGCGCTTCGTCAATCAGGATGGAGTCCACTTCGTCAACAATCGCGAACTGGTGCCCGCGCTGTACGCAGCTCGCCAGGTCATACTTCATATTGTCGCGTAGGTAATCGAAGCCAAATTCGTTGTTGGTGCCGTACGTCAGGTCCGCCGCGTACGCCGCCCGCCGCTGCACGTCGTCCAGGTCGTGCACGATCACGCCAACCGTCAGCCCCAGCGCTTTATAGAGCGGGCTCATCCACTCCGCGTCGCGCCTCGCCAGGTAATCGTTCACCGTCACGATGTGCACGCCGCGCCCGGCCAGGGCATTCAGCGCGGCAGGCAAAGTGGCCACGAGCGTTTTCCCTTCGCCCGTCTTCATTTCCGCGATTTTGCCGTCGTTCAGCACCATTCCGCCGATCAACTGCACGTCGAAATGCCGCATCTTCAGAAACCGCCGCCCGGCCTCGCGCACCAGCGCAAACGCCGGCACAATCGCGTCCGCCAGCGCCTTCTGCAGCTCATCTTTATAAGTGGGCTCCGCGGGATCCGCATCCTTCAACTGTTCCTGCACCAGCGTCCGCAGCGCGGCGAAGCGTTCTTTCAACTTGTCGTCGCTCAACGCCTGCACTTCCGGCTCCTGCGCATTGATCGCAGCCACCAGCGGCTCTAATTTCTTAAGGTCGCGCTCGTGCTTCGTGCCGATAAACCGCGCGATAACGCTGTCAACTATCTTGGCTACATCCATGGAAGGTTTGCCGTCTCCTGACGGGATTCAGCAGGCTTGCGGCCCTGCACACTTCAGCCGCACTACCCAAACAATTCATTGTAACTGGTCAGGCGCGCTCCCGCCAAGAAACACCACTTCGTCAAAATACTGCGGCTGGTTCACCCTGAGCGCCTGACCTTCAAGCCGGGGGCTAACGCATCGGGTTAGGTACGCCTGTTCAGTGAATCTGAGTTTTAGGAATACTAGTGAGCGGGTTCGGATTTCAGCACAGCCGTTGCAGGCGAGGTGGCTGGGTGGACTTTCAGGTTTTCGAAACCTTCGCGGTTCAAACGCGCTTCGCCATCCACCAGAGCCGTGAACTCCAGGTCCTTCGGCAACGTCACATCCTTGCCGGAACTGAGCGGCAGCACGGAGTCAGAGGAGGTATTCGAAGAGCCGGAGGCCTCCTGGTAGCAGCGCACCTTCACCTGCTCCCCGTCGGCTAGCGTCATGGAAGTAATGCCGAACGCCAGTTTGCCCCCGTGGCCAAAGCGCTTCTTGGGCTCCGCTTCGGCAATAGCGCCGTAGACCCTAGCTCCAGCAGTCAATACGTTGATGCCATCGACGACCAAATCTTCAGCTACTTCGAGTTCGACCACATCTCCTACGTGGGCTGTGGCCGACGAAAGCGCCTTGGTCAGTTTCAAGTGGATGGGCGTGTTATTGGCCAGGGCGAACGCAGTCTGGCCCGTTTGGGCGGGCGCGGCAGGCGCACTACGCGGATCGTCGTAGTGCATGCGCTCGCGCGTAGGTTGCTTCCCCGTCGACGCGGGCAATCCGGTACCCGGCTGGTCCTTCAGCAAAGAAATGCTCGTCCGGGGAACAAATCCCGCCTCACCAGCCGCGGTCCGCACGCTGTAGTAATCGTCGCTGCGGCCTGTGATGCGCACCACGTCGCCGCACTGCAGTGTCATGCGCACTTCCAGTGTAGTCATCGAGCTGTAAAGATAGACATACCCGCCATCGCGTGCGCAATCAATCCGTCCGGTGTTCTGCGCGTGCGCGGGCAAAGAAAAGAGAAGGCAAAGCGCGCCGCCGGTGCAAAGAGTCGGGAGTTTCATGTGGTACCTGCCGCTTCAAGTAAATGGAAAGCTACTCTTCCATCTCAACCCAATGCGGCACCCCTGGCAAGAACCACTGGCCGCCGCGTGTGTATAAAACGACATGAACGGATTGGCGTAGTGCTCCTGGCTAGATTCGCCGTCTTCGTGGTGCGAACATTGGTCAGTTCGCCCGGACAGGGGATCCGCAAGCCCGCTCATAAAAACTCGCTCGACCTTATATAATGCGCGAATGGCCAGCAGCGCGTCCCAATCCCCAGAAAGCACCGGCGGTCACCAGCAGCGCCAGGATCCTTTCCTGCGGCTGCAATCGGTGATGGTCTACGTCCGGAATCTCGACCGCAGCCTGGCTTTCTACCGGGACCTGCTCGGCTTCCAGATCGTCTTTGACGGGCGCAAGGAATCCGGCCAACCCGGGCAGCCGTGGGTGGTCGTCGCGCCGCCCGATGGAACCGCCAACCTAACGCTGATCGTTCCGCGCACCGACTCCGAACAGTACAAGCAAATCGGGCGCGCTCCGCACGTCACCTTTGTGACCGAAGACGTGCTCGAGAAGTTTCGCGAATGGAGCAAACGCGGAGTGCGTTTTCTGTCCAACCCGCGGCTTCGGCGCTTCAAGCACGCGCTGCAACTGAAGCCCACGCTGCCAAACGACCGTCCCTCTTCCGACAGCCATGCTCCGCCGATTTGGGGAGCCGTCTTCAGCCGGTTCCGCGATCCCGACGGGAACACTTTCTCATTGGTCAGCTTCGATGAAGTCACCCACGCGGTCGAAGTCCAGCGCCGTTTTGTTGCCGAGCGTCAGGAAGCCGAACGCCGCTCCGCCCAGGAACTCGAAATCGCCCAGCAGGTGCAAGCGCGCCTCTTCCCACAGACGCTTCCTCGCATGCGCACACTCGATTACGCGGGCATCTGCCATCAGGCACGCCAGGTTGGCGGCGATTATTACGATTTTCTCGACCTCGGGGGAGAGCGCCTCGGCCTGGTCGTCGGGGACATCTCCGGTAAAGGCATTGCGGCGGCTCTGCTGATGGCCAATTTGCAGGCGAATTTGCGCAGTCAGTCCGCCATCGCGCTCGACCATCCCCAGCGCTTCCTCTGTTCGGTGAATCAGCTTTTCTGCCAGAACACTGCGGGCGGGTCGTTTGCCACACTCTTTTTCGCGGAGTACGACGACGCAGCCCGCCGCCTGCGCTATATCAACTGCGGCCACCTCTCCGCGCTGCTCCTACGCGCGGATGACTCGCTCGACCGTCTCAGTTCCACCGCCACCATTCTCGGCGCTTTCAAAGAATGGGATTGCGAAGTGGAAGAAAGCCAGCTCTACCCCGGCGACACCCTCGCGCTTTATACCGACGGCATCACCGAGGCCTTCAGCCCGCACCGCGAGGAGTTCGGCGAAGACCGTCTGGTGGCGGCTCTCCGCCGCCACCGCGCCCTTGCACCCTGCGATCTTCTATCGTCCGTCGTGGACGAGGTCCGCCGTTTCAGTCCCCACGAACAGCACGACGACATCACGTTAATCGTCGCGAAGTGCTTGCCCGTATGACTTTCTTTTGAACGATCAAATAAACAATCAGGTTGGAAAGATTGCACTCACTTCATGGAATGAGATCCCGCGAGGTCAGACGATCTGCACCAGCTCGGGCGGGCAATCGCGCAGATTCTCAATCGAAATGCTCTTTTCTGAACAAGTAGCCGCGGCGGCAGGCACCAGGCCGTAACTGCGATTGCGGCCTTCGCGCTTCGCCAGGTACAGCGCCTTGTCCGCCAGCTCAATCACATTATCGATGGAAAGCATCTCCGTGTCTCCGGGTACCCAGGGGTACGGCGCCCAGCCGATCGAGCACGTCTTGTGCAGCTGCACCCCGTTGCCGACGTCAAACGGCACGTCACGGACAGCTTCCAGCACTCGCGTGCACAACAGCCCCGCGTTGTCGCGGTCCGTGGTCCGGCAGACCAGCAGGAACTCTTCCCCGCCCCAACGGACCAGGTCGTCCGACCGCCGCATCACGGAAGCGATGCGCTTCGCCACTTCCTGCAGCAATCTGTCTCCGGCCGCGTGGCCCATCTCGTCGTTCACGCGCTTGAAGCGGTCAATATCCACCAGCACAAAAATCAGTTCCCTGGGGGCCGCGATTCCCTTCTGCGGATCCCCGAACCTCTGGTGCGAGCGCAACGTCTGCGCCTCGTCGGTCGGAATCGTTTCGTAGAAGTACCGCCGGTTCCGGGTGCCGGTAAGCGGGTCGGTCAGCGAAATCTGCTCCAGCTCCTTATTTTTCTGCAGGAGTTCCGCGCTGCGTTGCGCCACTGCTTTTTCCAGTTCACTCTTCCGCCGGTTCAACGTTCGCGTGCGCAACGAAACGAATCCCCAGATTCCTCCCATCAGCCCAACCACCACCAGGCCCCGCGACCAACTCGACTGCCACAGATTCGGCAGCACCCGGAAATAGAAACTCGATTTCGCCGAATAGCTCGGCGAATCCGCCTCCTTGCACTGCACCCAAAACTCGTAACTTCCCGGCGGCAATCCCCCGTAGCGTACTTCGCGCTGCTGCGTCTCCGTCGGACGTTTTTCCAGTCCATCCAATTGGTAACGGCAGGAGACCTGCTCGGGCGTATCCAGCACCACCGGCGAAAATTGCACCATCAGCGTTCCGTCGGTCGAATCCACAAACGACTTCTGATTCACGCTGCGTTCTGTCCCGCCGAGCGCCACCGTGGTCAACACCACTTTCGGCGGAGCCTGTTTTTTCGCATCCCCAACCGGTTTGTACCGCGACAATCCTCGCGACGTCGCGATCAGATAGCTGCCGTCGGCTTCTTCCCGCGCTCCCGTCCACGGACTCAAATCATCCCAGATCAATCCATTCGCGTGATTCAGCCGCTGCAGGTGCCCGTCGGGCCACAGGATCACGATTCCATCCGTCCCGTTGAACCACATCCGGTTCTTGGCGTCGCGGCCCACCACCGTCCGGTCCCAATTGCGAAATTCAAAGCGTGAAGTCCCGTTCGGACCCAGCGTCACGTGCGTCACGCCGACAACGTCGTTGTACGCGACCCAGACTTCGTTGTCGTTCAGCGCCGCCAGGCTGGTCATGGTCTGGCCGTTCAAGCCGTCTTTCACCGTCAGAACTCTCCAGTTTTTCCCGTCGTAGCGGTACAACGTGCCCGGCCCCGTGGCCCACAGCACGCCGTTCGGAGAAAACGTCAAATATTCGACCTCCGCTCCATCCATTGCCGGCAGCGGAATCTCCACCGGCCGGGTGGATGGCCCTCGCGGCACGAATCGCACCAGCCTCGCGCGCGTGGTGGCCCAGATGGTGCCGTCCGGCGCGGCTTGAATGCTCACAAAGTTCCTTCCCCGGAAATTCGCGATTGTCGTCGTTCCATACGATTCCGGATCGATCTGCACAATGGCCCCGGTGATCGTCAGCGCCCAGATGGAGCCGTCGCGCGCAATCTGCATCTGCCGGATCTGCCGCCCGGCGCGCTCCTGCAACGAGGGAACATTTTCCCAGCGCCCTGCTTGCCCGTTCCAAATCCCAATTCCGTGCGCCGTGCTTATCCACAATCGCCCGCGGCGATCGCGCAGTGTCGCCCACGTGGAGTTGTCCGGCAAACCCTCCGCCGTCGTCCACGCCGACCACTCGCGCACTCCGGTCAACCGGTCCAGTCCGGTGCCCGAGCCGCCAACCCATAACGTCCCTTCGCGATCTTCCATCGCACATTGAATCAAGTTGCTCGCCAGCCCATGCTTCACATTGACCAGCCGCCAGCGCCCGTTTTGCTGCCAGTACAATCCTGCGGAACTCGGCACCAGCAGTTTTCCTTCCGCATCCACCGAAGGCTTGCCCTCTTCCTCGTTCGCTTCGCCGGATACTTCTTCGGCGAACACGAGCCGGTGCTCGCGCATATCCACGTGGGCCAACCGGGTCGCCGTTCGCAGCCATAGCATCCCGATTCCGTCGAACTGCAACGCCACGATTCGCTCTTTGGGCAAATGGATTCCCGGCTGCACTTCAATCTTCCGGCTTCCCGCATTCAGCTGCACCAGCTTCCGGCCCGCGGTAAACCAGATTGAATCATCAACCGCCCGGACAATCCCTTCTGTTGTTTCCCAATTGCCCAATCCCTGCGCGACGGTTTCTGCTTTGCCCGGATTTTTCGGGTCAATAATCAACAGGCCGCGCTTGTATGTCAGCGCGTACACAATTCCCTTATGGTCCACCGCAAACACCTGCACGCCGTTCAGCAGCGGCATCGAACTCGCCGGGATCTCCAGCTTCTGAAACTGTCTGTCCTTGTAGAACGCAATACCGCGCGTTCCAGCAAACCACGGCGTCCCGTCGGGCGCAATCAGCAGGTCCACAACGTAGTGGCCGATAATGCTCTCCACTTCTGGCATTTTCTTCGCGCGCGTTCCGTCGTAGCGGTACAGGCCTGTCTGTGTGCCAATCCACAGGAATCCCTGGGAGTCTTGACCTAAAGCGGTTGTCGTTACCGCTCCCATCCCTCCCTGGTCTTCAAATCGCTGTACGGTGAATCGGGGATTGCTAGGAAAATTTGTCCGTGCCTCTTCCGCTCGCACGCCCGCCAACCCTGCTGCGAGGGCACACAAAACCGCGCCGATCCGGATTCGTAATGCTCTAGACACAGGATAAGACCAACGTCACTTCGACTTTCTCGCCCTCAAGGGGCGCACCAGGGCGGAACAATTCGTGTTAAGAACAGAGTAGAGAGGAATCTGGGTAGGGTAAATGCCTCAAAGGTACCGCGTTGTAGTACTTGCGAATGGTTACTGGTTGTACACTGAAACAGGGTGCTAGCTATATCTTCGCTCGCTTAGGCGCCCCCGTCGTTTCATGTAGACCTGCTGGAGTCACCTACTCTATGTTGCCCTTGCTAAAACTCTCCATCAGCAATTTACGCAGGCGGCTCCGTTCTTCTAAGCCTATGTCTATGATTTCAAATGACATATCTTGCGCCCGATAATCCCGCATAAGCGCTGTCGCCTGTACATTCCGCATGCCCAACTGCATCCGCAACTGCACCTTTGTGCCTGGCGCCAAGTGCATATTGGTCGTAGCCAATCCTCCCGCCAGGCTCGCCGTCTTGATTTCCAGCCGGCAATTCTGCCTCAGGTTTGTGCTGACCGCCGACACGCTCTTCTGCAGCCGGATCCGCGCGTGCCTGCGCTGGCGCACAAATTTCGACTGCGCCGGAGTCTCCAACGGCTCAAGAGTCAGTTCCTCCGCTTCAATCCCGCTCTCCGGCAAGAATTTCTTCGCCCACTCCGGTTCCATTTTTGCCAAGGCTTGGAATGCCGCAATACGCAGTTCCTGGGGATTCACCCATCCGAAAATCTTCTTCGCTTCCACTATCCGCCGCAGCGTGTGGATAGACTCCGGTGCGCGCAGCCTGCCCAGCGCTTCCAGCGCCTTTACCCGCAGGTACGGAGCCGCGTCGGTGGGCAAGTCTCCGTCGGCAATCGTCAGCAATCGTCCCAACGCCTCGCGGTCGCCCGTGATCCCCATCTCATCGATCACCAGCGGCATGACCAGCGGGTCCACATAGTCCAGCAGGCCCAGCAGCAAACGGCAGGTTCCTTGCGCGCCGCTTGCCGCAACTTGACGGACCACTCGATCCTGCGCCAGCCGGGGAAAATCCTTCATTCGCACGGGCAAATAAGTCTCCGAGGCTTGTGTATCCAATCGTGTGAGCAATCCCACCATCTCCGCGGCTTCCGAAACCGGCCCGTTATGCACCGTGCTGCGCAGATATTGCAATGCTTCTTCGCCCAAGTCCTGCGCCAGGCTGGCCACATTTTCCAGATCGCTGCGGAACTGGCAACGGTTAAAGCGTGTGGTCAATTGCTCCATCGCCGTCTGCGGCAGATGCTTCAACACGCCCGTCAGACCCGTCGCCACGCTGCGCGCGCGCAACGCCTCTTCCACAAACTCCGGCACCCGCTCCTCAATCCCCATCTTCGCTCGCAGCGTTTTCCCGATTCCGGGGCGCTGGCCTTCCACCGCCTCCACCCGGTCCAACGCCTGGGACATTGCCGCGTAGTGACGGTGCGTCGCCGCTTCCTGGCTCAGCCGGACGAACGCGGCGCTCACCAGCGACTGCAAATCCTGATCCTGCTCAATGCTCAGCCGCAGCCCGATGTGCCGCAACGCTTCCTGCAACAATCTCGGATCCGCCTCCGCGTACAGGCCTGCCATCTCGGAGATTCCCGTAGCCGCACGCTTCCTTGCGTCAGGCTCCTCGCTGTCAGCACAACTCGCGTAGTTCTTCAGAATGCTGACGGCATCCGCGGTTTCTCCATGCTTGAGCAAATCCATTACGTAGGACTGCACGTTTTTCGGTGGAATGCACCAAGCTTCCTCCGAAAGCAGCACTTCGCGCTTCGCACTCTCCGGCACCGAAGCCCAAAAAACGCGGTCCAGCATCTCCCGGTGTGACTCCACCAGGATGCCCGCCTCCGCCATTTTGTCTTCGTGCTGCCCCAGTATCTTCCTCAATTGCTCGATTTCCTGGTTCATGCGGTCCAGCATCTGCCGCACCGCATTCACCTTCACTTCGCCGCGTTCAAATTGCTCCAGCGCGAAGCGGATGGACAAGTGCTCCGCCAGTTGAATCAGAACGCCTTCGTCCAGTTTTTTGTTTTTTCCCTGCTCGGCAAGTCCCGCCAGCGCATTCCTCAGCGTCTCTTGCGCCTTCCCAGGCAATTGCGACACCTGATCCTGAAACTCCACCGTAGCCGCGGAAGGATTCGCGCTCGTTCCGATGCTTCCAAACGTCGCCAGCGCCCGCAGGATCCGATAGATCGATTCGTCATCCAGGCCTCCAAACATGCGGCTCCCTGCACCAGACCCTTTTCCAATTCCACCACCCAGTCCTGCGCCCCATCCTGGCCCGCTTCCGACTCCCGCTCTCCCAATGCCGCTTCCTAAACCGCCGCTTCCAGTGCCAATCCCGCCGTCGGCCCCGCTTCCTTTTCCCGGCCCTAAGCCGGTGCCTGCTCCTCCCCCGGCTCCTGCAACTCCCGCCTTGGTTGCACTTCCCCCGCTCCCGATCGAAGCACCACTTGCGCCGAAGCCGCCCCCTCCGCCTGGACCTGCGCTTCCGACACCAGTTCCACCGGCTCTGTCGGCATCCGTTCCGCCGCCGACTTCTCCAAAGCCCTCTCCGCCTGCTCCGCCGCCCCATCCCTCACCGGCTCCAGGGCCTGCGCCCTCACCGCCTGCGCCGGCCTCTCCGCCGGTCTTCGATCCCTCCGCCGCCGCGATCAGCTCCAGCAATTTCTTGGGATCGTTCAGCATCTTTCGGAATTGTTCCTGCTGGTCGCTCATCGAGGCAGCTGCAATTTGTGCGGCCAGACTGGTGGAATCCTTCAGCCGCGAATCCGTGGCCACAAAGCAGACTTCGTTCACACGAATGCCCTTCGCGTCGGCAAGCGCGGCTTTCAATTGTTCGGCAAGTTCGGCTGGCTTGGCTTTTCCGGTCGGAAAGGCATGGGCGAATTTGGCGAGTTCCTCGTGGGTCACCTGTTGCGTAAACTGCACGCTGGCCAATCCGGCCGCGGAAAGAAGTTGTGCAAACTGTTTTTCCGCAGGCGATCCCTCAAGTGGCACTCCGTCGAGCAGCAGTTGCGCTCCCGAAGCTCCCAGTAACAATCCCGACTCCGCGCCTTCGGGTATGGCCGTCCGAAGCTCGCTCCAGGCGATCGCCAACTGTTCCATGACACGGACGTGCTCGTGCCCGTACAATCGCGCGAACTTCAACAAAATGTTCAGGCTGCGTACGAATGCCCGAGCCGCCGTCGCTTTGGGATCCGTCTTCATCCAGGCTAGTGATGCTCCGTGGCTCGTCGACCTTTGAGCCAACCCGCTGGAACCTTCTCACTAGTACCCTAGGACTCTTGCACTGTCCTCACAATGGTACAGAGGTCCCGTGTGACCCCTGCGTAAGCTCGCCTTTCGTACAGTTCAACACACTGCACGAATGGACGGTGCCAGCTATCAGCAGTACAGGCAGTTTGTCTGTGATCTGCAACCAGGAATTACTTCAAGACGGCGATTCGCCCCGGCCGTTTGCTGCGATTCACCACGTTGGAGGGTTGCGGCAATCCGCCCAATTCCAGAAGCAACTTCCTCAACCGCGAACGTTCGTCCAATTCCATATCCACGAATTCGAACGCCATCGCCTGGGGTCTGGCACCCCGCACAATCGCCTGCGCTCGAATGCTGCGGACCCCATGCGAAAACTTCAAGGTCAACAAAGACCCCGGCGCCAGGTGCCGGTCCGAGGCGCCAAGTCCCCCGCCCATATTCAACTCCGCCACGGTAAGACGCAGATTTTCACGCAAATTTGTGGTGATCGCGGCCACGTGCTTCGTCAACTTTAGCCGGGCATAGCGCCGCTGCCGCGTGACGGAAACGTTAGGTTCCGGATCCATGGGCTCCAGCACCAGTTCTTTCCGATCCAGTCCGCTGGCCATGATTTTTTCGATCGCCAGCGCGGGTTCCACCTTCTGCAACGCCTGGGCTGCCGCGATTCGCAGTTCCGTGTGATAGGCCCAACGCCACACCTGCTTTGATTCCAGAAACAACTGCAGCATTCCACTCGCCGCGCTCGCCCGCAAACGGCCTGCCGCTTCGATGGCTTTGATTCGCGTGAAGCCCGGTGTGGTGTCGTCGCGGATCAGATCCAGAAGCAATGGGATGCATTCCGTCCGGCCGCTCATCCCCATCTCGTCCAGCGCCAGGGGCCGGATCAATGGATCGAGTGAGGCGTACATGGATACCAGCAGCAGTGCCCTCTGTTCCGGCGGCGTAGAGGACAACTGCCTCACCGCCCGGTCGTGGGATGTTCTCGGCCACTGCGCCAATCGATTTGGCAGAGATTGCTCTATCGCCTCCGGCGACAACTGGCTCAGCAACCCAATCACTTCGGTCGCTTCCGTCGCGGGCGCCGTTTGCAGCGCATCCACAAGGCGATGCACGGCCTCTTCACCCAGTCCTCGCACCATTTCGCCCAGTAATTCGCAATCTTCCCTGAATCCGCAGTTGGCGAATCGATTCGTGATGTAATGCAGCGATGCTTTTGGCATCAAACCCAGAATGTCCAGCAAACCGTCCTGCGGGTGCCCCGCCCTCATCGCATCTTCGATGAACTCCGGCAGGCGTTCTTCCATTCCAATTCTCTGCCGGATGTTCGTGGTCGAACCGGGCCGAAGCGCTTCGACGCTGTCCAGCGAAGCCAGTGCCTGCTGCATCGCCGGGTAAAATCGCTTCGAACCGGCTTCCTGGCTCATGCGCACGAATGCCGCTCCAACCAGCGTCTGCAGATCCGATTCCCGCTCGACGCCCAGCTGGTTCCCCAGCCGGCGGATCACGTCGATCAAAGAGCTGCCGTCGCCGCTTCCGTAAAATTCCGCCAGATCCGATAAGCCGATCGCCGTCGTTCTCCGCGCTTCCGGAGCCTCCAGGCTGATGCAAGCCGCGTACTTTAACAGGATCTCGTTAACTGTTTTCAACTCGCCGCGGCGCAGCATCTCTTCCAGAAACCCGCGCACATTGCGCGGCGGCACGCACCATGCCTCGTCGGATGTCAAAACCTCTTTCTTGTTTTCTTCCGGAACGTTCAGCCAGAATTCCTGGTCCAGCAATTCCGTGTACGAC
>DASYXF010000159.1:0-2117 GCA_035935335.1 Candidatus Acidiferrum sp.
GTTCCATGAATCGCTCTCCGACCAGAGCGTCTATCTGCGCTATTTCCACATGGAAAAATTGAGCACGCGCATCGCGCACGACAGGCTCATCCGCAAATGCTTCATCGACTACGACCGCGAAATGGCCCTCGTCGCCGACCTTGCCGATCCATCGAATTCCCAGCACGAAATTCTCGGCGTCGGCCGCATCAGCCGCGGACGGGAAGGGAACAGCGCTGAAGTTGCTGTGCTCATCACGGACAGGTTTCAAAATGCGGGCCTGGGCACGGAACTGCTTGGCAGACTGATTGATATCGCTCGCGCGGAAAAAATTGGGCAAATCGTTGCTCACATCCTGCCGGAGAACGCCGGCATGCGCGGACTCGCAAGGCGGTTCGGCTTCGAAGTGCAAAACACGGATGACCCCAGCACACTCACCGCGGTCCTGAGGCTCTGAGCACATGCGATTGCCGCCAAATCTTGTGATGTGCGTCACCTGCTTGCGTGTCCCACATCACATCTGCGCGCAGTCACAAGCGGGAAAATATTTGGGCAGTCTCTTGGGAAGAGGGTAGGAATTATGTCCAGGACGCTCCAGGAAACGCTCCTGCAAAATAAGAAGGCCAATGCGACGATGCGGGCCCTCGTCTTTCGCGGGCCCAATCAAATCGGCATCGAGAAGGTCCCGATTCCCAAACCCGGCCCGGGCCAGGCCGTCATCCGCGTTACGCTCACCACCATCTGCGGCACGGATCTGCACATCTTGAAGGGCGAATATCCCGTCAAGCCCGGCCTAATCATCGGCCATGAACCCGTCGGCGTGATTCACGAACTTGGCGTGGGAGTGACGGGCTATGAAGTCGGCGACCGCGTCCTCGTCGGTGCCATCACTCCCTGCGGCCAGTGCGAATACTGCCTTGGCGGCGATCTGGCCCAGTGTGGCGGGGCCATTGGCGGATGGAAATTTGGCAACACCATCAATGGCGCGCAGGCCGAATATCTTCTCGTTCCTGCGGCGCAGGCGAATCTGGCGAAAATCCCCGGTGGCTTGCGCGACGAACAGGTCGTCCTGCTTGCCGATATCGCCTCCACCGGCATCTCCGCCGCGGAGAGCGGGGAAATTCAAATCGGAGACACGGTTGCCGTTTTCGCGCAGGGGCCCATAGGGCTTTGCGCGACCGCGGGCGCGAAGCTCAAGGGCGCGAGCCTCATCATCGGTGTGGAATCCGATCCTGTTCGGATGGCGATGGCGAAGCGCATGGGCGCGGACATTGTCCTCAACCACCATGAAACGGATGTCGTTTCAGCAATCAAGAATCTGACGCACGGCAAGGGAGTGGACGTCGCCATCGAAGCGCTGGGCACGCAGGAGACTTTCGAAAGGGCCCTTCGTGTCGTGCGCGCCGGCGGCACGCTTTCCAGCCTGGGCGTTTATTCCGGCAAACTTTCCGTGCCGCTCGAACCGTTCGCCGCGGGACTTGGCGACCACAAAATTGTCACCACGCTTTGCCCCGGAGGGAAGGAGCGTATGCGCAGGCTGATGGAGCTGGTAGTTCACGGCCGGCTCGACCTGACCCCGTTGCTGACGCACTCCTTCCCTCTGGACCGGATTACGGAGGCTTACAAGCTGTTCGGCGAGAGGCGCGAGGGCGTCATCAAGGTCGCCATTCGTCCATAGGTGCTCTGCAAAGGAGGAATTGTCGAAAATCCATGCAAGTGACGCGCATCACTGATAAGCCGGTTCACAGTGGGCCATACTTCGGGGAACGAAGAGGCAAGGCTTAGCCATGGCACAGCGAAGCGTTGGCGGATTCCGGATCGTTCCACGCGGCAAGAACGGCGCTCCCCACGAACGGCCTGTAATGCACGCTCCCTATGGGCTGGAGATCATCGAGAGCTGCTTGAGGTGCCCTCATCACCAGGACCGCCTGTTTTGCAATCTTTCTCCCGCGGCCTTGCAGCGGCTTTCCAGCATCACTTCACCTTCTACGCATCCAAAAGGCGCCACACTCTTCGTCGAGGGCCAGTCGCCGCGCGGCGTATATATCCTGTGCAGCGGCCGCGTGAAGCTTTCCACCACCTCTTCCGACGGCAAGACTTTAATTGTGAGAATGTCCGAACCAGGCGAAGTTCTTGGT
>DASYXF010000160.1:0-11571 GCA_035935335.1 Candidatus Acidiferrum sp.
TCTCCGTCGAGAAGAATGTCGCGGACCGCGTCAGTTTTGGAAGCGGGGTCGAGAACGCGGCCGTTCTTAATCAGAAGCATGCGCAGATTCCTTGGATTTGGCGTCGGGTTTCACTTCAAGAGCGGGATGCGTGCCTTCGGAGGCGCCCACCATCAGCAGATAGAGAATGGCCATGCGGGTGGCGACGCCGTTGGTGACCTGTTCGAGCACGGCGGATTGCGGGCCGTCGGCGACTTCGGGTGTGATTTCCGTGCCGCGGTTGATCGGGCCCGGATGCAGAATCAGCGCCTCCGGCTTGGCGAGTTTCATGCGGTCGGAGTTCAGTTGATAGAGAAGGATGTAATCGCTTTGTGACAGGGACGGCTCATGCAGGCGCTCCGTTTGCACGCGAAGGACAATAATGACGTCGGCGTCTTCCAGGGCTTCTTCCACACGATAGACACAGCGGATGGGCGTGCCGGGGGGGCCGATTTTTTCCAGTTCGCGGGGAACCCACATCGCCGGGCCGCATAGCGTAAAACGGCAGCCGAATTTTCCAAGCAGATGAATGTTGGAGCGGGCGACGCGAGAGTGGGCGATGTCGCCGAGAATCGTGACGTTGAGATTGTTGAGGTGGCCGATGCGATCGCGGATGGTAAGCGCGTCGAGCAAACCCTGCGAAGGGTGTTCGTGAGTACCGTCGCCGGCGTTGACCACCGGGATTTCGAGGTGCCGGGCAACAAAATCGGCGGCGCCGGAGGAGGCGTGGCGCATGACGAAGCAGTCCGGACGCATCGCGTTGAGGTTGTTGGCGGTGTCGAGAAGAGTTTCGCCTTTTTTCAGGCTGGAGGCTTCGGCCTGAAGATTCATCGTGTCCGCTCCGAGGCGAGAGGCGGCGGTGGCGAAGCTCAGGCGTGTGCGGGTGGAATTTTCGAAGAAAGCCAGGGCGACCGTCTTGCCGCGGAGAGTGGCTAGCTTTTTGAGTGGGTGGCGCTGAATTTCCTGGAACGGTTTGGCTTGATCGAGAATGAAGGTGAGTTCGTCCGCGGAGAGCGGTTCAAGAGCCAGAAGGTCGCGAAAACGATAGGTCAAATTTGCACTCGATCGCACGCGAGGAGGAGCACGCCTCGTCTGAAGAGATAGTTTACGCGATGCAGGCGGGGACGCAAAGGTATAGATAGCAGATAACCGCGATCAGGAGACGAAGAAGAAAGCAGATCCCTGCTTGCCGCAGGCAAGCCTCACCCGCAGAAGGCGCCCTTCGCGAAAAAACGCTCAGGGCAAGCGAGTTCGGGATGACAACCGGACAGGGGGTGATGGAGGTTAGTCGATGCGGTCGACGAGGACTACGCGCTCTTCCTTGTCGATTTCGATGAGGCGGACTTCGATGATTTCGGTGTCGCTGGTTTGCACGGTGCGGCCGACGTATTGTGCTTCGATGGGCATTTCGCGGTGGCCGCGATCGATCAGCACGCAGAGAGAGACACGCTTGGGACGGCCGAGGTCGAAGAGGCCGTTCATAGCGGCGCGGATGGTGCGGCCGGTGTAGAGGACGTCGTCCACTAATACAAGGTCCATGCTGTCCACGCCGAAAGTAATGTCCGAGGATTGCAAAACGGCTTGGGGGGCGACCTTGGAGAGGTCGTCGCGATAAAGAGTGATGTCGAGCGTTCCGACGGGTACGTCCACGCCGTCGATGCCGCGCATGGCCCGGGCGATGCGCTGGGCGAGCGGCACGCCGCGGCGGCGGATGCCGATCAGGGCCAGGCTCTTGGTGCCGCCGCTTTTTTCGACGATCTGGTGAGCTAGGCGCTGCAGGGTGCGGTCGATTTCGGCCGCGGACATTAATTGCGATTTTTCGACGATACGCATGTTCGCGTAATGCTAGCACAAGTCGGGAAAACAGGAAGCGTTCACGCAGGAGCGATGGCGGCGTGTTAGACTTTCGCGGAATTCGAGGAGGAGAGGTCCAATGGGGCTGAGGATGAAATCGGGATCGAGAATATTCAGGGCGCTGGCTTTGGCCGCCTTGGCAACTGGGTTTTTGGCGAATTGCGGGGTGGCGCAGGCGCCCAAGACGGTCACAGCCGCGCCGAGGAAGACAGAGAAGCCAACCCGGCCAAAGCTGGTAGTTTTGCTGGTGGTGGACCAGATGCGTGGCGACTATGTCGACAAATTTCGAGCTCAATGGACTGGGGGTTTGAAGCGACTGCTCACGGAAGGCGCGTGGTTCCGCTCGGCGGTGTATCCCTACGCGGCAACGGAAACTTGCGTCGGCCACTCGACCATCTCAACGGGATCGTTTCCGGCGAGCCACGGGATGGTGGCAAATGCCTGGTGGGACCGCGGGGAGCAGAAGATGGTGACGTGTACGAGCGATCCAAACGCTAAAAATGTGGCGTATGCAGGCGGAAACACAAAAGGCGGGGATTCAGCCTGGAGGATGCAGATGCCGGCGTTTGCAGAGGAGTTGAAGTTTCAATTGGGTGGCGCACCCCGGGTGGTCACAGTTTCGATAAAGGCGCGGTCAGCCATCACCATGGCAGGCCACAGAGGCAACGCGGTTACGTGGGTTGACACATCGGGCGCCCTGGTGACCTCTTCGGTCTTTGGCAGCATGCCGTTTGTGGAGGAGTTCGCGAAGAAAAATCCCGTGGCACAAGATTTCGGGAAGACCTGGTCGCTCTCGCTGCCGAAGGCCGCTTATCTCTACGACGAAACGGCGACGGGGGCCGCGACAGTAGACGGTTGGACGACGAGTTTCCCCCACCCCTTGCGTGGAAAGGAAGGAGCCCCGACGCCGGATGCGGCGTATTACGAACAATGGTCAACCAGCCCGTTCGCCGACACTTATCTGACGAGATTGGCGGAAACAGCCGTGGATTCACTGGGGCTCGGGAAGAGCGGCGCGACGGATTTTCTGGGGGTGAGCTATTCGTCGGTAGATTACGTTGGGCACACGTTTGGGCCGCGGAGTTGGGAGATTCAAGACATTCTGGCGCGGCTGGATAAAGATCTGGGTGAGCTTTTTGCGTTTCTGGACAAGAAAGTGGGCGCGGGGAATTATGTGGTGGCGCTGAGCGCGGATCACGGTGTGGCACCGATTCCAGTTGACATGCAGAAGACCGGAGTGAATGCGGGAGTGCTCAGCTTGCCGGAGTTGCAGACTCGGATTGAAAAAGCCCTTGAACCGATGAATTACCCGAAGCCTATAGTTGCTCGCATGGCGGGCAACGAGATTTATTTTGCAGAGGGAGTTTATGGGCGGTTGAAGGCGGACCCCGCGGGCATGAAAGTGGTTCTTGATACGATTTCGACGATGCCGGGTGTCGCGGCAGTCTACCGGGCGGAGGAATTGGGCAATGGTACGACGCCGATTGCCCAAACGCGAAAAGCTGCCGTGTTGAGCTATTTTCCCGGGCGCAGCGGCGACCTTTATGTGCTTCAGAAGCCCTACTGGTTGATGGATAACTCACCTGAGGACAGCAAACGGGTCACGGGAACCGGTCATGGGACGCCGTACAACTACGATCAGCATGTGCCGGTATTTTTGATGGGATTCGGGATCCAGCCGGGAGAATACTTTGAGCCAACGACCCCGGCGGATATTGCGCCAACGTTCGGCGCCCTGACAGGAGTAACACTGGCAACCCGGGATGGCCGGGTTTTAGCGGAAGCATTGAAAAAGCCGTGACGCGCTGTAGCTCACCCCTTTCGGGGTGAGGCTGTTCACAACAGTTTCGGCGCTACCAAAAACAAGCGAAACCTCAGGCCTGAAGGCCTGAGCTACAGCCCGAGGCTCTCGAACCTTAGTTCGTGATATCCTCCCGTGGAGTGAATCCTTCCAAACGCGTTGATCTCAGCGTGCAGGTTGGCGCTCTGCGCCTCGCTAATCCCATCATTGCCGCCAGTGGAACCTTCGGCTACGGTCTGGAGTTTGCCCACCTGGTGGACTTGAATCGCCTTGGCGGCTTTGTCACGAAGGGGATATCCCTCCAGCCGATCGAGGGCGCTCCTGCTCCAAGGCTCTGCGACACCGCTTCGGGAATGCTCAACGCGGTTGGACTGCAAAACGTCGGCGTCGACGGTTTCGTCAAAGACAAGCTTCCACTGTTGCGAAAATACAACACCCACGTTGTGGTGAACGTTTTTGGTGTTTGCCTGGACGACTATGTTGGAGTCATCGAGCGGCTCGAGGAAGCGGAGGGAATCTCGGCCTATGAGCTCAACATCTCCTGCCCCAACGTCAAAAAAGGCGGCATGCAGTTCGGCAGCGACCCTGCTCTTGTAGAGGAGATAGTTGGGGCGGCGCGGAAGGCAGCGAAGAAACGGCCGCTCTGGGTAAAACTGATGCCACTTGTTACAGACATTGGACTTATCGCAAGAACTGCCGAGCAGGCAGGGGCCGATGCCCTTACCGTAGCCAATACTTTTCCGGCAATGGCTATCGATTTTAGAACCCAAAAGTCCCTCTTGGGGAATCTGACGGGAGGCCTTTCGGGACCCGCCATCAAACCGATTACCCTCCGGCTCGTCTGGGAGGTAAGCAAGGTAGTGAACATTCCAATTCTGGGCTTGGGAGGGGTCGAAACCGTTGCTGACGTCCTCGATTACGTCTCCGTCGGAGCCACAGCAGTACAGGTCGGGACGGCCAGCTTCTCTGACCCGAAGGCCAGTGAGGCAATTGTGGAGGGTTTAGACAAGGGTCTAAATGATATTAAAATGTTTACTTTCAGCGAGTTAAATGGTAAATTTTCCAAAGAAAATGGTTGACATAATGCGGTTTTTTTGATACACTTTTTTGGTATTTGTAGCGGATTAAACACACTATGAGACGACCACTCTTTGTAGCATGGGCCGCGATTCGTTGGGTGCCGCTGATGTTCTTGATTGCACCCGCAATGGAAGCACCCTTGGTGGCTTTGAAGAGCGAGCCGGTAAAGCCGATCAAGGTGTGGGTTGGGAACGCCAGTTGGTATGGCCCCAACTTCGACGGCAAGAAGACTGCAAACGGCGAGCGGTTCAATGCCGAGAGCCTGACGGCTGCCCACCCGAACCTACCGTTCGGTTCCTGGGTGCGTGTCGTTAACACCCGCAACGGCAAATTTGAAGTTGTTCGTATTAATGACCGGGGTCCCTATCAAGAAGGACGCGAAATTGATGTATCCTATCGCGTAGCCCGGAAGATTGGCCTGATCAACTCGGGAGTCAGCCAGGTGCGGCTGGAATTGATGCAACTGCCGCCGAAGCGAACCCGGGACGACGCAAGCCAGAACTAACAAACTTCGGGCGCGTCCCCGACCTTGACCTTTGACGCCCATCCACGAAGCAGCCTGATCGTAGCGCTGGACTTCGATTCCCTTTCGACAGCACTGAGATTTGCCGGCCAGGTTTCCGACCTGGTCGGCATGTTCAAGATAGGCGCCCAGCTTTTCACCAGCGCCGGGCCCGAAGCGGTGCGCCAGGTGGCGAAGCTCGGCGCGGACATTTTCCTCGACCTGAAATTCCACGACATTCCGAATACGGTTGCGGGCGCCGTGCTGGCTACGGCGGCTTTGCCCGGGCTGCAGCTTGTGAATGTCCATGCGCTCGGCGGCACGGCCATGATGCATGCGGCGGCGCAAGCCATCAGCGCCGGCGTGCCGATGGGCGCGGACCGCCCGCGTCTCCTCGCGGTAACACTGCTGACCAGCATGGATGCGAAGACAGTTCGTGAAGTGGGGATCGGCGGCCCGCCCAATTCTCGAGTTGTGAAGCTGGCAAAGCTGGCGCAAAAAGCGGGTGTGGACGGCGTGGTGGCTTCGGTGCAGGAGGCCAAGGCAATCCGCAAAGCGTGCGGCCGGGATTTTCTGATTGTGACGCCGGGTGTGCGCCCGAAGGGCAAAGGCGCGGATTCGGAAAAAGACGATCAGGCGCGCACAGCGACGCCGCGAGAAGCGATTCGTGCCGGCGCGGACTTCATCGTTGTGGGGCGCCCGATCCTAGCGGCCGCGGATCCACGTGCCGCAGCTCAAGAAATTGTGGACGAGATTGCGTCGGCTAAGTCCTGAGGCGCAAGTTCGGTGACATCAACTAGTATCTTCTCCATCTCCGTTCATGAGTGATTCCACCAAGAGCATCATCGTCGGCACAGCCGGGCACATCGATCACGGGAAGTCCACGTTGATTGAGGCGCTGACGGGCACGCATCCCGACCGCCTGGAAGAAGAGAAGCGCCGCGGCATCACGATTGATCTGGGTTTTGCGTTTCTGGAAGAGGAAGGCGTGCGCTACGGATTTGTCGACGTGCCGGGACACGAGCGCTTTGTCAAAAACATGCTGGCGGGCGCCTCGGGAGTTGACCTGGTGTTGCTGGTGATCGCGGCCGACGAATTGATCAAGCCGCAGACGCGGGAACATTTCGATATTTGCAGGTTGCTGGGTGTGCAACGCGGGGTGATCGCTCTGACGAAATGCGATCTGGCGGACAAAGATACGCGCGAGCTGGCGCGCATGGAGATCGAAGAGTTCGTGAAGGGAACGTTTCTTTCGAACGCCCCGATTATCGAAGTCAGCGCAAAAAACAAGCAGGGACTTGCGGAATTGAAGGCGGCGCTGCAAGCAGCCGCGCGAGAAATCAGCGCCAAGGATACGGCGCGCTATTTTCGCTTGCCGATCGACCGCTCGTTTGCGGTGAAGGGTTTCGGCAGCGTGGTGACCGGAACGCTTTTCTCGGGGCATGTCGCCATTGGCGATGAAGTGGAACTTTTGCCTTCGGGAAAGCTATTGCGCGTGCGGGGTCTGCAAACCGGCGGCAAGAGTGTGGAGCGAGCCGACGCCGGCCAGCGAACCGCTGTAAACCTCGCCGGGATTGAGCACACAGCGATTCTGCGGGGAATGACGATTTCCTCCCCCGGGCGTTTGCGAACCACTCGACGCGCGGACGTGCGAGTGGAACTGCTTCCCGGCGCACCAGCCCTCAAGCACCGGGCGCAAGTGCATTTCCACGCCGGGACTCTCGAAACCATTGGCGAAGTTTATTTGCTGGACGCGCGGGAACTGAAGCCGGGAGGAAGTGCGCTGGGGCAGATCCGGTTGCAAGACGAAGCGGTGCTCGTGCGCGGCGACCGGTTTATCGTGCGGCAGTTTTCGCCGGTGGTGACGATCGGCGGAGGCGTGGTACTCGATCCCCACGCCAAGCGTTGTTCAGCGAAAGACACCGGCCGCGCGCAATTTCTGACGACGTTGGAAAAGGGTTCGGGGGAAGACATTCTGCGGGCCATGGCAGAACGAAATATTCTAGGAATCACAGCCCAAGAAGTGATTGTCCGGACAGGTTGGATCGAGGCGGAAATCCGGTCGGCGGCGAAAGCGCTCGCTGATAAAAAGCTCGTCCGCATTGTCTCAAACGAGCCACTGATTTTGATTGCCGAAGCATTGTTCATGGAAATTGGCAAAAAGCTGCTGGCCAGGGTGGAGCGCTTTCACAAGGAGAATCCGCTGCTCCCAGGCATCACGCGCGAGGAACTGAAGGCCGGCCTCGGACGCCGGGTGCGCCCGGAAACTTTTGCCACCGCGCTGCAATTACTGCTGGAGCAGAAGAAAATCACCTTGCAGGGAGAGTTCGTCAAGAAAGCGGGAACGGAGATTACGCTCGCGCCGGAAGAACTGCGCGCGCAGGAGCAGATTGCACTGGCGTTTGCGAAGGCGGGGCTTGCCGTACCTTCCGTGAAAGAAGTGCTGGCTCAACTGAAAATCGAGACCGCGCGAGCCGAGAAGCTGTTGCAGATCCTGCTGCGGGAAAAAGTCCTGGTGCGCGTTTCGGCCGACCTGATATTTCACCGTGATGCGCTCCAGGCGCTGACCGGTCTTCTCGCTCAGTACAAGAGGTCGAAAGGCGACCGGATTGGCGTCCCCGCGTTCAAGGAGCTGACCGGCATCACGCGCAAATATGCCATCCCGTTGCTGGAGTACCTAGACAGGCAACGGCAAACACGCCGCGCGGGCGATGAGCGTGTTATCCTGTAGGGGCAGTTTGGCGGCAGAAGCTTGCTGAGCGCAGGCGATTGCGCTAGTTTGAAAGGGCGCGAAGTTCGAGGCCGCGGAGGCAGTCCATGGGTGAATTCAGTATTTTCCACTGGTTAATTGTACTGGCCATTGTGCTGATTTTCTTTGGCGGCCGGCGTATTCCGGAAGTGATGAAAGGCCTGGGTGAAGGCATTCGAAGCTTTAAGGAAGGCATGAGCGGCACGTCCTCCACGCCGCAGGCGCCACCGCAAGCGCAGCCTCCGGCTGAAAAAACGTCCGAAGAAAAGAAGTAAACCGCAGCAACAGAAGAATTCCGAAAGGTTCGCAAAAGCTCCCTTCTTCACGGGAGCTTTTTGTTTTGCATCACAACCGGTTAATTTGGCCCGGAAGAGCGGCCACAAATATGCCCAAAGAGTACCCCGCGAAAACAAGGAGTTAACGACGCCTGTCCTTCCGGTCAGTTTTCCCGCCGCAACTTTCTCTTCAGACTTGGGTATTACCGAGTACCCAGTAAGTCAGTCGAGCAGCCAACAAGGAGAAGAGAGACCATGAACTTCCAGTTCTCGAAGTGGACGGTATTGCCCGCAGCGGTGCTGCTGTTGGGCACGTTAGCGGCGGCCCAGGACACGAGTTCCACCAGTACTTCAACGCAGACCACAACGACGACCACCGCGCCCGCGCCGAAACCAACCATCGCGCAACGCAAGGAAAACCAGCAGGACCGCATCGCCAACGGTGTGCAGAGCGGCCAGTTGACCGCGGGCGAAACCTCGAAGCTCGAAACGAAGGAAGCCGCGATCAATGGCGAGACTCGCGCGGACCGCGCCGCCAACGGCGGCAAGCTGACAGCCGCGGAAAAGCAGCAGGTCAATCGGCAGCAGAACCAGCTTTCGAAACAGATCTACAACGACAAGCACAACGCCAACACCGCGCAGTACGGGAACAACAAAGTCGGGCAGCGCCGGGAAAACCAGCAGGATCGCATCGCACAAGGGGTCAAGAGCGGCCAGTTGACCGCGGGCGAAACGGCGAAGCTTGAGAATCAGCAGAAAGGCATCAACCAGCAGGTGAAGGCGGACCGCGCGGCGAACGGCGGCAGGCTGACGCCCGGCGAGAAGAGCCAGATCAACAAGGAACAGAACGCGGCTTCGAAGAACATCTACAACAAGAAGCACAACGCGAACACCCAACACCCGAAGAAGTAAGCACCAAAATATCCAAACGAGGGAACGCCCCGGCTTTGGCTGGGGCGTTTTCATTTTGGGAACGAAAAGAAAATTTGGCGCAGAGGCGCTATGAGATCGCAGAGAAGAGGAGGAACGGCCTGCCTCCCCTCCTTCGTCAGGGCGAGCGGAGGGCAGGCCCTACAAAGAGGTCCCTGGCCAGCCGAGAGATTGGAGTTCGGTTAGGACGCGCGAAAGTGGCAGACCGACGACGTTGAAATAGCAGCCTTCGATGCGGGGAATGTAGCGCCCGGCCTGGCCCTGGATCGCATAGGCACCCGCCTTGTCATGGGGCTCTTCCGTCGCGAGATAGGAAGAGATCTCCTCTTGCGTGACCGGCCGAAAGTGAACCAACGTGGACTCCGTGAATTGCCGCCGCTCGCCGTCGGGGAGCCGGACCATCGCCACACCCGTCAGGACAGAGTGCGTGCGGCCGGAGAGTTGCTGAAGCATGTGGCGCGCTTCGTCCGACGAGCGCGGCTTGCCGAGAATTTTGTCGTCGAGAACAACGATGGTGTCGGCGCCGACGACAATCGCGGGGCCTACAGCGCGGGCAGTGACGAGGTCTGCCTTGGCGTTGGCCAACCGCTGCACGAGGGCCGCCGGCGTTTCGCCGGGATGGGGCGATTCATCCACCGCGGAGGAAAGCACGGTGAATGGCAAGCCGGCATTGGCGAGAATTTCAGCGCGGCGCGGCGACGACGAGGCAAGAATCAGCTTCATGAATGACTCACAGAAAGAATACTACATGGCTTGCGCCGCGAAAGCTGGGCCTTGGGGCAGGGTAGAGAACGCGCCAAAAGTTCAATTGTGCCCGCCAGATGAAGCATGAATTGCAGGGCGCTAGATGACAACGGATTCCTGGTACTCGCCGTAGACGCGGCGGAGGGTGTCGGAGATTTCGCCGACCGTGGCATACGCTTCGACGGAGGCGAGGATTGCGGGGAGAAGATTTTCCGTGCCGCGGGCGCGGCGATCGAGTTCCGCGAGGGCGGCTTTTGTTTTTGCAGAGTCGCGCCTGGCGCGCAGGGCTTGCAGGCGCTGCACCTGGTTCCGCTCGATTTCGGAGTCGATACGCAGCGTCGAGATGCTGCGTTCTTCGCCGGCTACAAAATCATTCACGCCCACCACGATTTGCTCTTTGGTTTCGACGGAGCGCTGAAAGTCATACGCGGCGCGCTGAATCTCGGATTGGACGAATCCCGACTCAATCGCTTTGATCATGCCACCCATGGCGTCAATTTTGGAGAGGTATTCCTGTGCAAACTCCTCGATTTGATTGGTGAGCGCTTCGATGGCGTAGGAGCCGGCTACAGGGTCGATAGCATTAGCGACGCCCGTTTCATTGGCGATGATCTGCTGCGTGCGCAGGGCGATGAGCGCAGCTTCCTCAGTGGGCAAAGAGAGAGCTTCGTCCATGGAATTGGTGTGTAACGACTGGCAGCCGCCAAGCACCGCCGCAAGCGCCTGGATCGCCACGCGCACGATGTTGTTTTCCGGCTGCTGCGCGGTCAGCGAAGACCCGGCGGTTTGCGCATGGAAGCGGAGCAGGAGCGATCGCTCGTCCTGCGCCCGAAAACGGTCGCGGACGATTTTGGCCCACAGGCGGCGAGCCGCGCGGAATTTGGCGACCTCCTCCAGCAGATCATTGTGCGCATTAAAGAAGAACGAGAGTTGCGGGGCGAATTCGTCAATCGCCAGGCCCGCGCGAAGAGCCGCTTCGACATACGCGATGCCGTCGGCCAGGGTGAACGCGACTTCCTGCACGGCGGTCGATCCCGCCTCGCGAATGTGATAGCCGGATATCGAAATGGTGTTCCACTTGGGCAGCGAATCGCGGCACCAGCCAAAAATGTCGGTCACGATCCGCATGGCGTGCTGCACGGGATAGATGTACGTGCCGCGCGCGATGTATTCCTTCAGGATGTCGTTCTGCGTGGTGCCCGAAAGTTTCTTCAGGTCGGCGCCTTGCTTTTTGGCGACCGCGACGTAGAGGCACAGCAGAATCGCGGCGGTCGAGTTGATGGTCATCGAAGTGGAAACTCTTTCGAGAGGAATCTGATCGAACAGAAGTTCCATGTCCTCCAGCGAATCGATGGCCACGCCGACCTTGCCCACTTCACCGAGCGCCAGCGCGTGATCGGAGTCCATGCCGATCTGCGTCGGCAAATCAAAGGCGACCGAAAGCCCCATCTGCCCTTTGCTGAGCAGGTAGCGGTAACGCTTGTTGGATTCCGCGGCGGAGCCGAAGCCGGCATACTGACGCATCGTCCAGAAGCGGCCGCGATACATGGTCGGATAGATTCCGCGGGTGTAGGGGAATTCGCCGGGATAGCCAAGCGATTCTTCGGGATTCCAGTCG
>DASYXF010000161.1:0-3935 GCA_035935335.1 Candidatus Acidiferrum sp.
GCGCTCTCTCTTCCGCCCGCGGCAACTCCACAATCTTCGGCAATCCCGGCACCGCCTGCACAATCAACGGCAACTCCAGCACCGTCTCCAGCAAATGTTTCCCCGCCGCCACCCGCGCCGCCGCCGCTTCGCTATCCTCCAGACCCGGCGCCCGCACGATCAAAGCATCCACCGATCGCTCCACCCGCAAGTCCTTGCTCGACTCGACACCGCATTTCCGCAGCACCCGCGCCAGCCGCAGCACTCCTGCCATCCCGCACACCGCCTGCTGCTCTTCATTTGTCAGCCGTCCAAACGCTTTGTCTTTTGCCTTCGGTTCTGCCCCGCGGTGATACCTCACCACCATGCCCAGCAGCTCCCACTCCGCCTCGCTCCACCCCACCGGCACCGGCAATCTCTGCAAAAACTTCCTCGCCGCCTTTTCAGGGGACTTCGTCCGAAGCCCTGCCCCAATTCCGTGCAACCTCGCCGCAGCCCTCATCACCTTCTGCAGTTGCTTGCCCCCAAAAACCTTCCCGCCTTTCACTCGACCAAGCTCGCCATAGATCCGCAGCGCCAGCCGCGTCACCTGCGCCGCCTTCCCGTGCCCTGCATCCAGTGCCTTTGCTGTGGCGCGCAGCCGCGCCATCGCCGCCGCTTCTAATTGGTGCGCTTGCGGAAGCCCTTCTTTCCATTCCTGCCATAGCCGCCTCTCGCCCATACTCAGTTCACGGTATTCGTTCAGCCGTAGTTGGCGCTCTGTGGCGATCCGTTCCCTCCATCGCGCTTGTGCGTCTTCCGGTTCATCTCCCGCCACACTTCCAATTGTCTCCGCCAACACATCCAGGTCGTGCACTTCTCCCAGCAGATCCTGCACCCGCTTCAGATCCTCGCCCCAACTCTCGCACAACTCCGGCAGCAGGCTCTCCACCGTGTAACGAAATCTCTTCACCCCGATTCGCAGCTCATGCCAGGGCTCCGGCTTTTCCGTCCGCAGCGCCCGCAAGTGCAGCTCTCTTGCCGCCAGCAATCGCTCCAGCGCCAGGCTCTTCGCCGCCGGACTGTTTAGCGCAACCACCCGCGCCCTGTGCCCCAGCACCCGCTCGTAACTCCGCCACGTCTTGGCGTCAAATTTTCCCGCCGCCCGCAGTCCCGCTTCCTTTTCTTCGCTTTCGTTCTTCCGCAGGTGCGCCACCAGCCTTTCCCGCACCGTGTCGTTTTCGCCGCTCAGCTTGTTAACCCAATCTTCCAGTACCTGTGTGTCCCGCAGCTCTCCCAATTGCCGGAAGAGTTTTCTTCCGATCTTCCGCATCTCCGGCCATGCCGGATCCGGGTCCACTTCTTCCATCACCGCCGCCAGCGAGCGGCACCGTCGCAGCGCCACGCGCAAATCATGCACCGCGTCCGCCTCGGGCGCCGAGCGCACCTCTTCCAGCTCCTTCAGGACGCGCTCCATCCAATACGGCAGACCCCGCTGCTCACCCTGTGAGCCGGGAAGTATGTTTCCACTCGCCATGTTTTTTCTTGAGGCCGTAACCGCGGTGCCCCGCGGCCCCTTCAGCAGCCTCGCCTATACACTAGCCCGTTGCCGCAACCGCGTCCAGTAGAGCGCGCACGGCCACAATTCCGGCAGCATTCGCGCCAGCACAAACGCCATCCCCACGCACGCCATCGCGCAAATCAGGAACACGTGCCCTGGGTCTGGATGCCCCAGCCGCAGCATCCCGTACTGCACCACCGGCTGCAGCGCAATCCCTCCAAACGAAAGCAGATTCGCTGCCCCGATCACCCGCCCCTTCACCTCCGGCCGCGGCCGGCCCTGAATCAGCGCGTTCACCGGCACCACAAAAAATCCCGCGCTGATCCCCAGCACAAACAGCAGCCCCATCACCGCTTCATAGCTCAAACCCGGCGCAAACAGCGCTCCCGTCGCCAGCACAATCCCCGTCAGCCCCGGCAGGATCATTCCCATCTCAATTTTCTTTCCCGAAGCAATTCCCGCGATATAACTCCCCGCGCCAATCCCCAGGCTCAGCGCCGCCAACAAATAACTGCTCCGCTGCTCGTCCACCTGCAGCACATCCGTCGCGTACAGCACGATGTTCAGCAACAGGATCGCCCCCAAAAACCAGAAAAAAGTGTTCGCGATCACCGCCACCCATAGCACCGCGTCCCGCCGCATCCTCCCAACTTCTTCGAAAAATTCCTTCGCCCAGTTCCACGCAAACTCCCGTTTCTTGTCCGCCGCCGGAACCTTCGTAATCCCCAAACTTGTCATCAATCCGATCAGCGAAAACGCGCCCAGAAAAATCCCCGACCACTCCTGCCTCCCGCGAAACGTGTGTGCCAGAAATCCCCCCGCCAGCGTTCCTCCGATCGCCGCAACCAGCGTCCAAAACTCGATCACTCCGTTTCCCCAGCTCAGTTTGCTCGTCGGTAAGAGCTCAGGAATCAACCCATACTTCGACGGCCCGAAAATCGCTTCCTGCGTGCAAACCAAAAACAGCGCCACCGCCGCCAGGTCCAGCCGGTTCTGCCACAGCGCGTACGTCACAAACCCCATCGTCACCACTTCCAGCAATTTCGTCCAGACCGTCACGCTCCGTTTGCTGAACCGGTCCGCAAAAAATCCTCCGGGAATCGAAAATGCCAGAAAGGGAACTGCGAATACCAGCGGCACCACCAGCACAAACAAAAAATCCCGCTGTTCGCGGGACACCCCGGCATCCAGCACCAGAAAACTCACCAGCCACTTCAGCGCATTGTCGCTAAACGCCCCCTGAAACTGCGTCCCAATCAACGCCCAGAATCCCGCCACCCCGCCGCGCGGATCCCGTGAAGCCACACCCATCTCTTTGCCAATCGCTTCCATGAACCGCGCAGTCTATCCCGTCCCCCATCAACCAGCAAGATGTAGGGGCACGATAAATCGTGCCCTCTTGCTTTACTCCCCTCTTCTCTGTGGCCTATGTGCTCTTCCTCTGTGAACTCCGTGTTAACTTCGATTCCCCTCTTTACAACCACAAATCCCCATCCCAAAATGTCCAATCATGTCCACCACTCCATTTCCCACGCCCGACCCCAAAGAAGCCGTCCGCCAGGACTGGCTCTCCGCCGCCCCCGCTTGGAAAAAATGGTATTCCCAACTCGCCTTCCAATCCCGCCACGCCACCGAACTCGTCGTTCAAGGCGCCGCCATCTCCCCCGGCATGCACGTCCTCGATCTCGCCGGCGGCTCCGGCGAACCCGCTCTCTCCCTCTCCGCCGCTGTCGGCCCCGAAGGCCGCGTCACCGCTACCGATCTTCTCCGCGAAATGCTTCAGATCGCCGAAGAAAACGCCGCCGCCCGCAACCTGAAAAATATCGAATTCCGCGCCGCCGACGCCGAACAACTTCCATTTCCCGTCGGCCTCTTCGACCGCATCACCTGCCGCTTCGGCATCATGTTCATGTCGGACATCCACAAAGCCCTCACCGAAATGCGCCGCGTCCTCAAGCCCGGCGGCCGCGTCTCCTTCATCACCTGGGGTTCGCTCGAAGAAAATCCTCTCTTCAGCTCCATGCTCCGCCCCTTCCTGAAATACGTCGAAGTCCCCCCGCCTCCACCGGACGCGCCTAACGTCTTCCGCTACGCCGACGAAAACAAGTTGGCCAGCGTAATCACCGCCGCCGGCTTCGAAGATGTCCGCGTCACTAAACACAAAATCAACTGGGCCTGGCCCGGCCCTCCCGAACAAGCCTGGCAAGGCGGCAGCGAACTCGCCGCTCCCTTCAAGCGCATCATCAACGCCACTCCTCCCGACAAAAGGGAACTCGCCATCCACGAAGCCATCGAAAACTACCGCCGCTTCTACGACGGCCAATCCGTCAACCTCCCCGCCACCATCAACTCCGCCACCGCCTCCACTCCCCCGTAGTGGCCGGACTTTAGACCGGCCCGTCCTCCGTAGTTCGTG
>DASYXF010000162.1:0-15788 GCA_035935335.1 Candidatus Acidiferrum sp.
CACTGGTCTTACCGTAAAATCCAGTTTTGCCGTCAAGCCCGGGAGATACCTGGTTCGCCAGGTGGTTCGGGATTCCGAAGGTTCGCAGATGGCCGCGCGCAATGGCGCTGTCGAGATTCCGTATTAGGGAGGCGGTCATGACGATGCAACCGACAAAAGGAACGAACCCTCAGGCGCTGTTTGCACTGGGGCTGTTTGCCGTGATGGCCACTGTTGCCCCGCTTCGCGCGCAAACTCAGGAACCGGCCAAACCCGAGGCGCAGCCGCAGCAACAGCCCCTGGCGACATCTCCGGTTATCCGAACGGAATCGCGCGTAGTGCTGGTGGATGCGGTGGTGACCGACAGAAAAGGGAACTACGTTCACGACCTTAGCCAGAAGGATTTTAAGGTCTACGAAGACAACAAGGAGCAGGCGGTAACCAGCTTTTCCTTTGGCAACGATTCTTCGGCTCCCGTCAACGCGCAGAAGCACTACATGATTCTCTTTTTTGACAACTCTTCCATGGCGCCGCCGGATCAGATTCAGGCTCGCGCCGCCGCCGGAAAATTCATCGCAGGGGCAGCGGCACCTGACCGGCTGATGGCAGTGGTGGACTTCGGCGGCAGCCTGATAGTGCGGCAGAATTTCACGAGCAACGCCGACCTGCTGACAGCGGCAGTCAGCGGAGTGAAGCATGCGGAGATTGAAACCAACGGGCAGAGCGCCGCACTGTCGAATCCAGTCATGGTCGCCTCCTCCGGCCTGTCTTCGATCAGCAACGCCGAGGCGGATTATGGCGCGCGCACCATGCTGCTGGCGATCCGCAGCCTGGCGAAAAATCTTCGCACCGTTCCCGGACGCAAAATGCTGATTCTTTTTTCGGCCGGGTTCCCCCTGGACACGGAACGCCTGTCAGAACTCACCGCGACGATTGACGCCTGCAACAAAGCGAACGTTTCCATTTACTCGCTGGACACGCGCGGCCTGATGGCGCCTGTTCCGGCCGGTCCCACCGGCATGATGCGCCAGCCGCATCCGGCGAGTTCGCTTGCAGCAGTGGAGCGTGAAGCCCATTCGCAACTGCCGAGGCTGGTAAGGGCTAGCTTTTCTCCCGCCAACCTGGGCGATCCGCAAAAGCCTGGTGGAGGCAGCGGTGGAGGCAGTGGAGGCGGCGGTCATCCCGGTGGCGGCACGGGCGGAGGGACTGGCGGCGGTGCGCCCGGCGGAGGGACTGGCGGCGGCAAAGGCGGTGCGCCCGGCGGAGGCACGGGAGGCGGCAGGACCGGTGGCGCGCCGGGAGGAACAACCGGCGGCGGAACGCGGCCCATCAACTCGCCGTACAACAACTACTACAGCAATCCGAATAACGCGCCCCGCGCGATTCTGCCCCAGATTCCCACGTCGGCCACCGTCAACCAGCAGATCCTGCAATCTCTCTCCGATGGTACGGGCGGCTTCGCCATCTACAACACGAACGACTTGCTTGGCGGACTCCAACGGATCGCGCGCGATCAAAATGAGTTTTATCTGCTGGGCTACGTTCCGGTGTTGAGCGCCGAGGGCAGTTGCCATACATTGAAAGTAAAAATGGAGCATGGAGGGATGCAGGTGCGCTCGCGCAGCGGCTACTGCAACGTGCGCCCGGCGAATCCGCTGGATGGCCGCCCGATAGAGAAGCAGATGGAACTGCAGGCGGCGGGGAATCAGCCCGGGGCGATTCACGGCTCGTTGCAGGCGCCCTTCTTTTATTCCGGACCCAATGTGGCGCAAGTGAATCTGGCGATGGAAATTCCCGGGGACTCGGTCGTGTTCAATAAAGACAAGGGCAAGTATCACGCCAACGTCAATGTTCTCGGTATTGCCTACAATCCCGATGGCACGGTCGGCGCCCGCTTTAACGACACATTGAATCTTGATCTCGAGAAAGACGAGTGGAAAGAATTCACCAAACAGCCCTACCACTACCAGAACCAGTTCGACGCCGCGCCCGGCGCATACAAGCTTTCCGTAGTGCTGAGTTCCGGCGGCGACAGCTTTGCGAAGTTTGAGACGCCGCTGAAGATTGATGCTTACAACGGAAACAATTTTACACTCGGCGGGGTGGTTCTCTCCAAAACCCTGCAGCCCGTGGACCAGATTCCGACCGATGTGGACGCCACGCTGCTGGAGGACCGCACTCCGATGATCATCAAGGGCCTGCAAATCACGCCGGCGGCAAATTACGCGTTCAAGCAGTCGGATAAAGTGGTGATTTATTCACAGGTCTACGAGCCCCTGCTCAAATCGGATGCGCCGCCGAAAATTGCCGCCGGATACACCATTCTCGATTCCTCCAACAAAAATGTGTTCTCTTCGGGAGCAGTTCCGTTGGAGGAGTTTGTTCAGAAGGGCAACGCCGTCGTTCCTTTTGCGATGATTGTTAAAGTGAAGGATCTTCCGCCGGGGAATTACCGGTTGGTTCTGCAGGCCGCCGATGGCGCTCACAATCAGGCGCCAAACCGCGAAACTCAGTTCACGGTTTCCACCAATTGAGTTCGGCGCAAATTTGCAATTCCTACTGGCGCCCCCGCTGCTTGCGGGCAGAAACGGGCGGAACCAGCTAACAACGTGCTTCCTATCCTTTAGCTAAATCACCCCTTAACTTCAGCAACTTTTGCTGTCCCCGAGGGTTAATCTAGGCCATATGGAAGAGTCTCCGCGCCACTTCTCCGAGACAGCTTTGCTTCGCGGCCGCGTGCACATCCGCATTACCTCTCGTTCGCTTCTAGCGTGTTTTCTCTCTTTCAGCACAATTTTTGCCCTGGGAATCGAAATTCCCACGACCGCGGCCGGGGAGAAAAAGCCGAAGCAAGACCCCGTCCTCAAGGGTCTTCCGATTACCGAGTTAACAGCCGACGAGGCCGTTCTTCACGCGCTGAATCGGTTGGCGTACGGGCCGCGCCCCGGTGACATCGAGCGCATCAAGCAGATCGGACTGGCGAAATGGATTGACCAGCAGCTGAATCCGAATTCCATTAACGATTCCGCGGTCGAAGCCCGGCTGGATATTTACCCGACGCTGAAGATGAACACCTCGCAATTGCTCGCCGAATATCCGAATCCTAAGCAGGCGGCGAAGCAGCAATTGAGGACTCAAAACCAGAATACAAACCAGCAACCGGGCGCGGCTGCCGCGGAGGTGATTACCCGCGACATGCAGTCGAAATCGGCAACGCAGGATCCGGCTCAACAAACCGCGCAGGGGGCCGACGCTGCCATCACCGCGATGGCCCAGGAGATGGACTCTACCAATCCCGCGGCGAAAACCAGCGATTCTTCGGGTGCAACAATGTCCTCCTCCGCTGCGGACGTGCCTTCACCGATGAAGCTCAATCCGCCGACGCGGGGCGCTTCGCAGAGAGAGCCGCTCGGGATAGATCCGAACGCGGTGCCGAGGGCGATTTCCGACGACAGCAAGCGGCCGCAGCGCGTGGTCGAAGAACTCGCGATGGCTAAAACGCTGCGCGCCATTTACAGCGAACGCCAGTTGCAGCAGGTGATGGACGATTTCTGGTTCAACCACTTCAACGTTTTCGCGGGAAAGGGTGAAGTGAAGTGGTACCTCACCTCTTATGAACAAGACGTCATTCAGCCGCGCGCCTTCGGCAAGTTCAAGGACCTGGTCACGGCCACGGCGCAAAGTCCGGCAATGCTTTTCTATCTGGACAATTTTCTGAGCGCGGATCCCAATGCCGCGCAACGTCTGGCTGCGGAGCGCGCCGCGCGCCAAATGCGCCGCCGGCCCTACGGCTATCCGCCGCGAACGCAGCAGCAGGCGCAGAACAAAAAGCAGCAGCGAGGGCTGAACGAAAATTACGGCAGGGAATTGATGGAGTTGCATACTCTTGGCGTGGATGGCGGCTACACGCAGAAAGACGTAACGGAAGTCGCCCGTGCGTTTACTGGCTGGACGATCGAAAAGCCCCGCGAGTATCCGCAATTCAAATTTGACGAACGCCTGCACGACCCCGATCCGAAGATTGTGCTGGGCAAAAAGATTCATGGCGGCGGCATGAAGGACGGCGAGGAAGTGATTGCCCTGCTTTCGAAGAATCCCAATACCGCGCGATTTATCTCCACCAAGCTGGCCCGCCGTTTCGTTTCCGATACCCCGCCACCCGCGCTGGTGGATCGCATGGCCAAGACGTTCCAGAGATCGGATGGAGACATCCGCGAAGTGCTTCGCACCATGATTTACTCGCCGGAATTCTGGTCGCGGGATGTGGTTCACGCGAAGGTGAAGACGCCCTTTGAGCTTGTGATCAGTTCGGTGCGCGCGTTGGGAACCGACGTGGATACGCCGATGCCGCTGGTCGGCTGGGTCGGCCGCATTGGCGAGCCGCTTTACCAGTGCCAGCCCCCGACCGGATATTCCGACAAAGCGGAGGCCTGGGTGAACACAGGATCGCTGCTGAATCGGCTGAATTTTTCACTCGCGCTTGCCGGCAATAAAGTACGCGGCTCGCGCAGTGATGTAAGCGCTCTGCTGGGTACCAACTCTTCAAACGATCCGAAAGCAGCGCTCGATCGTGCCGTCCAGGTTTTTCTCGGCGGCCAAGCGGCGCCAAGCACCGTGGACACGTTGCAGAGGCAGCTTGAGAATCCACAGGTAGTCCAGGCGAGATTGGACGACCCGGTCAAACAGGTGGACTTGGGCATGGTTACGGGTTTGGTCCTTGGCGCTCCTGAATTCCAGCGCCGCTAGAGATGTAGGGCCCTTCCGCCGCGGTGGACGGCCCGCTTTCGAGGTGATGCAATGAATTACAAATGCTGCGAAGGCATCCGCCCCGCAAAATTCTCCCGCCGCTTTTTTATGAAGCAAGGCGGCATCGCCCTTGCCGGCCTGAGCACCATGCCCGCTTTTCTGCAGCGCGCCATCGCGTCGACTCCTTCCGCGGGCAAAAAGCAACTCGTCGTCCTTTTCCAGCGCGGTGCGGCCGACGGCCTCAACATCGTTGTCCCCTTCGCTGAGCCGAACTACTATCGCCTGCGCCCCAGCATCGCCATACCCCAGCCTAAACGCGGCGGCGGTGATGCCGCGATCGATCTCGACGGCTTCTTCGGCCTTCATCCCTCGCTCTCATCCTTCGCGCCGTTGTTTCAGAAAAATCAACTGGCCATTGTGCACGCCGCTGGTTCGCCTGATCCCACGCGGTCGCACTTTGATGCGCAGGACTACATGGAATCGGGCACGCCGGGGGTGAAAGCCACACAGGACGGCTGGCTGGATCGCGCGATTGGGACGATCCCCGAGGAAAACGCTTCGCCCTTCCGGGTGGTTGCGATGGGCCCGAATCTGCCGCGCATGCTTCAGGGCAGCACCGGCGCGATCGCCATTCCTGACCTGCGCCAATTCAAGGTTCAACCGCAATCCGCCGGGATGGCCAATGTTGCCGAGGGCGGCTTCGAAGCAATGTACGCGCAAACGGTGGATCACGCGCTGCACGGCACCGGCACGGAAACCTTCGAAGCCATCGACATGCTGCGCAAAATCGACACGTCAAAATATCCGCCGGAAAATGGCGCGGAGTACCCGAAATCTCCGGTGGGCCAGCACCTTCAGCAGATTGCGCTGATGATTAAAGCGAGCATCGGCCTGGAAGTGATGTTTCTCGATTGCGGCGGTTGGGACAATCACGTCAATGAAGGAAGCACGCAGGGGCAACTCGCAAACTTGTTACGCGATTTAAGCCAGTCGTTGGCCGCGTTTTATCAGGACATGGGCGACCGCATGGGTGATGTGGTGGTCGTGACGATGAGCGAGTTTGGGCGCACCGCGCGCGAGAACGGCAACCGCGGCACCGACCACGGCCACGCGAATTGCATGTTCGTCATGGGCGGCGAAGTGAAGGGCGGGCGCGTCTATGGCAGATGGCCCGGACTGAACGATCATCAGTTGAATGAAGGCCGTGATCTGGCCCTCACCACCGATTTCCGCTCGGTCGTGGGCGAAATCCTGACCAAGCACCTAGGCGTTCAGAATCTTGGCCCAGTCTTCCCCAGCTTCGACAACAGCCCCAACCATTTCCCCGGCCTCATCCGCAGCTGACATTGAAATCACTGGCTTTCGAGCTGTGGCACAAAATGGGAAAGGGGCGGCATCGGCCGCCATTTTTGTTCAACTGAAAACTAAAAACTAAAAACCTACCCTTTGCTACGCCGCGGTTCCGCGGATGCGCATTCCGTAGAACGAGCGGTAGACGAAGGTGAAGGAGACGACAAAGAACGCGGCCGACAAGATGTGGGTCAGCGTGCTTCCTTGTGTCGCCGTCAGTTGCACGGCGAGTTCCACCGCCAGCAGGCCGAACAGAGTGGTGAACTTGATCACCGGGTTCAGTGCTACCGACGAGGTATCCTTGAACGGATCGCCGACCGTGTCGCCTACGACTGTCGCGTCATGCAGCGGCGTGCCCTTCTGCTTCATCTCGACTTCCACGATTTTTTTGGCGTTGTCCCACGCGCCGCCGGCATTGGCCATGAAAATTGCCTGGTACAAGCCGAAGATGGCGATGGAGAAAAGGTAGCCTATGAAGAAGAAGGGCTCCAGGAAAGCGAACGCCAGTGTGGCGAAGAACACGGCGATGAAAATGTTCAACATCCCTTTCTGTGCATACTTGGTGCAGATTTCGACCACTTTTTTGCTGTCTTCGACGCTGGCTTTGGTTACGCCTTCAAGCTTGATATTGGCCTTGATGAATTCCACCGCCCGGTAGGCACCGGTGGTCACCGCTTGCGTCGAAGCGCCCGTAAACCAGTAAATCATCGCGCCGCCGGTAATCAGGCCTAGCACGAAGGGCGCGTGGAGCAAGGAGAGATGGTTGACGTTGGTGGTTAGCCCGTTGGTCAGCGCCATGATGATGGAGAAAATCATCGTGGTCGCGCCCACCACCGCCGTGCCGATCAGCACGGGTTTGGCCGTTGCTTTGAACGTATTGCCCGCGCCATCGTTTGCTTCGAGCATTTCCTTGGCGCGTTCAAAGTTCACGTCGATGTTGTAGTCCTTTTTGAGTTCGGCCTTGATGTTCGGCACCTGTTCAATTAGCGAAAGTTCATACACGGACTGTGCATTGTCCGTAACCGGGCCGTAGGAATCGACGGCGATTGTCACCGGGCCCATGCCGAGGAATCCGAACGCCACCAAGCCGAAGGCGAACACCGCCGGCGCCAGCATCATCCCGCCCAGCCCCATGTTGCTGATCAGGTAGCCGAGCGACATCAGCAGCACCATCGAAAGGCCGATGTAATAAGCCGAAAAATTGCCGGCCACGAAACCGGACAAAATTCCGAGAGACGCTCCGCCTTCTTCGGCCGAGGTAACAACTTCTTTCACGTGCCGCGATTCCGTCGACGTGAATACCTTCACAAGTTCCGGAATGATGGCGCCCGCCAGCGTCCCGCAGGAAATGATTGTGCCAAGCTTCCACCACTGCGATGTGTCACCGCCGAGATCAGGAATAATCAGCTTGGAGATGAAGAAGGTCAGCGCGATGGAGACGAACGAAGTGATCCACACCAGCGACGTCAACGGCGCTTCGTAATTCATCTTGTCGGCGGTGCCGTACTTCGCGTTGGCGATGACCCCGTTGATGAAATAGGCCAGGGCGCTGGCGATCAACATCACGATGCGCATCACGAAGATCCACACCAGCAATTGGACTTGGAGGGTGGGGCTTTTCACAGCCAGCAGAATAAAAGTGATCAGGGCGACGCCGGTCACGCCGTAGGTTTCGAAGCCATCCGCGCTGGGCCCGACAGAATCGCCCGCGTTATCGCCCGTGCAGTCCGCGATCACACCCGGGTTGCGCGCGTCGTCTTCCTTGATCTTGAAAACAATCTTCATCAGGTCGGAGCCGATGTCAGCGATTTTGGTAAAGATGCCGCCGGCGATACGCAGCGCGGCCGCACCCAGCGATTCACCGATGGCGAATCCGATGAAGCATGGGCCCGCGTAATCACCCGGAATAAAAAGCAGAATAAACAGCATCATCAGCAATTCCACGCTGATCAGCATCATGCCGATGCTCATGCCGGCTTCGAGCGGCGTGTGGTAAATGGGATAGGGTTTGCCGCGCAAGCTGGCAAACGCGGTGCGCGAGTTGGCGAACGTGTTCACGCGAATGCCGAACCACGCCACCCCGTAACTGCCGGCGATGCCGACCAATGAAAACAGAATAATGATGGCCACGCGCACGGCCTCCATCTTCAGCAGCACGCCGAAGTACAGGACGATGACCGCCGCGATGAAAATCTCCAGAAACAACAGGAATTTGCCCTGAGTGATCAGGTAGGTTTTGCACGTTTCGTAGATCAACTCGGATATTTCCCGCATCGAGCGGTGCACGGGCATATTCTTCAGCCGCGTGAAAATCATCAGCCCGAACAGCAGCCCAAGCACGCAGATTCCGATCCCATACAGCAGCAACTGGTGCCCATTGATTCCCAGAAACGAAACCTGTGACAAGTCGGGCAGCTTCAAGTTTGCTTCGCCACCCACTTCCTGCGCCGGCAGACGACCCCCGCTAAACAGCAGGGCTATCGCTGCCGCTAAAAACTTCTTGCTGATTCCAAGACCCGTGGACTTGGCCATGTCCAACGAAACGCTCATGAACTTTCCTCCAACCTTCGTCTTTCTTGTGGCGCTTTACCCCTGCCGCTGCCGGCCTGCGCCTTTTTTTTTGCCGCAAAACTTCGCACACCTGTCCAATCCATTCAGGAGCGTGGCGCTCCCAACCCGGGAGCGGACCAGCGTCGGCGCGAGACATCTCCCTGAACCCAAAGGAAACCCCGCGATTCTAACAGGACGGGAACTCTTCCACCCCGGCGCGGCGACCCCTCAGACCTTGGGCGGGTCAGGACCACCCCGGCACTACCCTTTGTGCCGCGCAAGTAGAGAAGATGGAAACCATGTTTTATAACATTTCGCTAATAGCTGGTCAAATTCTTTGGTATGTTCCCACGGGGGTTTTATATGCTCTCGCGAGACCCGCATAAATCACAAGCATTTCGAATAGCTCGCTTTTTGATCTGGATTCTTGCAACTTGCTCTCTCGCCGGGGGCGCTTCTGGCCAGCAAGCGGAGTCCCCACTCCCCGAACTCCCGGCGGATGTGCCAAAGGATGCCGTTGTACGGATGGTTCTTGCCGACAAAACGCCAACCGGCCAGGATGCCGTTTGGAAATCTTCTGATGGCGCGATCCACGAGCTGTTCCAATTTAATGACCGGGGACGCGGGCCGAAAATCTATTCCACTTATCGTCTTGACGGCAAAGGGTTGATTCAGAGCGAAGAATCGCAGGGCGTCGACTACATGAAAAGCTCTATTTCCGAAAACTTTTCCTTCGATTCGGGAAAAGCTTCCTGGAAGAATCAAGCCGAAAACCAGAATTTGGACGGAGCGGCTGGAAAGTTTTACGTCGACATTAATGGCGGGCCTGAATCGGGCGCCATTCTCGTGCGAGCCCTGCTGGCGCAAAAGAACGGCGGCAGGCTGGAAGTGCTGCCCAGCGGAGAGGCTCGGCTTCGCAAGTTGCAGTCGCTTTCCGTCGAAGGCGCCGGAAAGAAACGAAACGTGACGCTCTATGAAGTCACAGGCCTCGGATATTCTCCCATCTATACCTGGCTGGACGAAAATCAGCAATTCTTTGCCGCCATTTCGGGCTGGTTTTCAATCCTTCAGCAGGGCTTTGAGCCAACGCTTTCTCAGCTACGAGATTCGCAGCACCTTGCCGAAGACGCCCGCGGCGCGGAACTTGCGTCCTCGTTAACCCACAAAGCTGCCAGGGATATTGTGATTCGCCATGTCAATGTCTTCGATGCAAAAGCGGCCACACTTCTCACGGACCAGAGCGTCGTCCTTCGGGGAGACCGCATCGCCAGCGCCGGAGCCGATCACGGGCAACCTGACCCGCAAGGCGCCGAAGTTATCGATGGCAAGGGAAAAACGCTGTTGCCCGGCCTTTGGGACATGCACGCACACGTCTCGCCCGAAAATGCCTACCTGGACATGGCCACCGGCGTCACGACTGCCCGCGATTTAGGCAATTCGATTGACGACCTGACAAAGCTGCGTCAACAAATCAGCGCGGGCAGCCAAATCGGTCCGCGGATAGTTCCCGCCGGATTCATCGATGGGCCCGGCCCGTTCGAGGGGCCGATCAAAGTTCTGGCGGCTTCCCCCGAGGAAGCCCGCCAAATTGTCGACCGATACGCGGACATGGGCTATGTGCAGATCAAGATCTACAGCTCCGTTAAGCCGGAGCTCGTTCCGATTATTGCCGCCGAGGCCCACAAGCGCGGCCTGCGGGTCAGCGGCCACGTGCCCGCGGGCATGATTGCGGAACAATTCGTGCGCGATGGCGCCGACGAAATCCAGCACATGAATTTTATTTTTTTGAATTTCATGCCGGATGTGAAAGAGACCCGCACTCCCGCCCGGTTTATTGAACCGGGAAAACGCGGCGGGGACCTGGATTTGAATTCACCTCAGGTCAATGATTTCCTGGCATTTCTCAAACAGCATCATACCGTCATCGACCCGACCATGGCCGTGTGGGAAAACACCTACCTTGACCGGCCCGGCCAGATTGCGCGTGCCGATGCGGCGATATTCAATCGCCTGCCGGCGCAGGTGCAGCGTTCCTCGCGTGCGGGTGGAGGCGCATTGCCTGCCACGGATGCGGCCACAGACAAAGCCTATCGGGCTACTTACGCGAATATGTTGAGAATGCTGAAGAGGCTTTACGACGACAAGATTCAAATTGTGGCTGGCACGGATGCGGGCTCCGGTTACGCTTTCGATCGCGAACTGGAAATCTATTGCGAAGCGGGAATTCCCGCGCCGATGGTGCTTCGGATTGCTACGCTCGAGGCTGCCGAGGTGATGCACAAGGACCGGGACTTCGGCAGCGTTTCCGAAGGTAAATTCGCCGATTTGATACTTGTCAACGGGGATCCCACAAAAAATATCAGCGACCTTCGCCGCGTCGACATCGTTTTCAAGGGTGGTGCGTTTTATCGCCCGGCCGAACTCTACCGGGCTTATGGCATCCGCCCCCAGTAACCGTTGCCGCAGGAATTTCAAAACTTGGTTTCCGCTCAGAACCCTCAAGTAGGCCCGCTCTTTCACACTTTGAGAACAGAGCAACCCCGAGGGTTACGCGTCAAGCCGGTACCAGTGGTAACATGTGGAGCTTACTCAGCCAAAGCAATTTGATTCAGATCAGGCGAACAACGAGCTAATGACACGCGAATCGATTGGGACCTCAGACGCACCGCATTCCGAGACCGGTTTGCGGTTTGATTGGACGAAGTCCGAAGTCCAGTCCATCTACCGCACGCCGTTGCCGGACTTGCTCTATCGGGCGCAGACGACTCACCGGCAATTTCATCCCCCGGATCGCGTGCAGACCTGCCAGCTGATTTCGATCAAAACCGGCGGGTGCCCGGAGGACTGTGCTTATTGCCCGCAAAGCGCGCATTATGACGCCGATGTGGAGCGCCAGGGCTTGCTTGATCCCGAACACGTGATTTCCGTGGCGCGAGACGCGGTTGGTCGAGGCGTTACTCGTTTTTGCATGGGAGCGGCGTGGCGGGAAGCCCCAGGCGGCCGCGAGTTTGACAAAGTGCTGGAAATGGTGCGCGGCGTTTCTTCTCTCGGAATGGAAGTGTGCTGCACCCTGGGCATGCTCACCGAAAGCCAGGCTGTGCGGCTGAAAGAGGCTGGGCTCAGCGCTTATAACCACAATCTGGATACTTCGCCGGAATTCTACGGCTCGATCATCACGACGCGGGTTTACGAGGAGCGCCTGCGCACCCTGGCGGCGGTTCGCAAAGCGGGCATCACGGTGTGCTGCGGCGGGATTCTGGGGATGGGTGAGAAAGACGCCGATCGAGTGGGTCTGCTTCACCAGTTAGCGACGCTGCGGCCGCATCCCGAAAGCGTGCCGATCAACATGCTGGTGCGCGTGGAAGGCACGCCGCTTGCGCATGTGCCTGCCCTCGACCCGCTGGAAATGGTTCGCGCGATCGCCACGGCCCGCATCCTGATGCCCGCGTCTCGAGTGCGCCTTGCGGCCGGCCGCAAGCAGCTTTCCCCGGAAGCGGTCACGCTTTGCTTTCTTGCGGGAGCCAATTCGATTTTTGTTGGTGAAAAACTTTTGACTACGCCCAATCCCGGAGCCGATGAAGACGAACTCCTGCTTCAAAGCCTGGGCATGAAGCCACTTGAGCCGCATGCCGTCTGACGCCCTATCCGCGTGGAAAGATCGGTTGCACCAGGGGTTGCGAGGACTCGAAGCCCGCAGCCAGCGGCGCAGCCTGGCCGAAATTCATGGCGTAAATTTTTGCTCGAACGACTATCTGGGCCTTGCGGAACATTCCGGATTGCCCGCCGAAGTGGCCGAAGCCGTACGCCTCTCCGAAAAAGTCGGCGGCACTGGATCGCGGCTGCTTTCGGGACAGACGGAAGAGTGGCGGGAACTGGAAGATGAATTTGCGATATTTGCCGGAACGGAATCCGCGCTCTTTTTCACGACAGGCTACGCCGCGAATGTGGGCCTGCTTTCTTCACTTGTGGGGAAGGACGACGTTGTTTTTTCCGACGAACGCAATCATGCCAGCCTGATTGACGGCATGCGCTTGTCCGGCGCGCGCAAGGTCATCTATCCTCATCTGAACCTGGATGCACTGGAGGCCGCGTTGCGCCAGGAGGCCGGTGCTCCCTGGCGCAAGGTGATTGTCAGCGAAAGCGTTTTCAGCATGGATGGAGATATCGCGCCATTGGTCGAACTTGCCGTGCTCGCTGAAAAATATAACGCCGCACTGATCCTCGACGAAGCGCACGCGACCGGTGTTCATGGTCCCGCGGGACATGGCCTGGCCGCCGCCGCCGGGATTACTTCCAAAGTGCTGGCCATCGTTCACACTTGCGGGAAAGCACTGGCCTCGGCTGGAGCATTTGTTTGCGGTCCGGCGGTTTTGAAAGAGCATCTTGTGAATCACGCGCGCACCTTTATTTTCTCGACCGCGCTGCCTCCGTATTTCATTGCACAGATCAGAGCGGCCCTGCGCCTCGCCGAAGGAATGAACCAGGATCGCGCCTTGCTTCTCCGCCGGGCTGCCTGGTTTCGCGCGGCTCTGCAATCGGAGGGCTTCGATACCGCTGGAACCGCCAGCCAGATTGTCCCGGTCGTTCTTGGGCACAATGACGCCACGCTCGATGCGGCCGAGCATCTGCAGCGCGAGGGATTTGCGGTTCGCGGCATCCGGCCGCCGACCGTTCCCGAAGGCGGCTCGCGGTTGCGCCTTTCGCTGACTACGCGGATCTCGCAGGAAGAGCTTTCGCGGGTCGTGCAGGCGCTTGTTGCGTGGCGTTCTCGCCAAACTTCGCTTGCCCAAGCGAGGCACGCATGAGGCGGCATTTTTTCATTACCGGCACCGACACGGGCGTGGGCAAAACTACGCTTGCGGCTTTGCTGTGCGCAGCGCTGGATGCGATTTACTGGAAGCCGATTCAGACGGGAACGCTCGAAGGCTCCGATCGGGTTACAGTGATGCGCCTCGCCGGGATCGGCACTGACCGCACGCTGGATGAAGTCTACAAGTTCGTTCCGCCGGTTTCGCCGGATCTTGCGGCGCGCTGGGCCGGCGTCGAGATCGATTTGAATCGCATCTCGCCGCCCGCGAGCCTCATGAACGATTGGCTGGTTGTAGAGGGCGCCGGCGGTGTTCTGGTCCCGATCAATCCAAAGCAGTTCATGCTGGACATGATGGTGAAGTTTAAGCTTCCCGTGATTCTCGCCGCACGCAGCGGGTTGGGCACGATCAATCACACCCTGCTGACTCTTGCTGCGCTGCATGCCGCGGAGTTGCCTGTGCACGGGGTTGTGCTGATCGGCGATCAGAACCGCGAGAACCGCGAGACGATCGAAAAGTTCGGTCACGTCCGCGTCATCGGCGAAATTCCCAAACTGCCCAATCTCCACCGTACCGCGCTTATGCAGGTTTTCCTGAACCACTTCGACCGCTCAGCCTTTGCGCAATGAGTTCGCCGCTGCAAATCTGGCATCCATTCTCCAACTCCGTTTTGGATCCTCCACCTCTGCACGTCACGAAAGCGGAAGGCGCACTCTTGTATACATCGGACGGGCGGCAGATCATAGACGCCATCTCATCGTGGTGGGTGAATCTTCACGGACACGCGAATCCGCGAATCGCGGCCGCGATTGCCGAGCAGGGCCGCAAACTTGAGCAAGTAATTCTCGCCGGGTTCACGCACGATGCCGCCGAAGAACTTGTCACGCGGCTGCGCAAGTGGGTGCCGAGCGAACTCACGCATCTGTTTTTCTCCGATGACGGCTCGACCGCGGTGGAAGTCGGCCTGAAACTGGCCGTGCAGCATTTCCAAAACCTCTCGCGACCCGAGAAACGCGAGATCGTCGCGCTCGAACACGGCTACCACGGAGATACGGCCGGGGCGATGTCGGTCAGCGACGAATCGCCGTTCACGCAGCCGTTCCAGTCCATGCGCTATCCAGTACATCGGGTTCACTCAGCCTATTGCTACCGGTGCCCGGTGGGGTTGAAGCGCGAGTCGTGCCACATCGAGTGCGTCGAGAAACTGGAACACTTGTTGGCCGAACGCCCGGACAAGATCGCCGCCGTTATCGTGGAGCCTCTGCTCCAGGGGGCGGGCGGCATGATCGTTCATCCAGTCGAGTTTCTGCAAAGAATTCGCGCGCTCTGCACGCGACACGACGTTTTTCTGATCACCGACGAAGTTCTCACCGGCTTCGGCCGCACCGGAAAAATGTTTGCGTGCGATCTTGCCAACATTTCTCCGGATATCATGTGCGTCTCCAAAGGAATCACGGGCGGCTTCTTGACGATGGGCGTTACGCTTTGCACCGACCGCGTGGAATCCGCGTTTCGCAGCGAGAACCGGCTGCACTCCTTCTATCACGGGCATTCTTATACCGGGAACGCGCTGGCTTGCGCAGCGGCGAACGCGAACTTGCAGATTTTCGACGACGAGCCGGTTTTCGACCGGATCCGGGGCATCGCCAAAATTCACGCGGAGCGCCTCACGCAGTTGCGCGACTTCCATCAGGTCGGCGACACGCGCCATCTCGGGGGGCTCGGCGCGCTCGAACTGCGCGTTGAGGACCCGGGCTATCTCTCCGGACTTCGCCCCAAGCTCTACAATTTTTTCCTCGAACGGAACGTCCTGCTGCGGCCCCTCGGCAACGTCGTCTACGTCCTTCCGCCATACATCATTTCGCCTGACCAGCTTCACCGCGTTTACGACGTCATCACCGAAGCGATTCAAACCCTGCTCTGACGCGCGGTGCGGCTCTGTTAAACTGATTTCCACTTTCCGGAGGACTTCTTGCCCTTCCAGCTCAGCACCTGGAAACAGAAAATTGTCGGCTTTGCGGGAACGCTCGGCGCGCCGGGGCTTTTTCTTATTTCGTTTCTCGATTCCTCGGTGCTCACCTTTCCCGTGATCAACGATCTCCTTCTGATCGAACTCTCCATCCAGCATCCAGTTCGCATGCCGTTCTATGCGCTTATGGCCGCAATGGGATCAATCCTTGGCTGCGTGCTCCTGTATTTCATCGCGCGAAAGGGAGGGGAAGCGTTCTTTCACAAAAAGGCGGGCGCGCGCGGTGCGGCCATACGCCACTGGGTCGAGGAAAATGGATTCGTTGGTATGTTGATCGCCGCGCTGCTGCCGCCGCCGACGCCGTTTAAGATTTTTGTGTTTGCCGC
>DASYXF010000163.1:0-27484 GCA_035935335.1 Candidatus Acidiferrum sp.
ATGGTTTCGCGGTCGCTTTCGACCAGCGACAGCAGCAGCAAGCCAAGCGGAAAGATCCCGCAGGTGATCGCACCGGCCATGCCGCCCGGCACGCGGAACTCTCGCTTCAGCTCAGGTTCGCGGACCCGCAGCACCACCAGCGTCACGAATTCCAGCATCAGCGCCGCGCCGTACAACATAATGTCCAGCGTGACCAGCCGCTTGAAGCCCAGGCCGAGGCAAAACGCCCAGCAGCTCGCCAGCACGACGATGGCAACCCATGGCGTTTCGTTCTTGCGGGTCACTTTGCCGAAAATCCTCGGCATCATCCCGTCCTTCGCCATGGCCAGCGGCAGGCGCGAATAGCTCATCACCAGCGCGTTGAACATGCCGAACGCGCTCATCATTCCGCCGATAGTGACCATGAAACGCAGCCATTCAAATCCCATCACCTTGCCGCCCAGTTGCCCGGCAATCGCGGCCCAGGAGCCGTCTTCGGCAAAGGCCGACGCCGGAGTCCCGGTGAAGTAGACCGCCAGGAACGGCAAAACATAAGTGAGCGAAACCAGAATGACCGCGGCAATCATCGCCTTCGGATAGGTGCGCTGCGGCCGCTCGACCTCCTGCGCGATGGTCGAGGCGTTGTCCCAGCCCATGTAATTCCACATAGCCACCAGGATCGCGCCCAGCAGGCCGACACTCGCACCAGCCGACGCCGCATGGGGCTCCCCGGCAAATGCGCCGAGCTTGACCGGCGTCATCAACACAATCAGCCCAAACGGCAGCGACAGCAGGAAGAAAAGCCACAACGAAGTGATGCCCACCACGCGGATACCCGCCAGATTCAGCGCCGCGCAGGCAATCACCACAAACAAGCCCGCGAGGATTCCGTGATTCCCCTCGCCAAACCAGGGCGACATCTGCTTCAAATAGAAAACAAACAAGGTCGGGTAGATCGCCATATCAAAGATGCTGGCGGCCAGCGAAAGCCACGCTTCCTGGAAGCCCCAAAAATTGCCCAGGCCGCGGCGCACCCACGCGTAGTAGCCGCCTTCGTGCGGCAGCGCGCTCGAAAGTTCGCCGATCATGAACGCCGTCGGCAAGCACCACAGCACCGGAAGAAACAGCAGCACCAGAATCCCGCGGCCATAGCCTGCGCCGGAGATGATCGCCTCGGTGCCGTAGGTTCCGCCGGACACCATGAAGAACGTGGCGGCAACCAAAGGCCACAGCGTCAGCTTCGCGGCTCTCTTTTTAGTGGATTGAATTGCTTGGGAAGGAATTTGGGCTGGCAGGGATAAAGTGCTCAATTTTTTTCTCTTGTCCTCCTAAAGTGACTCTCGCTTTCCTATTTCTCGAAGCAAGCTCACTTTTCGAAGAATACAGTCTCTGTTCTTGCATGCAAGAAAAAAATGAGGGTCCGCGAAAAATTTTTCGAGTTCGCTACTCGTACTTCAGTACTAGGCGATACCGTCTAGCACTTGTAGCGGCGGCCTTCTGAGGCCGGCGCCTGTTGACGCCCGGCCGCGGCGTTGCGACTCGCCACCTAGCTTTTGTAGGGGCGGCTTTACGTCGCTTTACGTCGCCTCTTGACGCGGCTCGCTTCTCGGCTCCGCGGGCAGCGGACCGGCTGTGATAAACTCCGCGAGGCCTTTTTCATTTCCATTTCCACGGAGTCATCCGCATGAAGCTTCGCCTTTCTGGTCTCTTTGCAGTTATGCTCCTGGCAAGTTCTATTACCTCCGCGCAGCAATCTGTCGCACCGCGCCCGGTCACCTCCGACGACCTCCTCAGCGTTAAAGAGGCGCATGAACCGCGCGTCAGCCCCGACGGGCAGGTGATCGCCTTCACGGTGACCTCAAATTCCTTGAAGGAGGACAAGCCGGAGTCGCGGATCTGGATGGTGCCCGTGGCCGGGGGTGACGCCATCCCGCTGACGGCCGAAGGGGTGGCTTCCTCCCGCCCGCGCTGGTCGCCGGATGGGAAGTACCTGGCGTTTCTTTCGACGCGCAAGGATGCGGAGGGCAACGAGGAAAAAACACAGGTCTACCTGCTGAATCGGCAGGGCGGCGAAGCGCAGCGGGTGACCGACGCGCCGCAGGATGTGGACGAGTTCGAATGGGCGCCCGACGGCAAGCAACTGGTTTTGATTCTTCGCGATCCCTCGCCGGAAGAAGCGGAAGCGGCGGCAAGAAAGTCCAAGGGCGCCGAGGAAGCAGCCGCGAAAAAATCCAAGACGCAGCCTCCGTGGGTCATTGACCGGCTGCAGTTTAAGAACGACAACGTCGGCTACATCGATCGGCGTCGCGCCCATCTCTACGTTTTCAACCTGGCTGCAAAGTCCAATCGCCAGGTGACTTCGGGCGACTATGACGACGCGCAACCCGCCTGGTCGCCGGACGGCAAGCTTCTCGCCTTCGCCAGCAATCGCACGAAGCCCGATCCGGATGCCACCTACAACTCCGATATCTATGTGGTAGCCGCCGACAATACGGACCAGGGCGCCCACCCTGTGCAAGTCACCAATTTTCCCGGGCAGAAGGATCATCCGGCCTGGTCGCCGGACGGCAAGTGGCTCACTTACTCGGCCTCGGTTGACCTGAAGCTCTTCTACTACGCGACGAAACATGTCGCCGTGTCTCCCGCCGCCGGCGGTGAAGCGAAGATTCTGACCAGGAGCTTTGACCGCATGGCCACGGAGCCGCGTTTTGCTCCCGATGGCAAGTCCATCTATTTCATTGCCGACGACGACGGCACCCAGAACGTGGCACAGGTCAGCCTCGCGGACGGCAAAGTGACCCGCGCCATCGGCGGCCGCTTCACAGCGGAAGGCTACTCGTTTTCGAAGGACGGAACCCTGGTTGCGACCATCTCGACGACCGACCGGCCCTACGAGGTCTTTACCATGCCTGGGGGAAAGCTGACCCGGCTGACGCACCTGAACGACGAATGGCTGTCGCAGCACAAGGTGGTCAATGGCGAATACGTCTCGTTCAAATCCAAGGATGGCACCGTCGTGCACGGCTACCTCTATAAGCCCGTGGATTACGTCCCCGGAAAAAAGGTGCCGACGATCCTGCGCCCCCACGGCGGACCCGTGGAGGAGTACGAGGACGAGTTCTTTGACATCGCGCAGCTTTTTGCGGCCAACGGCTACGCTGTGCTGCTGCCCAATCCACGCGGCTCTTCCGGATATGGACAGGACTACTGCAAGGCCATTTACGCCGATTGGGGCAATAAAGACTTTCAGGACGACATGGCGTTTGTGGACTTCGCCCTTGCAGAAGGACTTGCGGACCCGGACAAGCTGGGCGTTGGCGGCTGGTCGTACGGCGGAATCTCCACTGACTTCATCACCGGCCAGACCAACCGGTTCAAGGCGGCGATCACCGGGGCGGGCGCGGCCAACTTCACCAGCATGTGGGGCCATGACGAATACCAGCGCGAGTACGTGATCGAGCTCGGCTACCCCTGGGAGAATCAGGCGCTTTGGGACCGCATCGCCCCGTTTTACCGGGTGAAGAATATTCTGACGCCGACTCTCTTCGTTGGCGGCAACATTGATTGCAACGTCCCCGTCCTGGGCGGCGAGCAGATGTATCTGGCGCTAAAGGAATTGGGACGGGAGACGCTACTCGTGGTTTATCCGGACGAATATCATGAGTTCAAGACGCCTTCCCACATAAAAGACCTGCACGAGCGCTACCTCGCCTGGTACGCGCACTACGTCAAAGCCGACGGCACCCCCGCCCGGCCAGCTCCGGCCAAAGAAAAACAGCCTGCGGACTGACATGGCCCGGCTTGCGAGCTGCGAGCAAGCCCTTTTGAGTGCGGCAGCAAAGCTGCCGCTTTTACGCCCTAAACGCCCGCCCAGCCCCCAATCGAACCACCGTGTAGGGGCGGCTTTAGGCCGCCTTCTTTCTTAGAACCCCCGCCAGCTTTCCTTAATAAAAACTAATGCAATCCTCGCCCCTCTGGAACTCCTCCTGCACATCCCTTCCCGGGATTCCCGCCGGCGGGCGGAAATCGCCAGTTCGACAAAAGGGAGTGCTCGATGGCAACGCCCCAGGTAATCCACGACATCCTCCAGCGAGCGGAGGCGCTCTATCAGCAGGGGGAGTTTGCCTCTGCCTTGCAACTCCTCTCCGATGGAATCTCCCAAGCTCCCTCGGCAATGCTTTGGAACGACTGGGCAGCCGTGCAGGTCTCTTTGGGACAACTCCAGGATGCGGAACGCGGTTTTCGTGCCGCCCTGCAGCTCGACCCAAGCTCCACACAGGCCGCCGAAAATCTCGGCGCCCTGCTTTTCGCCCGCGGTTGCCACGCCGAGGCTGCATCGCTCTTGCGTCAGGCGCTCGCGGGCGCTTCGGCGCAAACACGGCCGGTGATTGAGCAGATTCTGGCTCATTGTGAAGCCGGCGGAGCTCCGGCTGAACCTGTACCAATCGCGGCGCCTGTTTCCGATGAGATCTCGCCTGCGACGGCTTCCGGAGCCACGGCTCACCAGACCGCCCGGGATTGGGATAGTTCTCTCTCCTACGAAGATTGGTCGCGCTCCGTATTTCGCCAGGATGTGCCGGTACCTGGAGTGCGCGTCGCCTGCAGTTGGAACGAAGATACGGAATGGGGCCAGCGCGCCCATAGCGCCCTGGCGCAAGTCGAATGCGAGTATGTGCGCAGGCTCCTGATCGAGATCCGTGACAAAAAAATCCCCGGCGACATCGTGGAATTCGGTATCTATCAGGGTTGGTGGATTAACTTCCTCTACGGCACCACGGAAGAGCTGGGGCTCGATCGGCGGATCTACGGCTTCGACAGCTTCGAAGGCCTTTCCGATCCCCATCCGGAGCACGATCAGGCTTTCTGGAAAAAAGGCCAGTATGCTTGCTCCCTGGAGCAGGTTTCGAAAAATGTCCAGGCGGCGCTGCGGCCGCGGCTCAAGCTGGTCAAAGGTTTCTTTGAAAAGAGTCTGCACGGCGCGGATGCGCAGGTCGCCGGCAAATTTTGCTACGCGCGGATCGATTGCGACATCTACCAACCGGCGCTCGATTGCCTCAACTATCTCGGACCCCGCCTGGCCGACGGCGCAATCCTCGTCTTCGACGATTGGCCGCATGTGCGAGGATACGGCGAACAGCGCGCCTTCGAAGAGTGGCTCCCCACCGTTCCCCACCTCGAATTCGAATTTCTCTTCTACGGCACCATCGGCCACTTCTACACCCGCGTCCACCACAAAAAATAGCCGCCTCGCACAATTTGCCTGGCTCGCCTTCGGTGGTGCCCCGACACCCAGGGGTTAAACTAGGGATGGCTCTGTTGACTTCCTACGATTCCAGGCCGCTGTCATCCCGAGTCCCCGCTTGCCCTGAGCGAATTTTGCGATGGGCCCTTTTTGCGGGGCGAGGGATCTGCTTTTCGCTTGTGCTCTACGTTCCGGCGAGGATGTCAACAATGCCGCTGAGGATTTAGCTGTATTCTCATTCATCTTTTGACTAGGCTGCGCCCTATGGAAAATTACCAGCTGGAACCGGTTGGATGGATCCGGTCCGAACTCAAAAAAACGAAAGACGCTCCGCGTTTTTATACCGAGGGGGCGCCCAACGCGCGCCTCGAACTGGACGCGCGCCTTTGCGATGCGATGGATGGAATTAAGGTTGGCGACGACATTGTGATCATCACCTGGCTCCATCTCGCCAACCGCGACACTTTGAAGGTTCACCCGCGCGGCGATCTTACGCGGCCGATTCGAGGAGTTTTTTCAACGCGCTCGCCGCATCGCCCCAACCCCATCGGCCTTCACCGCGCGAAGGTGCTGGCGATCGATCACAATGTTGTGTCCATCGGCCCGATCGAAGCCATCGACGGAACGCCCGTCGTGGACATCAAGTGCGTCGTCAAGGAATCGCCCGACGACTAGCAGCGCCCGAAGGTAGCGCCGGCTTCCAGCCGGCCAGCCCTCTCTCGCTGCGGCTAAGTTGGCGTCGGCTGACTTTTGCTTCCGGCCACGGTTTTCTACAAACAATTCTGGATTGACCTTTGCGACCAACCGGAGCTCGCGCTATCCTCCTTACGTTCCTGGAGGAAATGAATGCGAGTTCCGCTCAAGGTTGTTGGTGTGCTCTGCCTGCTAGCCGTTGCTTTTCCCATTCTTCGCGCGCAGCAATACGATCCCAAACTTTATTCGGAGATGCGTTGGCGCTGCATCGGGCCATTCCGCGGCGGCCGCACCGTGGCCATCACCGGCGTTCCCCAGCAGCCCAACGTCTTCTACATGGCCGCAGTGAACGGCGGCGTGTGGAAGACCACCGACTTCGGCAACACCTGGTCCCCGATTTTTGACGATCAGTCCTCCGGCTCTGTCGGCGCCCTGGCGGTTGCGCCATCCGATCCCAACATTCTTTATGCCGGAAGCGGCGAAGGCCTGCAGCGGCCGGACCTGGCCGTTGGCGATGGGTTCTATAAATCGACAGACGCAGGAAAGACCTGGACGCACCTGGGCCTGCGCGATGCCCAGCAGATTACCGCGATCGTCGTTGATCCCAGGAATCCGGACCGTGTTTTCGTCGCCGTCCAGGGCCATCCGTATGGTCCGAATGTGGAACGCGGCATCTTCCGTTCGCTCGATGGGGGTAAAACCTTCGAAAAAGTTCTCTACAAAGATGAAAACACCGGCGGCGCCGACCTGGTGATGGATCCCAGCAACTCCCAAGTTCTCTTCGCAGCGCTCTGGGCGGCGCGCGTCGCGCCGTGGGAAATTCGCAGCGGCGAATCGTTCGTGATTCCCGGTGGAGGCCTTTATAAATCCACGGATGGCGGGACCACCTGGCGGCAAATCACCAAGGGCCTCCCCGGTGCGGACGACGTGGTCGGCCGCATTGGCATTGCCATCGCTCCCGGCAATCCGAAGCTCATGTATCTGACCGCGGAAGCGAAAAAGGAGCCCGGCATCTACCGCTCCCACGACGCCGGCGAAACCTGGCAGCGCGTCAACGAGGATCACCGCATCGGCGGCCGCGGCCCCGGCGCGATGGGCATCGCCGTGTCTCCGGACAACGCCGACGTGATTTACGTCGCGAATACGACCACCTGGAAATCCACCGACGCCGGAAAAACCTTCACAGGATTCAAGGGCGCGCCGGGTGGCGACGACTACCAGCGCATCTGGATCAATCCAAATAACGGTCAGACGATTGCCCTTTCCAGCGATCAGGGCGCGGTCATCAGCGTGAACGGCGGCCAGACCTGGAGCAGTTGGTACAACCAGCCGACCGCCCAGTTCTATCACGTCACCACCGACAACCGCTTTCCTTACTGGGTTTACGGGGCGCAGCAGGAAAGCGGCAGCGCCGCGGTCATGAGCCGCAGCGACGTCGGCGAACTGACGTTTCGTGAATGGAGCCTGCCCGGCGTCGAAGAGTACGGCTACATCGCGGTGGACCCGCGCGATTCGAATATTCTTTACGGCGGCCGTATCACACGCACGAATCAGGCGCTCAACGAATATGCCAATGTAGCGCCGGAACCGGTTCGCACCGGCGAGTATCGCTACAACCGCTCGCTGCCGGTTGTTTTTTCACCGCTCGATCCGGGCACGCTCTATTTCGCCGCCAATGTTTTGTTCAAGACCACGGATGGTGGCCGCGATTGGCAGGTCATCAGTCCGGACCTGACGCGCGAATCGCCCGAAATTCCCGCGAATCTTGGCGCCTTTTCCGCGGGCGACCCGGAAAAAGGGAAGCACCGCGGCACGATTTATGCCGTCGCACCGTCGTTCAAGGAAGCGCGAACGATCTGGGCCGGCACGGATGACGGCCTGATTCAGATTACCCGCGATGGCGGAAAGAACTGGAAGAATGTCACCCCGCCGCAGCTTACTTCCTGGAGCAAGGTTTCCATCCTGGAGGCATCGCACTTCGACGCGGGAGCCGCTTACGCCGCCATCAATCGCTTTCGCCTGGACGACTTGAAGCCGCACATCTACCGCACGCGCGACTTCGGCGCCAGCTGGCGGGAAATTATCACCGGGCTTCCCGACAATGCTCCGATCAACGCCGTGCGCGAAGATCCCTCGCGCAAGGGGCTGCTCTTCGCCGGTTCCGAAACCTCGGTCTACGTTTCCTTCAACGACGGTGATTCCTGGCAGCCCTTGCAGTTGAACCTGCCCCACACTTCGATTCGCGACCTCGCCATTCATGGCGACGATCTGATTGGCGCCACCCACGGGCGCTCGTTTTGGATCCTCGATGACATTGCACCGCTGCGCCAGATGAACGAACAGGTTGCTAAATCGCCGGCGTTCTTGTTCCAGCCGCAGGAAGCCTTGCGCTGGCGCTGGAACCGTAATCCTGATACGCCGCTGCCTCCAGAAACCCCCGCGGGAAAAAACCCGCCGGATGGCGCCATCATCGACTACTACCTTGCCGCCGCCGCGAACGGACCGGTCACGCTTGAAATTGTGGATTCCGCGGGGGCGACCGTCCGCCGTTACACAAGCGCGGACTCTCCGCTGCCGATGGATAAAATCGCCGCGGAACATCCGATTCCTATGTACTGGGTCCGGCCCGCGCAAATTCTGTCCGCCGCAGCTGGGATGCACCGGTTCGTCTGGGATTTGCATGGCGAGCCGCCAAAATCGCTCAACAAGGAATTTCCCATTTCCGCGATTCCGCACGACACGCCTCTGCATCCACTGGGAGCCTGGGCTCTGCCGGGAAGCTATACCGTTAGGCTGACCGTCGAAGGCAAGCAGTTCACTCAACCCCTCACGGTCAAGATGGACCCGCGAATCAAGACACCACCCGCGGAACTGCAAGCGCAAGCTTCGCTCCAAGCGGGCGCAGTCGCGGGAATGAATCAGAGTTATGACGCTCTGGCCCAGGTGCAGTCCGTCCGCGCGCAACTCAAGGAGTCCTTAGCCAAGGCGAAAGGGAAGTTGACTGAATCGCTGGAGGATCTGGACAAGCAGTGCGCCGCTCTGGCAGGTGCAACCACCAGTGCATTTTTCGGAACTCCGCCGAGCGGTAAGCAACCCGAGAATTTCTCCACAATCAACCAACATTTCGGTCAACTCCTCGGTATCGCCGATTCCGCCGACGCTGCCCCGACAACTCAGGCCAGCAAAGTCTATGCCGAACTCAACGAAGAGTTGAAAACCCTGCTCAAGCACTGGAACGATCTGAAGCAGAACGCCCTCCCGAAACTCAGCAGCGAACTCCAAAAGACCGGCTTGCCGGCTATCGATTTCACGAAGCCGCTGGGCCACGAACTGAGCGAAGCCGGCGATGGTGACGACGAGCCATAATCACAGGGAGTAAATAGATTCTAAACAAAAGAAAATATAGCAGTTAATATAATTATTGACCATAGTCATACTATGGTCATATCATGGCTTGACCATAGTCAATTGTTGTGTTACGATTTTCCCGTTAGGAGCACCTCCATGGAAGAAATCGCCATCTCGAAATTCAAAGCCACTTGTTTGGCCGTCCTGGAAAAGGTCAAGAAAACCGGCCAGCCCATCCTCGTCACTCGCTTCGGCCACCCGGTGGCCCAAATCACGCCCCCGGCCCCCCCTAAGCGGGCTCCGAAGTTCGGTACCTCGGTCGGTTCTCTGACGATCCACGGAGACATTGTCGGCCCAATCACAGACATTTCTGACTGGGAGGCAGCACAGGACCCCGACGAAGAAAAATGATGCGATTCCTGCTCGATACGCACATTTGGCTGTGGATGCTCCGCGAGCCCCATAAATTGAGCTCGTTTGTTCATCAAGCTCTCTACGAACCCAGCAACGAACGCTTCCTTTCGCCGGTCAGCATCTGGGAGATGACCGTGCTCCTGGCAAAGAAACGCATTGCACTTGATGAAGATTTCGGGGAATGGTTTGCTCGCACGACCGGCGATTTGGAATTAACAGAGGCACACTTGACCTGGCAAGTGATCCACGAGATGCGTTACATTTTGCCCAACCACAAAGACCCAGCGGACCGCTTTCTTGCGGCCACCGCCATCGCCCTCGATCTGATTCTGGTCACTGCTGATCAGAAGCTAATCGGGGTCCCCGGCCTGAAGGTGTTGGCAAACGTTTAAGCTGCTGTGCGATTCCGGCAAGGGCTCAGTGCAGATATTTCTGAAAGAAGCCTGAGATACGCTGGCCTGCGTCCGCGGCGGCTTCCGGGCGATAGCCCTGCTTGTTGTTCGGGTTTTGGAACGCATGGCCCGCGCCGTCATAAATCTTGATGTCCGTGATTTTCCCGTCGGCCTTCATCGCTGCCTCAAACGCCTTCACATCTTTCGGCGGGATCCCCTGGTCGTCCGCGCCAAAATTCCCCTGCACCGGCGCTTTGATTTTCGCCACCAGCGCGGGATCCGAGGGCAGCCAGCCATAGTTCACCACGCACGCCGCCAGTTTCGGCTGGTCCACGGCCAGCTTGATCGACCAACTTCCTCCCATGCACCATCCGACCGAACCAATCTTTCCCGGATTGACGTCCGCACGCGAGGAAAGATACGCGAACGCCGCCTCCAGGTCGCGCATTCCGCGATCATCCGGCAGGCCCCGCATCAGGATGTGCGCTTCATCGGGATTCGTCGCCACCTTGCCGCGATAGAGATCCACCGCCAGCGCTACGTAGCCCTGCGCGGCATATTTTTGCGCCTGCTCTTTCACCCAGTCATTCAATCCCCACCACTCATGAATCACAACGATCGCCGGATGCTTGCCTGCGCCCTCCGGCAGCGCCAGATAAGCGCTTACCGTTTCGTCGCCGCTCTTATAGCTGACGGTTTCCGTTTTCGGTGCGCTTGCCCGCAACGCCAGTCCGAATGCCAGAATTCCCAACGCCAGCACGGATAGAAAGAATTTATGTTTCATGTTTACGACCCCCCCAAAGGAAAAGGCGCCGAAACTTTAACGCATCCCGGAGCCCGAAACCATCACCAGTTTTGGTCCCGCTTAGCTTGTCTGCTTCTGCAGTTCTTCCAGGGAGGCCAGCACCTCGTCGCTGTGCGTCTTCACCTCCACCGTGGTCCACACTTTGCGGACGACCCCGCTCGGATCAATCAGGTAAGTGTGCCGCGCCGACAGCTTCGCAACCCCAAGATTCATCACCGAATCGTATTTCTTCGACACTTCCTTGTCCCTATCCGCCAGCAGTTTGAAGGTCAGGCTCTCCTTGGCGCAAAACTCCTGGTGCGATTTTTCGTCCTGCATGCTGACGCCGAGGATCACCGCGTTCTTCGCGTCATATTTGGCAAGATCCCGTTGAAAATTGTGAGCCTCGATCGTGCAGCCGCTGGTCATATCCTTGGGATAGAAATAGAGCACCACCCACTTGCCCTTGAAATCATGCAGGCTGACGGGCTTCCCTTCCTGCGAATTCAGTGTGAAGTCCGGCGCTGGCGTTCCGACGGCCGGCGATTTGTCTCCGCCGCGCAGATTCGCGCTTATGGCGGCCAGCAGCGCTCCTGCCGCCACGATTGCTCCGATTGCCATCCACATTGGTTTCTTCCTCACGATTGCCCCCGCCTGAAAATAGCAAAATCGGGCGCAATTCGCCCAGTGGTAAGATGCGCGGGATCCGGCGCACAGATACGGCAGGCAGAGTTGTTGCGGAACAGCGATTGTACGCGGCTACTTCTTGGCGGCAGGACCTTTCTCTCCGGAGGGCGCGGCGCTTGGGCTTGATGCCAGCCGTCTCGCTTCCGGGCTCCGCGTGCTCCAGTCCGTTGGCGGAAACGAGACCCGCCAGAATTGTGCGTTGGCCTGCGCAAACTCCACCCCAATCTCCGCAAGACCGCTCGCGCCGGGATTCATATCCACAACTTTGCAAACTACCTCTTCCCCCGTGACGACGTTTCGCACATTCAGCGGCTGCCCTTCACGCACGGGTTCCTGTAATTGCACAAGCGCTCCGTGGGCGCTCACGATCAACGTCTTGGTGTGCTCCACGAAAGGAGCGCCGTTCAGGCGCTTTCCGGAAACGCGCAGCGCGACCGACAAAAGAATCCGTTGGCTGCGCCGCTGGTTGGCCGTGAGTAGAGGCGGCCGAAGATTAGACGTGCTCATGGTCGTGCTTCCTCTTCTCTATGATTGTCGGCATCCAGGAAGGAAACCATTAGGAAGGCCAGCGGAATATTTTGCTGATGCAGCCTTCAGGGCAAACTGTGCAAAACGCGGAAATTGTTCCAGTCTGGAACCGCCCGTCCTATTTTCCATCTCCATCCTCTACAATGGAGTCCTGAATTATCTCTCGGCATTTTGCCCAGGGGATATTCCGAACCCTTAATGGATTCCTCCGCTCCCACGTGGCTCGCCGAGCCAAACATTACCCTGCTGCTCGCGCTCGCCTTTCTCCTTCCAGCAGTTCTGTTTCCACGCGACTCGGAGCGCATCTTCGGAATCATCGAACGGGCTTTCTCCCGATTCGCCGCCCATAAAATCCTGACTGTCGCGGTTTTATTTTTTCTGGTGATCGGGCTGCGTCTCGCCCTGCTGCACCAGTTGCCGGTTCCCAATCCAGGCATCCACGATGAATTCAGCTATCTCCTGATGGGCGACACATTCGCCCACGGCCGCCTGGCAAATCCACCGCATCCGCTTTGGCGGAATTTCGAAACGTTTCACGTTCTCTGGTTTCCCGTGTACGCGTCCAAATATCCGCCCGCGCAGGGGCTCGTGCTGGCAGTTGGGCAACTGCTCGGCAATCCGTGGATTGGCGTGCTGCTCAGCGCGGCCGCAATGGCCGCGGCGTTCGTCTGGATGTTGCAGGCGTGGCTGCCCGCGAGGTGGGCTTTTCTCGCCGGAGTTCTGGCTGCCCTCAGGCTGTGCGTCGCTTCTTACTGGATCAATAGTTACTGGGGCGGAGCGGTCGCGGCCGTCGGCGGAGCGCTGGTTCTCGGCGCATTTGGGCGAATGAGGCGGCGGCCTTCACTCGGATTGGGAATCTTGCTGGGATTCGGTGTCGCCATTCTCTTCAACAGCCGCCCATACGAAAGTGTATTTTTCTGCTTCCCGGTTGTGGTTGCGGGGCTTTTCTGGCTTCGGGGCGAATTCCAAAAACCGGCTTCACGCCGCGCGGTGCTTCGCCTAGTGGTCTTGCCCGCAAGCCTGATCCTGCTGGTTACAGTCTGCCTCATGGCCCGCTACAACTGGAGGATTACCGGCAACGCGGCGTTACCTCCTTATGCGTACGACGCGCGCCTCCACGACAGCGCCGCGCTGTTCCTATGGCAAACGCCAAAACCCGCAATTCATTACGACAACGTAGAAATGGAAAATTTCTACAATCGGTACGAGCGGCTCGCCTACGACCGCAACTGGACAACGTTCAAATCAACCTTCCAGGACAAGTGGCGGCATTGTTCGCTCGCCTTCCTCTGGACCGCCTGTTGGCTGCTCTTGCCCGGAGTTTTCTTTCTCCACCGCGAGGCCCGTTTCCGTCTGCTCCTCTTAACTCTGCTTGCCGTGCTCTTTGGCTATTGCCTCGTGGTGTGGCCCGGGCCGCACTACCTCGCCCCGGCGGCCGGCATTCTCTTTGCTGCTCTCGCCCAATCGATTCGCCACTTGCGCACCATTCGCATTTTTGGCCGGCCCATCGGCGCCGCGCTCTCTCGCGCGATCCTGCTGGCTCTTGTTTTCGATGTTTCCCTGCTGGTAACGCAAAGACTCGGCGATTCGCAGGGTTGGGGCGGATGGGGACTCTCCGACCGCGCCGATCTTTTGCACGAACTGGAATCCAAGCCGGGAAAGCATGTGGTCCTCGTCCGCTACGGCCCGGATCACAGCGTCCACGAGGAATGGGTTTTCAATGCCGCCGATATTGACGCTTCAAAGGTGATCTGGGCGCGTGATCTCCCCGGCGAACGCAACGAGCAGTTGCTGCGTTACTATCCCGACCGTACCATCTGGCTGGCCCAACCCGACACCGGCGACGTCTCCTTATTTCGAGAGCCTCTCCCCTCGCATTAGAGCGAAACACCCGTCCCAGGACGTTGGCCGCCGATGCCCCGACTTGTCGGCGCCTCGGCCCGCACCCTATACTCACTCTTACCGCGCGCCTCAGGAGACACGCCTTGCTCAAACGATTTCCCCTCTTCGTCTTGACGTTTGCACTACTCGCTACGAACGCCGCAGCGCAAAAAAAGCCTGCCGAGCAAAACGATCGCATCGTGCTGGAACAGATTCTGACGCAGACCTATCAGCCGTCCTTGGTCGGAAAGCAATTGATGGGCATAGGCGGAGAGACAGACATTCGCCGCGCCGGCACAATCGTGGTGATCCAGCGGCCCGGCCTTTATGGTTCGCTTCTCCATACGGAACCCGCCTCCAGCGCCATCGACGGATTGCAGTACAAACTCTTTCGCGGCCACCAGGATTACGAGGTGCCGGCCGGCGAGCGCTACTACGTCACCGCCGTTGCCGTCGGTTCAGACACGATCCTTGTCGCTATGATTTCCGCCCGCAGCATTTCCACGCAAGCCGGCACCGGCCGCATGTGGACAACTCTTTCTTTCAAATTTCCTCCCAACGTTCTCGCCACCGCCGACAAGGAATCCGTATTCCGCGAGTTCGACCAGTGGATGATGCCCGAAGGCCGCGCAACATCCCCTGCACCAGTCGCTGTGCAGGCCGCGCCCGCGCCGGCTGCATATCCTGCCGCCGCTCCGGTGGCTGCCCCTGTGTCACAACCCGCTGCCGCACCTCGACCTGTCGCTATCAGCGAGTCCTCATTGACTCCGGGCATGACCCGCGAGCAGATTCTGCAGACCATGGGAAATCCCGTGCGCGAAATCCACTTCGACCAGCGCCAGTGGATGATTTATCCGGGATTCGTGGCGGTGTTGAAGGACAACAAACTCGAATCGTTCGAGATGTCGGGAAGTGGCGCCACGAAAGTCACCGTTCAATCGGATCCCCTCGGAGCCGAGATCTATCTCGATGAACAATTCGTCGGCTCCACGCCTTCCATTCTCGCGGTCGCTCCGGGCAAACACGCGTTTCGCCTGCACGTCTCCGGCCGCGCCGACTGGTCGCGCCAGTTGAACGTGCTCTCCGGCAGCGACATCACCCTGGCAGCCACGCTCGACAAAAACTGAGCGCAGTTTCACAACAATTTCGTCGATGAATTATGGAAAGAATGGTGGAGGCGGGGGGAGTCGAACCCCCGTCCGAAAAGCGCTACGCCACGGAGCCTACATGCTTATCTCAGTTCCGTTTGTTTCGCCCTCCGCGCTTAGAACGAGCAAGAAACGCAGTTGGCTAGTCCGATGGTTCTCGCCTAAGCCTTACGGACCGAAAGGCTCGGGCCAGCTCACTGTATGACGCCTCTTACCGGGCCCATGAGCAAAGCCCGGGGAAGCGTGCGCTTAATTAATTAAGCAGCAAGTGCCAAGTTGTTGTTGGCAGTTCTAGTTTCCAGCCGATTACGGGTGGTTGGCCCCCGGCATGCCTCCGGGACGCGACAGCTTCCGTCGAAACCGGGTCGCCCCCTGACCCCTATTTTACCATGCAACTCCTCGTTCGACGTTTACGACCTTCGCGGCAGCCTTTGCCGCGTCTCTGGCCGAACCCGGCAAGTCTTGCCGCCTGATTTTTACACATCGTTTCACTACCAGGACAGCATCTCCAACTCACTTACTACTAACAACTTATGACCTGCTTTTCTCCCCTCCGATTGGCCCCTGTCTTGCCCTAGCTCCTCCGGGTTTGCTTCGGAGCGAGCGATCGTCAGCGCACTTACCTTCGCTCCCCAAGCACCCGAAGCGAGGAGACGCCCATGGGTATTTTTGGAATTGCCAGCGGCATTCTTGGACAGATTGGTTCGGCCGCAACTTCAAATCCGAACAAGCAGCAAATCAAGCAGGGTTTTCAACTGCTCGGACAGGATCTGCAATCCGGCAACTTGTCCCAGGCACAAAGCGATTTCGCATCGCTGCAACAACTGGTTTCCAGCGGCCAGCAGAACACTCTGCTCGCGCCAACCTCTGGCGCGCAAAGCGGCAACCCGCTCGCAACCGCCGTTTCGCAACTCGCCCAGGATCTGAAATCGGGCAATCTTTCCGCCGCCCAATCGGATTTCGCCAACGTGCAGCAGGATTTGCAGCAAGCGGGCCACCAGGCAGGAGCCGCTCACAGCCACCACCATCGTCATCATGGCAGCGGCGAATCCAGCCAATCCTCCAGCCAGCAGGACCCAATCACCACGCTCTTCGGCCAACTGGGCCAGGATCTCCAAGCCGGCAACATCGCCGCCGCGCAACAGGCCTACGCCTCGCTCCAGCAGGACCTGCAACGATTCATTCCTAACAATTCTTCCTCGTCCCCCAGCGCGCCATCCGCTGTCTCGCGCGCAAACGTCAGCGTCTCCGCGTAGCGGCCACCTTCGGGCTTGCCCTGACGAAGGAACGGGTGGCCCAGCTAATCTTCATGTAGTGGCCGGTCTAAAGACCGTCCACTACAAATCCGAAACTCCTCTCTGCCGATTTTCCGGCCGTAGTATGATCTTCCTCGCCAATTTTATTTTCCCGTAAGGGCGTTTCCTCTGCTCATGCCGGTCTCCATCACGCGTGCCGCTTCTTCCGACTTGGAACTATTACTTCCAATGTTGCGCCGCATGCAGGCGGATGATCCCTGGTCGGAGCCTTTCCACGAACCGACCGTGCGCGCGAATCTCGCCGAGCTTCTTCAAAACCCTGCCTTTGGCATTGCCTATATTGTCCGCGAAGAATCGGTGGCCATCGGCTACCTGGTGATCTGCTTCGACTACAGCCTGGAATACCGTGGCAAGGGAGCATGGATTGACGAGCTCTTCGTCGAGGCATCCCATCGCGGGAAGGGAATCGGCTCACAACTTCTCGATCTCGCCGAAACCGTTTCCCGCGAACACCATGCTAAAGTCCTTCACCTCGAAGTGAACCATGGCAACCCTGCCATCGAACTCTACCGCCGCCGCGGCTTCGTCGAACACGAACGCTACCTGATGTCCAAAGCCCTCGACAAATAGCCCGTAGGACCAAAACCTGTAGGGGCCGGCTCCTGGCTAAGGCCTCCTGTTATCTGATCGCTGCTATCTGCTGTCCGTTCAATAAGTTCGGGTACTTTCATCTTCCGGCAGATTACTGATTACCGATTACCTGATAACGCGAGTCCGCGAGCCCCCCAATTCCTCATCATCCTTTTAGTCACACCGTCTCCCCCTTCCCGTTGACGCTCCCCCGCCCGCACCCCACAATGGCAAAACGGGAGAATATCGGGCAAAACGCCCCCAACCATGGGTATGGCACCTGAACCGAATGCCGTCGAACAAGCTGTTGCTCGCGCTCTCCGCGATAACCTGGAGCGCATTCAGCGCACCAGTGACGAACTTCAGCAGTCCATCAACGACATAGTTGCCGCTTGCTCCAGCAGCAAGCCCACCAACGCGCTTCCTCCCATGCTTCGCGCCCAGACTGCGGCAGCCTCTCTATCCGCGGCCCTCGAAGTCCTTACCCGCTTCACCGCCATGGCCATGCAGCCCGGCCCGCGCAGCCCGCTCGAAGAGAAAATTACGGAAGCCATCGGCCGCGCAACACCGGAACCTTCCGCGCCGCCGGCTCGCCCGGCTCCCAGCTATCCGGAACCAAAGGCTGCCTCTCCAGTCCAGCCGCCCCGTATCGAACCGGTTCCCGAGCCCCAGGTCGAAACCGAGCTCCACGTCACCGATGCCGGCCCCATCTCCGAAGCCGACTTCAACGTCAACCAGTTGACTCCTGAGGAACAAGAGCTTCATCGCCGCGCAAATCGCGTTGCGAAAGTATCCATGCAGGATATTAAAATGTTAAGACCGGAACAGGTCAGACTGGGCCGCGAAAACAGAGATATCTGCATCCGACTGAAAGACGACATTGAGAAAGCTCATCGAGAATACGATCGTAGATTCAAACCCATCATGGACCACCCGGTGGATTACTTTTATCGTTGGATGGTCGAAATCCTGGCCGACGGCGATTCTGGCGCGCTCGGCGACTATCCCTACGCCACCGCCGGCAAATCGCGCTAACTCCATTCGCCGCCAGGCGCTTGCCTCCGGCCCTGTAGCTCAGGCCTTCAGGCCTGAGGCTTTCCACGGCCGAGCTACAAAACTCTCCGTAACGCAAAGTTCCCGGTTGGCCATTCTTTCCGCCATAATTCTCTGTCTCGTTTTGCTTTGCGCCGCCGATCTTTCCGCCCAGACCAAAAAGAAAAAGAGGAGACCCACGCATCCGAAATCTCCCGCTTGTGCCGCGGGCTGCAAGCCGGACACCACTGCTCCCGCGCTCGATGCAGCCACCCCTGAAGACGCTGCCGCGCAAAAGGAACTGGCTTTACTCGCCCGCGATCTCCACCGCGGAACGCCAGGCGCGTACGAAAAACTCGCCTCCTTCGCGAACAAAAATAATTCCAGCGTCTGGGGCCAGCGTGCCGCGCTCGCCCTCGGATACGATGACTACTCGAAAACCCATGCGCAACAAGCGTTGAGCTGGCTGCAGAAAGCCAAGCCGGACGCGCTCCTGCTCGAATACACGCTCTTCTGGACCGCGCAGTCCGAACGCGCGCTGGGCAAGAACGCCGATGCCGCAAAGGAGCTTGCGCAAATCCTGAAGGATTATCCCGGCGCGGCATTTAAGGATCAGATTCTCGACGCCTACGTTCCCGCCGCAATCGCCGCCGGCCATCCGCAGGATGCTCTCGATGCGCTGGCCACTTATCCTCCGGCTGGTTCCAGACCCAATCTTCTGCTCGCTCGCGCCCGCGCCGAAGAAGCCGCGCGCAAATTTGTTCCCGCCGCGAAAGATTACCAGGCCCTCTTCTACAAATATCCGCTCGCCGACGAATCGAAAGACGCCGCCGTTGCATTGCCCCGCCTCAACAGGCAACTCCACAGCGAATTTCCCTATGCCACAGGCGAAATGCAGGAGCAGCGCGCGCAGATTTTCTACGATGCGCACAAGTGGCGCGAAGCCCGCGTTGAGTACGAAAAGCTTGCAACAATTCTGAAAGAGCCCACGAATCCCATCCGCCAACGCGCCCTCGTTCGCGCCGCGGAATGCCGCCAGCATCCCAAACCCGTCCCCAGCCTCTTCGTGAAACTTGCCGTCACCGATCCCGAAGCCGATGCCGAGCGCCTCTACGATCTTTCCCAGGCCTGGCGCTCCGATAAACGGGTAACCGAAATGCTTTCGGCGATCGAGAAAAGCGCCGAGAAATATCCGCAGAGCCGCTGGACCGAAGATTCGTTAATGGCCGCCGGTAATTACTACTGGGTCGAACTCGATCGCGCGAAAGCAGGCAACTACTACCAGCGCGTCCTCGACGCTTTTCCGGGCGGAAGGCACGCCCAGAACGCCGAATGGCGCATCGCCTGGATCGCCTATGTCCAACGCCAGCCGTTTGCCGACGAGAAGATGATCAATTTTCTTCGCAAGTATCCTTCGACGGGTACCGCCGTCAATGCGCTTTATTGGCTCGGCCGCAACGCCGAACGCAACGGGAGTCCTGCCCGCGCCCGCGCCTTCTACGAAAAGGCCACCGACCGTTTCCCGTCCACGTATTTTGCGCACGCCGCGGATCAGCGCCTCGCAAAGCTCGCTCCCGGAGATTCCGAGCCCGCCGACGCGCTCGCGGAAGTTCCCGCGCCGCCTCCGCTGCGCCCCTTTGACGAACCCATCGCGCCGCTCGTCGCCGAACGCTGGAACCGCGCGCAGGCTCTGCGCACCATCGCCTTCGACGCTTCCGCTGAGCTGGAGTTGAAAGCCGCGTTCGCCGCGACCGCTTCTCCGCGCTACATGGTCGAAGCCGCGCAGGTCGCCTTCGATCAGGGCCATTTCGCCACCGGCATGGCCTATGGACGCCTCGCCGTTCCGAATTTTGACTCGCGCAAGCTTTCCGATGTCCCTTCGAACGTCTGGAAAGTTCTGTTCCCGTTCCCCTACGAAGCCGTCATTCGCCGTGAGGCTGCGCGCAACAATTTCGATCCCATGTTTGCCGCCGGCCTGATCCGCCAGGAATCCACCTTCCAGGCTGACGCCGTTTCCCACGCCAATGCCGTCGGCTTGATGCAGATTCTTCCCAAGACCGGCCGCCTGCTGGCAAAGGAACGCAAGATTCGTTTCACCAAGAATTCGCTCTTCGATCCGGAGACCAACATCCAGCTCGGCATGCTCTACATTTCCAATCTCACCCGCGCTACCGGCGGCCCCGAATATGCCGCCGCGGCCTACAACGCCGGCGAAGACCGCATCGCCCTCTGGAAATCCGAACGCACCTACGACGAAGTCCCCGAACTCGTCGAGTCCATCCCCTTCACCGAAACGCGCGAGTATGTCCAGATCGTCCTGCGCAACACCGACATGTACCGCGCCCTGTACGGGGAGATTCCCAAGTCCACAGTTTCGGCCGCTACGCCAAGACCTACGCGCTACTTCTCCGCCCAATCTCGCTAGCATCCCGCATTTGTAGCGGCCGCCTTCTGCTTGCTCTGACGAAAGGAAGGGAGGCGGGCGCCTTTGCTGTTTCCTTTTCTTTTCTCTTTTCTTTTCTCTTTTCTTCTTCTCTGTGAACTCTGCGGCTCCTCTGTGACCTCTGTGGTAAAGCCTTTCTCTTCTCTCCTTTGCTACAATCTCCCAATGTCCGCTCCTGAAACGAACATGACCCACCTCGCTCGCCGCATGCTCTCCGCCAAGGCCGAGCAGTTCACCGAATCCGTCATCCGCGAAATGACTCGCCTGGCGATGAAGCACAACGCGGTCAATCTCTCCCAGGGCTTTCCCGATTTCGCCGCCCCCGAGGAAATCAAAGAAGCCGCCCGCCAGGCCATCTCCGACGACATCAACCAGTACGCCATCACCTGGGGCGCCAAGCCGCTGCGCGACGCCATCGTCGAAAAATTCGCCCGCACCCAGCACGCCACCTATGATCCCGAGCGCGAAATCACCATCTGCTGCGGCTCCACCGAAGCCATGATGTCCGCCATGATGGCCATCATCAATCCCGGCGATGAAATCGTCGTGTTCGAACCGTTCTACGAAAACTACGGCCCCGACGCGATCCTCTCGGGCGCCACCCCGCGCTTCGTTAAAATGCGCCCACCCGATCCGCAAAACGAAAATTCCACCTGGACGTTCGACGAAAGGGAACTGGCCGCGGCCTTCGGCCCGCACACCAAGGCCATCATTCTCAACACGCCCAACAATCCCACGGGAAAAGTCTTCACCAGGCAGGAACTCGAATTCATCCGCGATCTTTGCGTCCGCTGGAACGCATTCTGCATCACCGACGAAATCTACGAGCACATCCTCTACGACTCCACCGAACACATCTCCATGGCCCGCATCGACGGCATGCGCGACCGCACCATCGTCATCAACGGCATGTCCAAAACCTACAGCGTCACCGGCTGGCGCGTAGGCTGGGCTCTCGCTCCTCCCGAAGCCACGCAAGCCATCCGCAAAGTCCACGACTTCCTGACCGTCGGCGCAGCCGCCCCGCTCCAGCAAGCCGGCGCACTAGCCCTGAAATCACCGCAGTCCTACTACGACAAACTCGCCGCAAGCTACACCGTCAAACGCGAGCGCCTTCTCAAAATCCTCACCGCCTCCGGCTTCACCGTCTACAAGCCCCGCGGCGCCTACTACATCATGACCGACATCTCCCATTTCCATTTCGACGAAGCCAAATATCCGGCCGACTCGCGCGACGTTTCCTTCGCCAAATACCTAGTCGAAAAAATCGGCGTCGCCTGCGTCCCAGGCTCCAGCTTTTACAACAATGCCCAGGACGGCGCCTCCCAGGTCCGCTTCACCTTCTGCAAAAAAGAACAAACCCTGGCCGCCGCCGAATCCCGCCTCGCCCATCTCCACCCCTGAAGATGGCCTCCACAGGGTTTGCTTTTGTAGCGGCCGCCTTCCGAGGCGGGCGCTTTTCGTTTTCCTGGTCGCTGCCGTTGCGGCCTCGGCGAATTTATCCTGCGTTTAAGATAGTCCGGACAAATTGCTACAAGCATCGCGAATGCGAGAGGATGTCTGTATGAACCTCCGGAAAATCTTCCGTTTCCTCGCCGCTGCAATCTTTATCGCCTTCCTCTGCTTCGGCGTATATTTCGTTAGCCACGGCTTCTCCACCGCCAACGCACCTTCACGCGTAGAAACCATTCTCGCCCGAGCCGCCCGCAATTTCGCCATCCCTCGAAAAGCACGCCTCGAACCCAACCCGTGGCAGCCAACCCCCGACGTTTTGAGGGAAGCGCGCGAAAGCTACATCGATCGTTGCGCCGTCTGCCACGCCCCCGACGGCTCCGGCCAATCCAACGTCGGCCGCAATCTCTATCCCCGAGTCCCCGACCTGCGCGCTCCGCAAACGCAAAATCTTACTGACGGCCAACTGCGCTACATCATTCGCAGCGGCGTGCCGCTTACCGGCATGCCCGGCTGGGCCAAGCCCCACGACGAACAGTCCGACGACAGTTGGAAGCTGGTCCTTTACATCCGCAGCCTGCGCGGCTTATCCAACGAAGAACGCAGCCAGCAAACCGCCGCGATAAATTCTGCCCACTACGCCGGCTCCGCCTCCTGCCAGAAATGCCACGCGCAAATCTACGAGCACTGGCGCAAAACGCCCATGGCCAACGTTGTCCGCGATCCGCGCGAATTTCCAAACGCCATCATTCCCGACCTCTCCACTAACAAAATCGCCAAATTCACCAAGAACGATGTCGCCCTCGTCTACGGCAGCATCTGGAAGCAACGTTACTTCACCAAAATCGGCGACGACTATTTTCCGGAAGGCGCGCAATGGGACGTCACCAACAAAGTCTGGCGCCCCTACTTCGTTCCCAACGGCGCCGACTGGTGGGTGCCTTTCTATCCAGCTGACAATATGCAACGCCCCACCGGCCCCACCTGCGACGGCTGCCACTCCGTCGGCTACGACATCCACACCAAAAAAGTAGCCGAGTGGAACGTCGGCTGCGAACGTTGCCACGGCCCTGGCAGTGAACACAACGCGCACCCAACGCGCACAAATATCCTGAATCCCGCGAACATGGATTACGTTCAGGCCAGCGACACCTGCATCCAGTGCCATTCCCAGGGCCGCCCCCTCACCAGCCCAATCGAAGGCAAATATTACGATTGGCCTGTAGGCTTCCAGCCCGGTTCAAATTTGCGTGATTACTGGCAACTCGAAGAACACAAGCTCGGCGATGCCACCTTTACGCATTTCCCCGACGGCACCGCCCACAAAAACCGCATGCAGGGCAACGACTTCGTGCAAAGCGTGATGTACCGCCGCGGCGTCACCTGCTTCAGTTGCCACGATGTCCACGGCACCGATAACTACGCCCAATTAATAAAGCCCGGTGACCAGATCTGCCTCGACTGCCACAGCCCGCTCTCCCTCAACGGCCCGCGCACCGCCACGCTCGAAGAACACACCCACCACAAGAAAGGTTCCACCGGCAGCAGTTGCATCGCCTGCCACATGCCCAAAATCGCCACCACCCTCGCCGACGTCAAAGTCCGCGCCCACACCTTCGCCTTCATCACTCCGGACATGACCGACAAATACAAAATCCCCAACCCGTGCACCGAATGTCACAAAGACAAAACCACCGCCTGGGCCACCGAAGCCATGCGCCACTGGCCCGAGCGCTCCCCCTGGCGCTTGCAGTAGCCACGGCGTTTGCGTCGCGATAATTCCGATGTGTTACACTCGCGCTGAACTGAAAGGGAACTCCACCGTGCCCCTTGAATTCTCCTTGATTCCCGCCAACACCCGCCTCGAATCCACCCGCGACGGCGCGCCGCTCGATATCTCCGAAACCGTCTCCCGCACCTTCTTCTGCACCCTCACCGTCAGCGACCAGATCGAGCAGGAATCCCTCGACGTCTCCATCTGGGGCTCCGCCGACGGTCAAGACTTCGGCAAGCGTCCTCTCCTCAAGCTCCCGCAGCAGTTTTATCGGGGCACAACCAAGATGGTTCTCGATGTCTCCCTGCGCCCGGAGGTCAAATTTCTTCGTGCTCGCTGGGAGCTGAACCGCTGGGGCCGCGTCGCCCCAACTCCGATGTTCGTAGCCGGCCTCGAGCTTGAGGAAATCCCGCCAATGTCGCGCGACACCCCAACCAAGCGCACAGCGCTGACCGCGCAGCCTGGCTGATGTGTATTAAACCCTTTTAAATGTGGTTTGTGCAGGCACAAAAAGAGGATAGGGGTAAGAGACTGTTGGTCGGTTGCCCTGTGGTGGTCAGTCTCCTACCCCGCGAGTGGTCTTGCTCGTATAGACGATAGTTCCCCTACAAATGTTTCTAAGTTCCCTAAAAATAAATGTCTCTTTATTGTCTCTTGTCCCGCGGCCAATTTGGCCCGTGCAATCCTGTAGCTCAGGCCTTCAGGCCCGAGGGTTTTCATGGCTATGGCAGTGTCCACGCAATGAAATGCCTCACCCCTGAAAGGGGTGAGCTACAGGCCCTCTCACCCGATCTCCACCGTATCCAGATACCGTGCCACCGCCGCCTTCCATTTGAACTTCTCCGTAATCGCCTGCTGCAACGATTGCGCCGCCGCCGGCTCGCCGTGCGTCAGATACACCTGCTTTGGAGTGGCCTGCAGTCCGCTCAGCCAGCGCAGCAACTCGCTCTTTCCTGCGTGCGCGGAAAACTGCCCCATCTCCACGATCTCCGCTTTCACCGGGATCGCCTGCCCGAACAGGCTCAGCGTCTTCGCGCCTTCCTGCAGTGCCCGCCCGCGCGTGCCCTCGGCCTGGAATCCTCCCAGGATCACGCAGTTCCTCGCGTCGCCCAGCCGATTCGCCAGGTGGTGCAGCACGCGGCCGCCCGTCACCATCCCGCTCGCCGAAATGATAATGCACGGCGTCTTCACATCATTAATAGCCTTCGACTCCGCCACGCTGCGCGTCAGGTGAAACGTATGCACATCCAGTGGATCGCCTCCGCTCCGCTCCTCGCGCGCAAACTGCAGATCGTGGTCTTCCTTGTACTTGATATAGAGATCCGTCGCGCTCAGCGCCATCGGGCTGTCCACATACACCGGTATCTTCGGGATCTTCTGCATATCCTCCAGTTGCCGCAGGTAGTACATGAACGTCTGCGTCCGCCCGATCGCAAACGCCGGTATCACGATGGAGCCGCCGCGCTTCGCCACCCGGTTCACGATGTCCGCCAGCAGTTGCAGCGGATCGCCCGGGTCGTGTTCCCGGTCGCCATACGTCGATTCGCAAAGCAGCGTGTCGATTTGTTTCGTAGCAGGCGAATTCGGATCGTTCAGGATCGGCTGGTCGTAGCGGCCCACATCGCCGGAGAAAACCACCACGGACTTTTCCCCATTTTCCGTAATCGTCAATTCCAAGCTCGACGAGCCCAGAATATGCCCCGCGTCGTACGACTCGAAGTGAAACTCCGGCGACACATCAAAGCTGCCCTTCCGTGGCATCGGCTTCAACTGCGCCAGCACCGGCTCCACGTCATCCGCCGTGTACAGCGCCTGCGGATTCGGGTGCTTGCTCCATTTGTTCTTGATCGCGTTCTGCGTCTCTTCTTCCTGCAGGTGGCCGGAATCCTTCAGCAGCAGGTTCGTCAGATCAATCGTCGCCGGATTCGCATAGATCGGCTTCCGATACCCGTCGCGCGAAAGCACCGGCAGCCATCCCGTATGGTCCAGGTGCGCGTGCGTCAGCACCAGGTAGTCAATCGTCTTCGGATCCACCGGCAGCGGATTCCAGTTTCGCTGCTTCAGGTCGTCCGTCCCCTGAAACAATCCGCAATCAATCAGCAGCTTCTTGCTTGTCCCGGAGGGGCCCGCCGCTTCCACCAGATATTTCGACCCCGTAACGCAACCCGCCGCACCCAAAAATGTAAGTTTCGCCATGGCTTCAGCATTCTACTCGAATCCCGTTCGCCCACAATGACACGTTCAGCAAAAAGCCTGTAGCTCACCCCTTCAGGGGTGAGGCCTTTCACCGCGTCTCCACCAAACTGATTGCGAACCGCAAGACCGCGTCTCTTACCATCCTCGATCAAAGGAAATCGACACGCGAAATTTCTGTGCTTCCAAAACGAAACGGGGCGAGCCTCGCAGCCCGCCCCGCCTCTTGGTTTCTGTTATCTGCTATCTGGTCGCTGCTATCGGCTCGCGCCCACTCAGGCCAAGTCGAACCGATCGCTGTTCATCACCTTCGTCCACGCCGCCACGAAGTCCTTCGCAAACTTCTCCTTCGCGTCCGCCGACCCATAGACTTCCGCGAAAGCACGCAGTTGTGAGTGCGACCCGAAAATCAGGTCCACGCGCGTTCCGGTCCACTTCACCTCGTTCGTCTTGCGGTCGCGTCCTTCATAAACCGCCCCGGACCCGTTGGATTCGCTGGACGGCTTCCATTCCGTGCCCATGTCCAGCAGGTTGACGAAGAAGTCGTTCGTTAGGGTTTCCGGCCGCTTGGTGAAGACGCCGTGCTTGGAGTTCCCCGTGTTTACACCCAAAACGCGCAGGCCACCCACGAGCACCGTCATCTCAGGCGCCGTCAGCCTGAGCAATTGCGCCCGATCCACCAGCAACTCCGCCTCCGACACGCGCGGCTTGCCGTTGACGTAGTTGCGGAACCCATCCGCCTTCGGTTCGAGCGCTTCGAACGATTCAACGTCGGTATGCTCTTGCGACGCGTCCATCCGCCCCGGCGTGAAAGGAACCTTCACGCTTACCCCGGCGTCCTTCGCCGCCTTCTCGACCGCAGCACAACCGCCAAGAACGATCAGGTCCGCAAGCGAAACCTTCTTGCCGCCAGTTGCAGACGCGTTGAACTCCTTCTGGATGCCCTCGAGCGCATGCAGCACCTTCGCCAGTTGAGCCGGCTGATTCACCGCCCAATCCTTTTGCGGCGCAAGCCGAACGCGCGCTCCGTTCGCTCCCCCGCGCTTATCCGATCCGCGGAACGTCGAAGCCGACGCCCAAGCCGCCGACACCAGTTGCGAAACGCTCAGCCCGGACGCCAGAATCTTCGTCTTCAGCGCCGCAATTTCCTGCTCCCCCACCAGCGGATGATTCACCACCGGAATCGGATCCTGCCACGCCAGCGTCTCCTTCGGCACCAGCGGCCCCAGATACCGCACAATCGGCCCCATGTCACGGTGCGTCAATTTAAACCACGCCCGCGCAAACGCATCCGCAAACTGCTCCGGGTGCTCGTAAAAACGCCGCGAAATCTTTTCGTAAGCAGGATCAAACCGCAACGAAAGGTCCGTAGTCAGCATCGCCGGCGCATGGCGCTTCGACTTATCGTGCGCATCCGGCATCTTCCCCGCGCCCGCCCCATTCTTCGGCGTCCACTGGTGCGCCCCCGCCGGGCTCTTCGTCAGTTCCCATTCGTAGCCGAACAAATTCTGGAAGAAATTATTGCTCCACTTCGTCGGCGTTTCGGTCCAAATCACTTCCAGGCCGCTGGTGATTGCGTCGCCCCCCTTGCCGGAGCGGAATTTGCTC
>DASYXF010000164.1:0-20411 GCA_035935335.1 Candidatus Acidiferrum sp.
GGCAAATCCACCAACGCCCATGGGTGTGATCGTTGCTTCGGAGCCGCCGCAGATCATCATTTCCGCAGCGCCCCGCTCGATAATCTTGAAGGAATCGCCAATGGCATGCGCGGAAGCGGAGCAAGCCGTGGCCGTTGCGGAATTCGGCCCCTTCGCCCCATAACGAATGGAAATCTGCCCCGAAGCGAGATTCACGATCGCGGAAGGAATGAAAAAGGGAGAAATTTTGTTCGGGCCACCATTCACTAGCTTTCCATGCTCGCGCTCGATGATGTCGAATCCCCCGATGCCGGACGAAACATAAACGCCCACTTCATCGAGATTCGAATCCTCCGGCTTCCAATTGGCGGACTTCACCGCAAAATCCGCTCCCGCCAGCGCAATCTGGATGAAGCGCGCCATCTTCTTAAGTTCTTTTTTTTCGATCCATTGGAAGGGGTCGAAGTTCTTCACTTCGCCCGCAATCTTGCAGTCGAAGTCCGCGGTATCAAAATGCGTGATGTGGCCAATGCCGCTTTTGCCGGCGACGAGGTTTTTCCAGCTCTCCTCCGTGCCGACACCCAGCGCGCAGACCAATCCAACTCCCGTAACGACAACCCGGCGGGTCAACTCTCTTGCTCCTTCAATCGGGAAATAATAGGCGACCTACTTGCCCTTCGAATGCTTATCGATGTACTCGATAGCGTCCTTCACCGTGGTCATCTTTTCGGCGTCTTCGTCGGGCACTTCGATGCCGAAGGCTTCTTCAAAAGCCATGACCAATTCGACCTGGTCGAGCGAGTCCGCGCCGAGATCGTCCACGAAGGACGCGGTGGGCGTAACTTCGGCTTCATCCACACCAAGCTGCTCGACGATAATCTGCTTTACGCGTTCTTCCACGCTGGCCATTCCCATTCCTCCGCGACCTGATGTCGCTCTGACGTAGTTCGTACTACCCTGCACCACACCCGGCCGCTAGGCCGTCTTACAAGTCGTTTAGGCTGCCCTAGGTAACCTTGCCAGTCTACTTACCCCGCGCAGCAAGGTCAACTTCGCGGTTCATTCCTTGGCGAATTTCTGAAGCCCGCAATGCGCGCAATGACGCGCGAGCAAAGCTGAGCTTTTGTACCACCACTTGGAGCCAAATGTCTCTCCGCAACGTGGACACGGCCAGGTTGCGAGTCTCGCTCCAGTGAATATGCTTGATAGGATCCAAGCCAAGACTAAGATGGGAACCAAATAATGATCTACTTTCGAATAACCCAGTCTGCTCCCAACGAGAATGCTCAATAGTCTGATGGGGACAAATCCCAAGATCGCAAGCAAAGCAAGGTTTCTCTGCCTTCGATACTCGTTCCACTGTTGCGTATAGTCGGCCATCACGCCAAATACATGCCACCGTTGACGTCGAGGACGTGACCGGTGATGTAGGCGGCTTCGTCGCTGGCGAGAAAAACGATGGAGGCGGCAACGTCCTTGCCGGTGCCCATGCGGCCGAGCGGAATGCGTACTTTCAATTCCTCTTTCACCTTGTCGGGAAGGACGGCGGTCATGGGCGACTCGACGAAACCCGGAGCCACGGCGTTGACGGTGATATTGCGCGACGCAATTTCGATGGCGATGGCTTTGGTGAGGCCGATGATGCCGGCTTTCGAAGCAACGTAGTTGGCCTGGCCTGCATTACCGCTTTCGGCGACGACGGAAGAGATGTTGATGATACGGCCGGCGCGGGCTTTCATCATGGGTGGCAGCACTTGCTGGATGCAGAGGTGCGCTCCGGTGAGATTCGTGCGGAGAACGGCGTCCCAGTCGTCGGGCTTCATGCGCATGGCCAAACCGTCGCGGGTAATGGCGGCGTTGTTGACAAGGATGTCGATCTTGCCGAACTTTTCGAGGATGGATTTAAAGCCGGACTTGATTTGATCGATGTCGGCGACGTCCATTTTTACTGCGAAGGCTTCCCCGCCCTTGGCTGTAATTTCCTGCACAAGCTCGGCGAGTTTCTCTTCATTGCGCGCGGCCACGGCAACTTTGGCGCCGGCTTCGGCGAGCGCGTGCGCGGTGTCGCGGCCGATGCCCTGCGACGCACCCGTGACGACCGCTACTTTATCCTTCAAATTAAACATTCGCGTTTGTCCTTAAGCCGCGTCGGCCCTTGTAGCATAGGCTTTAGCCTGTGCGCCCGACCCGGCAGCAACAATTTCAGCCCGCCAAATTCCCGCCAATTCCGATGTACCGCAAGAAGGCGGCATAAAGCCGCCCCTACACCAGCAAACGGCGGGCGGCCGCTACAAGACCTTACGCCGCGTCGGATTTTGCCGCGGTAATGCGTTCCACCGTGGCTTGCAAACTTTTTTCGTCTTCCACATTCAAGGTGGTAACCGAGCGCTCGATCTGCCGCATGATACCGGTCAGCACGCGGCCCGGCCCTACTTCGATGAAAGTGTTCACGCCTTCGTCGAGCAACATGCGCATAGACTCCTCCCAGCGCACGGGCATGGTGACCTGGCGGATCAGCGCCTCGCGGGCTTCATCGCCCGTTTTAATCGTGTCGGCGTCCACATTGGTAACGACGGGGACGTGGGGATCGGAAAACGTGGTGGCGCGCAAATCTTTTTCCAGCTTTTCCTGCGCGGGCATCATCAGCGAGGAATGGAAAGGCGCGGAAACGGGAAGCATCACGGCGCGCTTGGCCCCCGACTGTGAAGCAATTTCGACGGCGCGCTTTACAGCGGCAGCGTCGCCCGAAATAACGGTCTGGTCCGGCGAATTCAAATTGGCCGCCGTGCAAACTCCGCCTTCCGAAGCGCGTTTGCAGGCATCGGCAACAACGGCAGGCGACAATCCAAGAATCGCGGCCATCGCGCCTTGTCCCACCGGAACAGCCTCCTGCATATACGTTCCGCGCTTGTGAACCAACCGCACGGCGTCGGCGAATTGCAGCGCGCCGGCGGCAACAAGTGCCGAGTATTCACCGAGGCTGTGTCCGGCGACGAAGTCCGCGCCAATGCGTTTTTCGGAAAGCACCCACATCGCGGCAACAGAAACGGTAAGGATGGCGGGTTGCGTAAACGCGGTGGACTTCAGCTCTTCTTCGGTACCCTCAAAACATATTTTAGAAATGGAGAAGCCCAGCGCTTTATCCGCTTCATCGAAGATGGCGCGAGCCGCGGGATATTTCTCGGCAAGTTCCTTGCCCATGCCGGAGTATTGCGAAGCCTGGCCCGGGAATATGAATGCTACTTTGCCCATAATTGCTCCTCTCTCCGGACGTCACGCCTGCGCTTGGGTCAGGGAGAGCTCTTGTTCAATTTTCTCGTTCACCCGCGCGCGGGCAAGTCCCGCGGCGACGCGAATGGCGTTCTTCACGGCGTTGGCGTTGGACCGGCCGTGGCCGATCACGCAAACCCCGCGGACCCCGAGGAGCGGCGCACCGCCATACTCCGCGTAGTCCATGGTGCGCTTGATGCCCTTCAGCGCGCCTTTCGAAAACAGATAGCCCAGCTGCGATGCGAAAGTGCTTTTGTACGTCTTCCGCAAATACTTGATGATCTCCATCGCCAGCCCTTCGCAAATCTTCAGGGCGATGTTGCCGACGAACCCGTCGCAGACGATCACGTCCACCTTGCCGGAAAAAAGGTCGCCGCCTTCCACGTTGCCGACGAAGTGCACGGGCAAAGCCTTCAGGCGCTCGTAAACCGCGCGCGTAAGCTCGTTGCCCTTGATCTCTTCCTCACCCACCGAGAGCAAACCCACGCGCGGCTTGCGGCTTCCAAACGTAAGCCGGTAATAAATTTCGCCCATTACACCAAACTGCAAAAGGTGTTCCGGCTTCGAGTCCACATTCGCGCCGACATCCAGCATCACCGAAACGCCGCCCTTGGCGTTTGGGAAAGGCGCTGCCAGAGCCACGCGATCCACCGACTTCAGCGTCCCCAGGATGAATCGAGCCGTGGTCATCACCGCGCCTGTGTTTCCAGCGCTGACGATGGCATCGGCCTTCCCCTCTTTCACCAGCCGCGCCGCAACATGCACCGAACTGTCTTTCTTGCGGCGAAAGGCCTGTGCCGGGTGATCTTCCATCGTGATCACCTCGGTAGCCGGGATAATGTCGATCGGCAGCGATGGCTTTCCAAAACTCGCCAGGGCTCCCCGGATCACGTGGGGTTGCCCGACAAGCAGAATCCGCACGCCGTACTCCTCCGCGGCGCGAACACTCCCCTCCACCTCCGGACGGGGTGCGTTGTCTCCCCCCATGGCATCGACGGCGATAGTGATCATGGGATTATCTTCCGGCGACTCCGGCAAGCTCGGGGCGGCAGGACACACCAGCGGTCATGCTCGTTCCGAGCCTGAATCAAAACTCGAAGCGTTACTTGACGTCGTGAACCGGCCGGCCTTTGTAATAACCGCAATGAGGACAAGCCTGGTGAGGCTGCTTCATTTCGTGGCAATTCGGACACTTGGCCATGGCGGGCGCGAACAAGTGGTCGTGTGCACGACGCTTGTTCTTGCGCGCCTTGGAATGTCGACGTTTTGGATTAGGCATTACATCACTCCTGGTTCTCGCCTCATTCGTGGCAACACACTCCGCCAGTCCGAACAAGGTCGGATTCTATGGGCTTTCGCCCCGGAAATCTATTGTTTCTTGAGCCAGTCCTGCTTCAACCGCGCGAGGGGAGCCAGACGCGGGTCCGTGGCATGCGTTTCGCAGCGGCACTCTTCGTGATTCAGACTCGCGCCACACGTGGGGCACAAACCGCGGCAATCGCTCTGGCAAATAACTTTCATCGGCAGTGACAGCAACACCTGCTCCTTGAGTACATCCGCGAGGAACAGGCCTTCTCCTTGAAAAAATCCGATTTCGGTGTCGTCATCTTTCAGCCGCTCTTCTTCGGGCTTGCTGGCCTTCTGAAGCGGCTGATAGAAGAGGTCAAAATCCTTGTGAACTTCCTCGATTACCGGCTCCAGGCAGCGCGCGCAGACCATCTCAATCTTGGTCTCCAGCTCGCCGGTGATGCGAATCTGCCCTTCCAGGAGCTCCGCCTGGGCAGTCACTTCCAGGGAACCCGCCTGTTTCACCTCACTGATGCCGTAATCGATGCTGCCCGGGGCGTAGGTCTTCCGGATGCGTACTTTGCGGACGGCAAGGTCCTTGACGTCGAGGAACATGTCTTCAGCGCCTCCGGCGCGTACGCTCATGCCTATCCATTATTTGGGCAGAAGGCGGGTAAGTCAAGAAAGCGGGTCCAAGTTGGGTGGAAAATGCGCCGGTTCGGTCAACTCCGGCTACTAGTACCTTCCGGGTTCGGAAGTACAGTTGCGCCTTGCGTTCAAAAGCACGCTTCCAACTGGGTAAATTGCTTACCGGCGAAGCACCAGGCAACTGGCGATCATGTCGTGCAGCGCCTGCTTGCGCTCCGTGAAGCCCGCCATGATGTAGCCGATCCCCAGGGGAATCAGACCGGTGACGATTTTGGCGAAGAAGCGGCCCGAAGCGCGGCCGAACGTGATGGGATTGCCCATGAGGTCGGTAACATACAGCCCCATGATCTGTTTCCCCCAGGTGCCTTGCTTTTCGCCGCTCTCGAGATACGCATGGTACAGCCATTGGCCCAGCATAGAGACGGACGCAAAAACAAGGATCATCACAACTAAACTGATGATGGCGGCGGGATCCGGATGCCCGTGTCGCTCCTCTATTCCGTGGATCAGCGCTTCCATCCCCGTTAGAAAAAACAGCGGTATCAACAGGACGCAAAAAGCAAATCCCATGATTACGCTATCAATGACGGCGGCGACCAGCCGAAGCCAGAAGCCGGCGTAGCTGAATCCGCGGGAAGCGACGAGACCAGCGGGGTCGGAATAGGCGGCGTGAGTGGACCCTCCCGCGTAGGATGTTGGAACTGGCGGGCGGGCAATCGCCGCGGTTGGAGTTCCCGTCGGCGTACCGCACGAGCCGCAAAATGCAGCGCCGGCGGCTAGATTCGTACCACACTTGGAGCAGTACACGGTCAGAGCCCTCCATTCAGTTCAGCGAAACATACTTGAAAAAGAAACTTTGTCTTGCAAGCAAACCGCGTCCTGCAAATCAGTTATCACAGCCCTGGCGCTGGAACGCTTCCAGCCGTTTTCGCGCTTCGGGGCTGCCTTTGCGGGCGGCGGCGGAGAGCAAAACCCGCGTCTGGTCGCAATTTTTTGTCACTCCCCTGCCGGTGCGGAAAAGTTCGGCGAGATCGATTTCCGCTCCGGTATTTCCCTTTTCGACGGCCGCCCACAAAAGTTGAACGGCCGCCGGAACCTCCGAAGATCGGCTGGGCGAGCGAAGGATCTGCAATGCCTGCAGGTACTCCGGTTGCCCGGGCTCCGCGGAATTGCCCGCGGAAGGGGTTGGCGCGGGCGGACGAGTGACTTGAGTCAGCGGAACGAGCGACCCGGGACTCGGGCTCTTAAGTTGTGGAGACGGAGTCTTGTCGGAGGCCGCGGGGAGATTGGTGCTTGATGTTTCCGTTGTATCGGTTGAATGCTGGATGACGGCTGATGGTGGTTCTATTGTGCGAGACGCGGACGTTGGCTCGGGAGCCGGTTGAACCGTTGAGGGAACCCGCGGCTGGATAATTTTCGAATTTTCCGGCGATTCGTCTCCGGCGATCTGGTGGCCGAGCCAGATCAGCGCCTGGCCAAGTTCCCTGTGATAGACATAAGAGCCCGCAAACAAGGTCAGAAACAACATGATTCCAATGGCGCGCCCCAGCGTGAAGCGATCCATCCAACCCGGAGTCTCCGAATCGGTTTCTGCCTCGAACGAAGAGAGCGGCTCGAGTGCAGGGGGCGCTCGCCTCGGAATCAGACGTGGCACGGGTGGAGGATCAGCGACCGGAGGTTGCGTCCCTACGCGGGGTTCCGCCTTCGGGAGAGAGAGCGGATATCTTGCCGGCGGTTCCGTTGCCGGGATTGAAGGCTCGACTACGGCGGCCGATTCCTCGGAAATCTCAGTTGGCAGCGGCCCGGGGCGGACGGAGGAAAGTTTCAGAAGTGGCGGAAGTGGCGGGCTTTCCTTTTGCTCTACCGTTGCAGGGGATGGAGGGGACACAGGTGTCGGCAGCTCATGTGGAGGTGGTATTGGCAGTTGCGGTGTTTCTGTAACGGGCGGCGCAGCGGCGACGGGCAGTGGTGGCGGTGCGGATTCCGCTGTCGCTGCGATTGGAGGCGCGGATGGTGGTTCCGGGGCCGGCGGCCCAACAACGTGTGGCTGCGACGCGACCTCCGCCGCTTGCAAGGGTGGCGGGGGCGATGGCTCCCGATCGGTCGGGGTGGTACCTTCCGGTCGCGCAGGCTTCGGCGCCGATTTAAGCGGCCGAATCTGGGCGCGCAATTCGGTCAGGGAAACATGCTTCGATGCGTTCGATTGGACTGGCGCAGGCTCCGGAGAAATTGTTTCATCGAATTTGTCCAGCCAACGGCGAATCTGGTCGCGAAAATGAGCAGACAGGCCGGCGAATTCGAGCGCGGCCATGTGGCCCCCGTCGTCCAGGCGAACGACGATCGCCTCCCCGTCAATCCGGGCCGAACTATCCAACACAAAGGAAAAAGGGATTTTTTCCGATTGCTGCAGCGGCATCATCGCACGGAGCGAAAATCCGTGCTCGGAGACGTCGCGCATCATGCCGCCGTTAGAGGGCGGCAACTCGACATAGACGAGGCTTAGCGGGCGTTTGCGGTGTTGGGTGCGACGGTCGGTCTTCAAGGTCATGGGAGCGGGCGTTGAAAGAATTCTAACCCGCAACGGCCCGTTTGGGTGAAAGGTTGTAAGAGAAGAAGCGTAATCGAAAAGCCGCAACGGAAGCCGGGTTCACGTTGAACACAACCGCAAGAGAAGCCCGGTCGCGTCCCCATCAGTTCCCTGGAAGGAGTCACGCCTTACGAAAGAGGGCAGCTGACGGGAAATCTGAGCGATTCCTGTATGATTCCGGCGTTCTTGCGCGGGGAAGCGGAACTCGGAGCGGGGAATGCCAGACAAGCATTGGCGGAATTTCAGAAATTCTCCATGGACGCGGGAATCGTTGGGAGTTGCTGGTCGGCGCCGCTGGCCAAGCTGGGGACCGCGCGTGCGGAGGCACTATCCGGCTCGCCCGGTGGGGCGAAGAAAGCGTACGCGAAATTCCTCGAGCTGTGGAAAGGGGCGGATGCGGGGATACCCGTTCTATGGCAGGCCAAGGCAGAGGCCGCCAAGCTCCACTAAAGAGGAATTCGCCGGGAAGCTCGCGTTCCCGGCGGACCACCACCGCTCGGTTCACTCATCGAGCGAAACACGCGGTGTTGCGTCGTCCGGCGTTACTTCTTCCGGGCCAGCTTAACGGCAACTCCCAACAACAGTTTGCGATCTCCCTCTTCCATTTGCCCAAGCAGGCCGCGGATGCGATTGAGGAATCCGCCCCACTTGCCGGAAAGCCCCCACTCCTCGGAAGGCGAATCCTTTTTGCGAGGGATGACCAGCGGCTTGGCGGGGCCGTTACCCTGATAAAACAACTGGTAGAGAGGCACTCCCATCGCGCCCGAAAGCTTCTCGAGCGTCTCGATCGAAGGCGTAGTGTGGCCGTTTTCGATTCGGCTGAGATAGCACCGGGACAATCCGGTGCGCTCTTCCAAATCTCCCTGGGAAAGTTGCTTTTCTTTGCGGATGTCCCGCAAACGTTCTCCAATCATTCCTGTTTCTCCTTAGTGAACTACGACTTGATGCTCCCCCTGGACGGAGGGTTCGGGGACCGGTGGTCCAACTGGGCGGGAACAAATTCGCCCTGCTGCACCAACTCTGTAACGTCGCTGGCTAACCCCAGGTAGCGGACCGGCCGCCCCGCAGGGTCGCGAATGACGAAGCCGCGATCGAAAATCCATCGGATGGAGCCGTCCGGCCGCCGCACGCGATACGTGGTTTCCACCCGGTCGCCGGGAAAATCCTGGCCGACAAACTGGATGGCAAACTCGCGATCCTCGGGGATCACGGAATCGAGCCAGGCGTGCGCGTCGCGGCCCAGGTCTTCGCGGGGACGTCCCCAGACGTTCTCGTACGCCGGGCTGACGTAAAGGATATTCTCAGTTTCAGCCTCCAGAAACCAGATCACTTCATTGCTTTCACGAGGTTGTTGAGCGATCTGCTGGCTCCGTTCGGAGCGCGACTTTGCATGCACCCGGCGGATCAACTCATCGCGCAAGCAATCCACTTCCGAGTTCAGGCGGGTGATTTCCGTGTCCTTCGTTTTCTCCAGTCGATAGAGAGTCTCCAGAAGCTTTTCAGAAACTTCGCGCTGGTTCGCGACCGTGGACGCGCCGGTCAACGTCATCGTCGTGGCCACGCAAATATAGGCGGCCAGGGAAAGCGGCATGGCCGTGTTGGTATTGAAGGGTCCGAATCCATGCAGAGAACCCCAGGTGGCGAATCCGCAGAGAACAATGCACGCGCCCGCGGATTCCAGGGGACAGAAGCGTATCCCGGCCCACACCAGGAATGGAACGCACAGAAACAGCGGGGTGTCCACTCGGTCGGTAAAGACTCCCGCCGGACCAAAACTGATCACGCACACTACGCTGAGCCCCAATAGCAGGAAGCTGACCTCGATGAGCTCGCTAAGGTGCAGCGGTTGGTGTTGGCCATCCAACAGCATAACCAGGAACGGAGTTAGAACCAGCACACCCAGGGCATGGCCCGCCCACCAGGCGGCAAAAATGGTCAGTGTTTTGGCCTGGCTGATCCCGGCCGGGCCCCACACCACACTGGTGCCCACAACAGCGCTGACAAGAGTTGCCAGAACGCCGGCCAGCGCGCAAAAGCGCAAAACATTCGCGGGCCGCGAAAAAGCCTTGGCGCCTCCCGCAAAGCGGTTGACAAGATAGCCCCCGAGCAATACCTCCGCCGCGTTACCTCCGGCGATAGTCAGCCCCCCGAACAAGGGCACGGATGAGGTGAGTTCAACACACAGGGAAGCCAGGAAAATGGCCGGCACAATGCGGCGGCCCTGCAGCAAGATCGCGGCAAAGGCGATCCCGACCGGGAGCCAAATTACCCCCATGGATGTCTGGGAATGAATTAATCGAAGTTCCAGACGAGCGGAGAGGAAAAATGCCAAAAAGACCAGAACCATGATTCCCAGGTCACGACGTGAGAATGCGACCTTTGCCGAACCCTGTACCAATGTGGACTCTGTAGACGAGAGTGCGCGCATGTTCACCCGATTGCTCCGCCTTGCTGCGGACCAAGGAAGACAGTCTGGTACGTTACTATACCGGGGACCTGGATTCTATACTGCAAGCGAATTGACAAAATATATACAGATTTGGCCCGGACAAAGCAACCGGAAAAATAGGGCAGATTAAGACGAATTAATGAACGAAATCGAAGGTTAGTAGCAGATTCTCGATTTCTGGCGCCCCTCCCCGGTCAGTTGAGTTTGGTGGACCTCTAAGCGAACGGGGATGGTAGGATTTTGGTGCGGTCGCCTGGAGACCGCCTCCCGGATTGCATCCGGACAGGAGATTTTTCCATGCGCTGGACACCTGGCGGCACAAGCGACGACATTGAGGATCGCCGAGATCAGGACGATGGCGGAGGTGGCGGCGGCTTCGGGTTCGGCGGGATGCATATCGGCCTCGGGGGAGTGGTAGTCCTTTTCATCCTCAGCCTTATCTTCAAACAAAACTTTTTTGCCCTGCTGGGCGGCGGCTCCACCGCGCCGGTGGCCACGACCGTCCACCGGCCAAATCCCGCGCGCGACGAAGCGGAAAAGCCGCTGGTGCAGTTTGTTTCGTTCGTGCTGGACGACACGCAAAAAACCTGGGAGCAGTTGCTGCCGCAACAGGCCGGAGTTCTCTATCGCCACGCCCGCCTGGTGTTGTTTCGCAATCACACGCAATCCGGGTGCGGAGGAGCGGAATCGGCCACGGGGCCGTTCTATTGTCCCGCGGATGAACGGGTGTACATCGACCTGGGATTCTATGACGAGTTGAAGCAGCGATTCGGAGCGCCGGGCGAATTCGCGCAGGCTTATGTGCTGGCGCATGAAGTGGGCCACCACGTGCAAAAAATCATCGGCACCGAAAACAAAGTGCAGCAGCTGCAGAGGAGCCATCCGGAAGAGGCCAATTCCATCTCCGTGAAGACCGAACTCCAGGCGGATTGCTTCGCGGGAGTGTGGGCGCACTCGACGCAACAACGCGGACTGCTGGAAGCGGGAGACGTGGAATCCGCTCTGCATGCGGCTTCGGCGGTTGGCGACGATCACCTCCAGCAGATGACCCGAGGCCGCGTCCAGCCGGAAACCTTTACGCATGGAAGCTCGCAGCAGCGTATGGACTGGTTCAACAAGGGCCTGAACAGCGGCTCGATCGCTGCTTGCAACACGTTTGCGCAACCATAAAGCCGTAAAGCAAGGTTGCCTGCGCCGCAATCTTTCTTCCTCGCGCTTAATCCGTGGGAGGCGGGACGCGCGAACCGGGAACGCCCGGATCGCGGGCTTTTTCAACCGCTGTTTTGGCGGCCTTCGCCTTCTGCGGATCGATCCAGGAATCCTGGGTCACAAACGTGGTCTGCGTGGGCAGAGCAACCACCGCGCCTGCTTTTTCGATGGTATCCATTATTTTCAGCAGCAACTGCTCCTGGGTCGCCAGATACGCGGTGAATTCCGGCTCCAGGATGTAGCAAAAAAGCTCCACCTCGATCGCGTACTCGGCGAAGCGCAGAAACCTGACGCGCGCGGAAGAGTCCTCGACCTTCGGATCTTCGATCAAAAGATTCTGGATCTGGCCAAGTAAGTAGCGAACGTGATCGGAGGAAAGGTCGTAACGCAGACGAAGAATCTGCTGACAAAGGAACTTGTCTCGAAAACGCAGATTTTCCACCACGGCGGATGCCATGATGCCGTTGGGAATCGAGAGCAGGGTTCGTTCGCCGGTGCGCAGACGTGTGGAGCGCAAGCCGATGTCTTCGACCACGCCGGTTTGGTTGTTGATGCGGCAGGTGTCGCCGATCTGGATGACCTTGTCGAAAAGGATGGAGACTCCGCCGAACAGATTTTCAAACGTTTTCTGCGCGCCCAGGCCGAGGGCAAGGCTGCCGATTCCGATGCCGGCAACGGCCGTGGAAACATTCACTCCGAGGCTGTTCAGCACCAGCAGGGTCACCACCAGAAAAATGGAAACTTCGGTGAAGCGCCGGATCAGCGAAACGATGGAGCGCTCCGCCAGCATCCCGCGCCTCGTCAGGCTGGCGCCGATGCGCGCAGAGATGGCCCGGGTTATGCGCGTAAGCATCCAGTAGAAGTCGAACGCCAGAAAAATCCAGACAATGTGGCGGTAGTAGAGGCGGTACAACAGCGAGGTTCCAATGTAGCCGACAAAAATATAGTGCGACACGATCGCAATCGTCAGCGTGACTGGATCCACCTGGAAAAATTTCTGCGGCGCAAGCGGAGGCTTGCTCCGGGCTTTCCTGGACCGGTTAACCACAAACGCGATCACCATCGTGATCAGCCGCCCGCCCAACAGGGCAATGGGCAGAAAAACCAGTATGGCGATCCACTGCCAGAGCGGCATGAACAGCAACCGGTGGGTTACCAGCGCCTGCGGGATCTGTTTCTCCATCTCCGGGAAGGTCAGCGAATCGTACATTTCCGGAACGTGATCCAGCGTGGCGCGCGAGAAATACCAGAGCTTGCGCCCCTGTTCGTCTTCCAACCGGACCAGTTGGACCGGGAATTTGTCGGCGGCTCCCAGCGCACCGTTGATTCTTTCCTGGTCCGGAGGCAAACCGTCGTCGAGGCGTCCCAGCGGATCGCGGCTGGTCAATTCCAGGGCGCCCGCAAATTTCTGATTGAAGATGCTCAGGAGTTGCGCGGCGAGTTCTTCGTCATCCTGTTCCGAGCGCCGGCGCCGGCTGGGGGGCGGCTGGAAGTATTCGATCGCGACGACGTAATGCTCTTCCTGCGCGGCTTTGATGAAACCTACCAGGCTTCCCCGCGGAGTTTCGCGGCCCAGGGGATCGGGCGGGATCGCGGACGCCGATGGCGCTGCGGCGGCAGGCTGTGGCGTGGTAGCAAGGCCTGGAATCTGCGGAAACGCCGTGGCGGAAGCACCGAGCAGGAAGAGAAATAGCAGCAGAGGCCGGCGAACGGACATTTTCGAAACTCCCGGGGGACGGTTCATTCTAGCCGCCGCGACGACGCAGGAGAAGGCGGAATGCCCCGCGCGCCGGCGCCGAAATGTTCCCGATACTGGCGGAGCAGGAATTGATCGGTCATGCCGGCGATGTAATCGCAGACCACCAGGTGGCGGGGCATCTGGTGCGCCGCCTGCTCCTGCGATTCGGGTAGCGACCCGCGCTGCTGCAGATAAAAGGTGAAAAGTTCGGCCAGGCAGGCGACGGAGCGCGTGGAATCCTCCGTGATGTGCGGATGGTTATAAATGTGCGCGAACAGGAAGCCCTTGAGTTGCGCGTTTTGGGTGCGAGCCTCCTCGCTGAATCGCGCAAGACGCTGCGGCACAGCGCGGATTTCCTCGACGGTGGAGGCGCCGGATTGCTCGACCATCGTTTCCGTGTTGGTGATCAGATCGCTCACGAGATGGTCGATGACTTGCCGAAGGGCTTCGTTAAACTTCAGGCGCATGCGGGTCCCGGGATGCGCGGCTTCGATGCGGGTGTAAAAGTCCGCGAAGAAGGGGACTTCGCCGCGCAACGTATCGAGATCGAGGAGATTGGCTTCGAGCGCGTCGTCGAGGTCCGCGGAGTTATACGCGATTTCGTCCACCCAGTCGATCAGCTGCGATTCGAGCGGCGGCCGCAGATCCAGCAGATACTCGGACAACTCCGGATGAGCGGTGCCGGAATAATCCCGCGAATGCTTCACGATGCCTTCGCGAACCTCGAAGGTGAGATTCAGGCCGTCGAAGCCGATGTAGCGGTGCTCGAAGTGCTCCACGATGCGAAGCGCGTGCAGGTTGTGATCGAAGCCGCCGCCGTGGACGCGCATCAGTTCGTCAAGTTTACGTTCGCCGGCGTGGCCGAAGGGAGGATGCCCGATGTCGTGCACCAGCGCCAGAGCCTCCACCAACTCCGTGTTGAGGCGCAACGCACCGGCCACCGTGCGCGCAATCTGGGCGACTTCGAGCGTGTGGGTCAAACGATTGCGGAAATGGTCTGAGAATCGGGTGCTAAAGACCTGCGTTTTCGCTTCGAGACGGCGGAAGGCGCGGGAATGGATGATCCGGTCGCGGTCGCGCGCGTATTCGCTGCGGTAAGGATGCGCGGATTCAGGAAACCGCCGGCCGCGGCTGGCCGCCGAGTCCACAGCCCAGGGTGCGTTGTTGCGAAGCGTTTCGATTGCCGAAACCTCCGGAGGTCCTGCAGCACGCCGGCGAATCAGGATTGCGGCGAGAGCTGGCTCAGGCCGCGGTCGGCTTCATCGGCGACGTTTGAGTTCGGGTAGTCTTTCTTGATCTGTTCGTAGATGGAGGCTGCTTCTTTCGGATTGGTCTGGCGAAGGATGCCGGCAAGTTCCAACAGCACCAGCGGCTTCGGAACCAGAACCGAGCCGGAGTTGGAAAGCGCGCGGAGAATCGGGACGGCTTGCTCGTTCTTTCCCGTGCGCTCGGCGATCAGGGCCTGCTGATAATTGGCCAGCGCCGCCATTTCCTTATCCGAATCGTTTTGCAGTTTTTTAAGTTCCTCGGAGGCCTGGTTGAGCTTGTCCATGTCCATCAGGCAGAGCGCGGAATAGTAGCGCGCCAGGCGCCCCGGAGGGGTGCTGGGATATTTCGCGGCGACGGCAGAAAGCCGGACCTCCGCATCCTGCGATCGCTGGGCCGCATCAACGTAGGAGATTTCACCGGGAATACTCGGCTGGCCGGGAAGCAGCAGTTGGGCGTTGAAGATTTTCATGGCGTCGTCGAGCGCCGCCTGGGCCTGCGCCGTCTGGCGTTCGTTGTAAATTTTCCAGCCGTAATAGCCGGTCAAAAGCACAATCCCGGCAAGCAGCACGATCGAAGCGATGCGGGTGTGGGAAAGGACCGCCTCCGCGCCGTGTTCAATGGATTCCCGGACCCGGTCGTGTTTCAGCTCTTTACGAGAAATATGTTCGGACACAAGCACTCTCCTGCCTGATTTGGAATTCTCCATCGTAGCATAACTGGGATAAGCCGACGGACGGCGGTAACCCTTGCCGCAAGGCCCGTCGGCGTTGGCCGCATCCGTCGCAAGGCCCGTGGTATTTTTGAAGCATGCAGACAGGGTGTATTCATTGCGGGCAACAGCACCTGCTAAATGACGCTGCCGTGGCCAAGCATCCCAAGGTCAGCTTCAAGTGCACCAAGTGCGGCTTGACGACCATTGTGGAAGTGAAGCGGAGCGTGGACCAGACGGTGGTGATTTCGCCGATGCCGTCGTTTGCAAGGGCTGACGCTTCGACGCAAAGGCTGCGGCTGCTTCCGGTGGACGACGGGCTGCGCCTGCCGGATGGTCTGGACGTCGTGTTGACGGTGGAAAGCGGGCCGCAAGCGAACAAGAGCTTCACCCTCAACCAACCGCGTACGGTAATCGGCCGCAAGGGAGCCGACATTCCGCTGGAAGATCCGGAGATTTCGCGGCACCACTGCGTGATTGAAGTGCGGGACCGCAACGTCAATCTGAAGGATCTGGATTCGACGAACGGCACGTTTATTGAGGGAGAACGCGCGCGGGCGGCTTTGCTGAAAGAGGGCGCGCTGTTCCGCATCGGCAGCAGCGTGATCCGATTGAGCTTCCGGCCGAAGTAAAGACCCTTCCAGCTTCGTTCAGCCGCATTGCGGCACTCCTCGCGTGTGAGATACTGGCGCGGGCTGGACGCCTTTCCACCAAAAATGAACCGGCTGAGCATCTGCATCGTCACCCTGAATGAAGCGCACGATCTGCCGCGGTTGTTGAAATCGGTGGAAGGCATTGCGGAAGAAATCGTGGTGGTGGATTCCGGAAGCACGGACGCAACGGTGGAAATTGCGCGGGCTGCCGGCGCACGGGTTCTGACCCGTGCGTGGACAAACTACGCAGAGCAGAAAAACTTTGCGGCCGCGCAGGCCGGTGAGGACTGGATCCTGCTACTGGACGCCGACGAAGAGCTGAGCGAGGAATTGCGGGCATCGCTTCTGAATTGGAAAGCAGCGGCACCGCAGTTCCCTGTTTACGAGATGGCGCGGCGTGCGTGGTTCCTGGGATCCTGGATTCGCCACTCGCGCTGGTATCCGGACCGGCAACTCCGCCTGTTCGACCGCCGCAAAGCGCACTTTTCCGGCGCGATCCACGAATCGCTGCAGTTTCAGGGCGCTCCCGGCCGCTTGCAGGGAGACCTGCTGCATTACACGGTGCGCAATTTGCAGGAGCAGCGGCAGAAGAGCGAGGAATACTCGACGTTGGCCGCACGTGCGATGTTCGAAAGCGGCCGCAGGAAGTGGCGGGCGGCGAAATGGTTTGCTACGCCGTGGGCGTGGTTTCGCTATTTTGTGCTAGGCGCCGGATTCCTGGACGGTTACCGGGGATTCCTGATTGCCCGTTCGGCCGCGCAGACGGTTTGGCTTAAGTACATGAAGCTTGGCGAAATGGTTCGTCAAGCCGCGCGGGAAAAACAATAAAGCCAGCGGCGCGTGGCGCTTCCCTTCCCGAACATTCGCCGATTTTTCCGTTCAGTCCGGGTAGCCGTGAGGAAATTTTTTCCGCCAGTCCCATGCCGACTGGATAATGGTTTCGAGCGAAGAATGTTTCGGTTCCCATCCCAGCATGCGTTTCAGCTTCTCGTTGCTGGCGACCAGGATGGCGGGATCGCCCGGGCGGCGGGGAGAAAGTTTGTGCGGAATTTTGCGGCCCGTGACGCGCTCGGCCGCCTGCACTACCTGAAGATTTGAATATCCGCTGGTGGTTCCCACGTTGAAAGCCTCGCCCTGTACGCGGTCGATCTCTTCCAGCGCCAGCACGTGGGAATCCGCGATATCCAGAACGTGAACAAAGTCGCGAACGCAGGTTCCGTCCGGCGTCGGATAATCGAATCCGAAAATTTCCATCTCCGGCTGATTGCCCAGGGCGGTTTCCAGCACGCGGGGAATCAAGTGGGTTTCCACGCGATGATTTTCGCCGCGGTCTTTGCTGGCGCCCGCCGCGTTGAAGTAACGCACGGTGACGTATTTCAAGCCGGTGTAACCGCGATAATCCGCCAGGATCTGCTCAAATCTCAACTTGGATTTCCCATAGGGGTTGATTGGCTCTTGCCGGTGGTCCTCGGGTATGGGCACCACCTCCGGCTCACCGTACGTCGCTGCAGTCGAGGAAAAAATCAGCTTGTCCACGCCGTGCCGAACCATCGCGTCGAGCAGATTGACGCCGCAACTGACGTTCGCCGCATAAAATGTACTCGGTTCGCGAACCGACTTCGCCACCAGCGCTTCGCCGGCAAAATGCATCACCGCATGAATCTTGTGGGTGGCAAACACTTTCTCAATCTGTGGGCGGTCGGCCAGATCGGCCTCAGCGAAAACAGCGGCGGAAGGCACAGCTGCACGATGACCCTCCACAAGGTTATCCAGCACAATCACGCGATGGCCGCGGTCAAGTAATACTTCCGAGCAGACGCTTCCGATATAGCCAGCGCCTCCGGTCACGAGAATATTCAACGAAAATCCTCCGCGTCATAGTGATGAAAAGCAATTTCGAGTATACAGCCGGAAAAGCAAAAGCGCCGAACAGGTCCTTTACCTCCTGTGCGGCGCTTTCACATACAAACTTTGCGCTAGTAATGGATTCCCTGTAAGAATGTTCCAGCAGTTCCCTCCTGTCCGCTCGCCGGATTCCGTCAAGCTAATTTTTGGATTCGACTACCCATCGTCCTTTTGTTTCGAGAAACTCCACCCCCACCGCGTAGCCGTCGCCACGCAGCGGTTGGCAGTAAGCCACCCGAGCTTCAGAACGAAATTCTCCGGTACGCGACGCAAGAACCAGCGGCGCGCCTTTCTCCCAGCGCCGCACGCTGACAACGCGCGCGCCCTTGGCGCTGACGTTTTCGGTAAACGTCGCCTCCAGGCCGGGCAAGTGCCGATGGCCGTCGAGCACGACGGGTATTTCCATCGGGATACGGTTTTCACGGCGATTGAAGGGATGGATGTTCCTGGGAGGCATTTTTCGTCATCCTCACAGGCACGCGGCAATGCGCGTGATGGAATTTATTGGATTGCCAGTCCCGCGGTGCTTCATGCGGTAGAGCGCGCGGTCGGCCGCGCCCAAAAGTTTCTCCGCGGAGTCGCCGTCTTCGGGATACGCGGCAATTCCGGCGCTGACGGAAAGCGCAGGTTCTTCGGTTTCCATCGAGAGGCGTTCGCGGATGCGGCCGGAAACGCGGGAGGCGATCTCCTTAGGCGCTTCGGGAAGAACCAGCGCGAATTCGTCTCCGCCATAACGAGCCGGCGTATCAATGGCGCGCGAATGATGCTTCAGCGTTTTTCCAAGGCGAACCAGCGCGCGGCTGCCGACCAGATGACCGTAACGATCGTTGATCGCTTTCAATCCGTCCATATCGAGCAGCACGATGCTGAAAGGCCGCTGCGTCCGGCGCGAACGATCGAGTTCCGACTCAATCACGGCGATCAGGCGGCGGTAGTTGGCGAGTCCCGTTAGAGGATCGCTGACCGCCATCGTGCGCACCTGGTCGAACAGGCGAGCCTGGTCGATTAAAGCGGCGCCCAGCATGATCGCGTAGCTGGCTACTTTATTGAGTTCCGCAAAGAAGAACGGGCCGTCGAACAGGCGCTGGGAAAATAGCGCCGCGGCGTGGCAAGCGGCGTTCAGCAAGGCGACAAGGAACAGCGAATAATCGTAAAGCGAAGCGTCGCTCTCATTTTTCTTCTCCGCCTGATAGCGGCGGTAGAAAAAGAGAGCGGCCAGGGCGAACAGTCCGCCGGGAAGAAGTTCCCAGGGGCGAGAGAAAAATGCGCCGGCCTGGGCCACAGGCGCTGCCGGAGCGGCCATGAAAGCGGCGCTCGTAATGTACGCGGCGGCGGCAACCACAAAGAGCGCGCCGGCGGTTTCGCGGCTGGGTTGACGCGCCGTGGGCATGAAGCGCTCCACGGCAAGCGCGGCCAGAAGCAATACCGCAAGCATCGTGCGGCCGACCATCCAGCCCATCGGCACATGCGAGAGAGCGACCGCTCCCGAACGCAACAGACTATTCAGGCCGAAATAGCCGATCGTCTCGATGGTTCCGGAAAGTACAAAGCCGAATGCCAGGATCAGTGCGATGCGATCATGCGTGCCGCGGAAGCGAACCAGCGCATTCGCGGCGTAGCAGAAGCAAAGGAGCGAGCCGCCCACTTCCAGGTAGAGATAATTGGTGGGCGCACCGAAAACGTGGGATTGCCGGGAATAGTAAACGACGAAGAGGTAGAGGGCTCCGAGAACACCATAGGCAATGGCGGGCAGATTTCCGCGCTCTTTGCGGAAGAACCCTGTGATTTGCCCCCTATCGCCCAAAACAACCCCCAAATGCCGGAGAAAACCGGACAGGGCGTGAAATAGCACGTCCATGCCCTTTTCTGTCGGCTGTTAGAGGTACTATAAAATTAAGGAAATGAAAGACTTATTGAAAGTCCGCAGAATCCGGGGGAAGGCTTGAGACTGGAAACGAGACAGGAGAGGCCACGTCTCAGTCCGAAATTGAAACACTATCGCTAATGTATCCAGAGAGTTAGCAGGGGTTTAGGCACTATCGTCCCGAATCTGTGCAAAGTCTCATGCTGAGACAGTCTCAAACTGCCCTGAGTCAGTGTTTCTCAGGGTTTTGGGGGTAAATCGCGGGCTTCGGTGATGCAGGAGAAACCATTCCGCTTGTGCGTTCCGTCGCAAAACGGGGCGTTCCCGGTACCCCCGCAGCGGCAGAAGGAAACCGCCGTGCGCCCGCCCAGGCCAAACTCTTTGCCGTTCTGATCCACCACTGTGAAATCGCCTTCGACGCGCAGTGGGCCATTATTGAGAATGGTGACTTTTGTGCCAGCCAAGGATCCCTCCCCTTGAAAAACTTTTCAGCATTTTAGTGACGATTCCAAGATAACGGCGCGAGTGGAGAAACACAAGTTCGGGCTCGAGTGGCACAGGCATTCTTGCCTGTGCGGCGTTTGCTCCCGTTGGCTCGGCCGCACAGCCAGGAATGGCTGTGCCACCAAGCTAGTAACGCGGAACGGAAGGATCCACTTCCGTGGACCACGCCAGGATGCCGCCGTGCAAGTTATAAATTTTCCGGAAACCCGCCTTGCGCAGAAAGTCCACGGCTTCCGCCGAACGCTTGCCGCTGCGGCAGTGGGCGACAATCTCGTGCGAGGAATCGAGTTCATGCACGCGGCTCGGAAGTTCGCCGAGCGGGATCAGGTGGCCGTTCAGA
>DASYXF010000165.1:0-4841 GCA_035935335.1 Candidatus Acidiferrum sp.
GAATATCTGGGAAAGGCCATCACGAATCCGGAGCGGCCGTTTCTAGCCATCCTCGGCGGGGCGAAAGTATCGGATAAAATCGAAGTGATTCAAAATTTGATGAAAACGGCCAACGCGATGCTGATTGGCGGAGCGATGGCGTACACATTTTTCCGCGCTAAGGGATTCCCAACTGGGAAATCGCTCGTGGAAGAGGATAAGGTTGAGCTTGCGCTGACGCTCATAGGCGAGGCGCGCGAAAGAGGTTTTCGCATCGTTCTTCCGGTGGATCACGTCCTGGCGCGGGCGCCGGAAGAAGGAGCTCCGACGCAGATTTCCTCCGTGGAGAGCACGCCGGCGGATTGGATGGGACTCGACATCGGGCCAAGGACGATTGAGTTGTTCCGCAAGGAGATTGGTAAAGCGCGTACGATTGTGTGGAATGGCCCGCTGGGGGTGTTCGAGAAGCCGGCGTTCGCGCGCGGAACACTGGAAGTTGCGCGCGCCGTAGCTGAAGCAACGGGCAAAGGTGCGACGACGATAGTCGGCGGGGGCGACAGCGTTGCCGCAGTGGAAGCTGCGGGAGTCGCAAGCAAGATTTCACACATTTCAACGGGCGGCGGCGCTTCGCTTGAGTTTCTCGCCGGCCGGAAGCTGCCCGGAGTCGAGGCGCTTACGCCTCGTTAGGAGACTGTTTTGCGCCGTCCTGTGATCGCCGGCAATTGGAAGATGTACAAGACGCAGGCGGAAACGCGTGCATTTTTCGAAGCGTTCAAGCCGCTGGTTGCATCCTCCAATCATTGCGACATCATCGTCGCTCCGCCATTCACGGCGCTTGCAGCTGCTGTTGAAGCCACAAAAGGAACGACGATTTCCATCGCAGCACAGGACGCGCATTGGGAGCGCGAAGGCGCGTTCACAGGCGAAGTTTCCGTGCGCATGGTGGCCGAGGCTGGCTGCCGCGCTGTCATTCTGGGACATTCGGAGCGCAGGCAATTCTTCGGTGAAACCGATGCAACGGTGGGCCGCAAGCTCAAGGCGGCGGTGGATGCGAATCTGCAGCCGATTGTCTGCATCGGCGAATCGTTACAGGAACGCGAGGCGGGCCACACCGAACGAGTCCTGGAACGGCAATTCGAAGGCAGCATCGGCGCGTTGACCGGCGCCGAGTTCTCGCGTATTCTGATTGCTTACGAGCCGGTGTGGGCTATTGGCACGGGCCGCACGGCCACTCCGGAGCTTGCCTCCGAAGCCCATCGGTTCATTCGGGGTCTCGCCGCGAAGCGGTTTACTGCGGAGCGGGCTTCGGCGTTGCGAATTTTGTATGGCGGAAGCGTCAAGCCGGACAATATCCGCGGGTTGATGGCGCAAACGGAAATTGACGGCGCCCTCATTGGCGGAGCGAGCCTGGACCCGCAGGCGTTTTCCGCAATCGTAAATTTTTGAGCGGCCTTCGGTTCAGGCCGAAGTGGAGTTCAGATGCCTTGGCAAGTGAAATGGTCGATCGCACTTTTGGCCGGCGCCGGGTTGGTGGTCCTCGGCTGGCGCTATAGTTTCGTTCTTGTGACGCTGCACATCCTGGTTTGCTTCCTGCTGATTTTCGTCATCATGCTTCAAAGCGGCTCGGCGGCGGATCTCGCAGGTGCGTTTGGCGGAGCGGGGAGCCAGACGGCGTTTGGCCCGCGCGGCGCCGCGACATTCTTGACGAAAGCGACGACTTGGTGCGCGATCGTGTTCATGATGAGCTCGGTGGCGCTGTCCTTGAAACGCGCTCCGACGGAAGTCGGCAGCGGCTCAGTCCTCGAGCAGACTCTGCCGGCGGCTCCCGCGCAGTCCAAGCCTTCCGCGCCGCCAGCGAATGCGCCGGCGACGACGCCAACGCCAACGCCCTCGCCTCAGCCTCCAGTACCTCACAAATGAGCTTCGATTCTGCTAGAATCTTTTTGCAGGTCCCGAGTGCGGTCGTGGCGGAACTGGCAGACGCATCAGCTTGAGGGGCTGACGGTAGCAATACCGTGGTGGTTCGAATCCACTCGACCGCACCAAGAATTGGTCTCGAGGACTCTGAGCGTTTAGCGTTCCTGAAAAAAACTTAAGGATTCTTCCTTGAATTTTTTTCTCCCCCGTATATGATGGAGCGTTTGGAAACGAAAAATCTGCAACTCGGATGTTATGGCCCGCGACGAAAGTCACGTCCACAGCCTTTTCCAATTTTTGGAGCGGAGGAAATGGGTTTGAGAAAGTCGTGTTCTGGTTCGGCAGCACCCGCAGTTTTACTGGCCATCGTTCTCTTGATTCTAGTTGGTTCCACACTTTACTTTCACATCGCCAAGACCTGGTGGTTTCCCCCAGCCATCACTCCCGTTGGGCATGAAATCGATCAACAATTCATGATCACGCTGGTTGCGACGGGAATCGTCTTCGTTCTCGCGCAGGTGGCTCTGGCCTGGTTGGTGTTCAAATACCGGGATCATGGCCAGAAAGCCCGCTTCGTGCGCGGCAGCCACACTCTCGAAGTCATCTGGACCACAGCCACGTTGATTATCTTCGTCGGGCTGGGCGTGATGGCGCAGCACGCTTGGGGACAGGTGCACTTCGGCGGACCAGCCCCCGGGGCTTTGCAAGTCGAAGTCACGGGACAGCAATTTGTCTGGAACTTCCGCTACGCGGGACCTGACGGCCAGTTCGGCAAGCTCAACCCGAAATTGATTGATGCTTCGGTCGGCAATCCGCTTGGGCTCGATCCGAACGATCCGGCGAGCAAGGACGACATCGTTTCCCCGGATTTGTACGTTCCCGTGGGGCGGCCCATCGAGCTGCTCATCCGGTCGCAGGATGTCATTCACAGCTTTTTTGTCCGCGAGCTGCGCGTCAAACAGGACGCCGTGCCCGGCCTGGTCATTCCGATTCATTTCACGACCACGACTACGGGCGACTTTGAGATCACTTGTAATCAGCTGTGTGGCTCCAACCACTACCACATGCACGCCATGATGCACGTGATGTCGGACGCCGATTTCGAGAAGTGGGAGCAGCAGCAGGAGGCGCAAAACGCACAATGATGAGAACTCCTAGAATGAACTCAGCCCTCTGGGGAGGGATTCGATGAGTTCGCACGCGCATTCGGTTCATCACGCAGAAGCCCCGAAGGGTTTTATTCGACATTATATTTTCAGCCTCGATCACAAAATTATCGGGACGCAGTACATCCTGCTGGGTCTGTCCGCTGTAACCATCGGAATGATTCTTTCGGTGCTGATGCGCATTCATCTCGGCTGGCCTAACGCGCATATCTGGGGTTTTGCCAATGGCATCATGACGCCCGAGGATTACCTCCGCACTGTCACGATGCACGGCACGTTGATGGTCTTTTTTGTGCTGACCACCGTGCCGCAGAGCGGCTTCGGCAACTATTTTCTGCCGATTCAAATCGGCGCGCCCGATATGGCCTTCCCCCGCATCAACATGCTGTCGTTTTGGGTCACTTTCCTGGCGATGATTGTTCTTCTCGCAGCCGCTTTTGTTCCGGGCGGCGCGCCGATCAGCGGCTGGACGGCTTACGCGCCACTGAGCTCCATCGGTGAGATCGCGGGCCCGGGGCAGGGGCTGGGGCAAACGCTCTGGGTCGTCAGCATCGCGCTCTTCTGTGGCGCGTCGCTGATGTCCGGGCTGAATTTCCTGGCCACGACGATTGATTTGCGCGCGAAGGGTCTGTCCCTCATGCGCATGCCGCTGACGGTCTGGGGTTGGTTCATCACGGCCTGCCTCGCCGTTTTGGCGTTCGGTGTATTGCTGGCTGCTTGCATTTTGGTGCTGCTCGATCGGCTCGCTTACACCAGTTTCTTCATCCCCGGCGGCTTGAGCGTCAGCGGCCAATTGTTGAATCACTCAGGTGGTTCACCGCTGTTGTATCAGCACCTGTTCTGGTTCTTCGGCCATCCCGAGGTGTACATCGCGATTCTTCCCGGCATGGGCATCATTTCACATGTGCTGTCCACTTTTTCGCGCAAGCCCGTGTTCGGCTACAAAGCCATGGTCTATTCCCTCAGCGCGATTGGTTTCCTGAGCTTTACGGTTTGGGGCCATCACATGTTCATCAGCGGCATGAGCCCCTATTCTGCCATCGCGTTCTCGGTGCTGACGCTGGTCATCGGTGTGCCTTCAGCCATCAAAACCTTCAACTGGCTCGGCACGCTCTGGGGCGGACGCATCCAGTTCACCGCCGCGATGCTCTTCGCTATCGGGTTCGTATCGCTCTTCGTCACCGGCGGGCTTTCGGGAATATTCCTGGCCCAGCCGGCGCTTGATCTCTACCTGCATGACACGTACTACGTCATCGGCCATTTCCACCTGATCATGGGCGTGGCGGCAATCTTCGCCATGTTTGCGGCATCGTACTTCTGGTTCCCGAAGATGTTTGGTCGCCACATGAACGAAACCCTCGGCAAAATCCACTTTTGGTGCACCTTCGTCGGCGTGTACAGCATTTTCATGCCCATGCACTATCTCGGTTACGAAGGCGACGCGCGCCGGTATTCGAGCACTGAGGCGGTCCATTACATGACTGAGATGCACGCTGTCTATCTCTTCATCAGCATTGCCGCGATAATCACCGCGACGGCACAGCTGTTCTTCTACTGGAATTTCTTTTCGAGCTGGATCAATGGCAAGAAGGCAGACCAGAATCCCTGGCATGGCACAACACTCGAATGGTCAGTTCCCACGCCCGTGCCGCACGACAATTTCGGCGGAAAACTCCCCATTATTTACCGCGGGCCATACGAGTACAGCGTGCCGGGCATGGCCGACGATTACGTTCCGCAGCACCTTGCTCCAGAACTGGTAGCGCGGGCGAAGTAGAG
>DASYXF010000166.1:0-28500 GCA_035935335.1 Candidatus Acidiferrum sp.
ATCGCCGGGGATTTGAGCCTGAAGCACATCGTCGAGAAACAAGCCGGAGATTTCGGATTGCTCAGCTGGAACATCGTCGGCCTGACCAAAGGCGGCGGAGGCTTCACGCAAATTATCGGCTGCATCTGTTTCTTCATCGCCGCCATCGCGGAGACGAACCGAGTGCCGTTCGATCTGCCGGAAGCGGAATCGGAACTGGTCGCGGGCTTTCACACCGAGTACGCCTCGATGAAATTCGCGATGTTCTTCATCGGCGAATACACCAGCATGATCGCGGTGTCGTCGCTGTTCACGATTTTGTTTTTTGGCGGCTGGCTGTCTCCTTTCCCCGATTCCTGGACCATCACGCACTATCTGCCCTCCGTTATCTTCATACCGCTGGGATTGTGGGTGTTCTACGACGGAATCCGGTACGAAACGATTCTTGGCCGCTTGATTCTGCCGGGATTGGGTTCGGTGTTTACGCTAATCGGTTTCGCGCTCTTTCTTGTCCCGGCCGTGAATGACGTGATTCAGGGGCCGTTCTGGTTTTTCGCAAAGGTCGGCGCGGTGCTGTTCTTCTATATCTGGATGCGCGCCACCCTGCCGCGTTTCCGGTATGACCAGTTAATGGACTTCGGCTGGAAGTTTTTGTTGCCGGTTTCCATCGCCAACGTGGTGCTGACCAGCGCGATTCTAATGTGGAGAATCAAGTAATGAGCGCCGTTCTGGTGATTTTCTTTCTGCTGGCGGGCCTCGCGGTCTTCGGGGCGGTGGCCCTGATCCTGCAAAGCCATCCGATTCACAGCGCATTGTCGCTGATTCTGGTAATGGTGTCGCTGGCGGGCCTATACCTGCTGATGGGCGCGGAATTCGTCGCGGCGGTACAGATCATCGTGTATGGCGGCGCGGTGATGGTGCTGTTCATTTTCGTCATTATGCTGCTGAACGCGGGTGTGGAAGAGCGTACAAACATTTCGAAGATGGCTACTTTTGGTGGGGTTCCGCTGGCGTTCGCGCTGGGCCTGATTATCGCCGCGGGGATTGCGCGGTCCAGCAGTCAACTGGCGCCGGCGGCGGCCCAGGGAACGCTCACCTCCACGCGCGAACTATCGAAACTCTTGTTTTCGGAATTTGTGTACCCGTTTGAATTGACATCGTTCCTGATCCTGGTTGCCATCCTGGGCGCAATCGTCCTCGCCCAGCGGGAGAACTGACATGGTCCCGACAAGCTACTACCTGGTCTTGAGCGCCATCCTGTTTGGGCTGGGCGTGGTGGCGTTCGTTTTCAAGCGCAACATCATCACCATCTTCATGGCCATCGAGTTGATGCTGAATGCGGTCAATCTGGCTTTTGTGGCGTTCAGCCAGGCGCTGGGCAAGTCCGATGGCGAAGTTTTTGTTCTGTTCGTGATCGTAGTGGCGGCGGCGGAAGCGGCGGTGGGGCTGGGCATCATTATCCTTACGGCGCGTAACCGGCGTTCGCTGAACGTGGAGCACGTGGACCTGCTAAAACTCTAATGCCGATACTTGAAAATCTCTGGATTATTCCGCTGCTCCCGCTGCTGGGCTCGGCGATCAACGGGCTGTTTGGCGCGAAGTGGTCGAAACCGATCGTGAACAGCGTCGCGCTCGGCTCCACGGGCATTTCGTTTCTGTGCGCGGTCGAGGCGGTGCGCGAGTTCCTCGGTTACTACGAAACCAGCCACAAAGCCTGGGTAAAGCCGTTTTTCGACTGGATCGTCGCTGGAAATTTCCGCGCGGGCTTCGATCTGCAACTCGATCATCTCACCGTGGTGATGCTGCTGGTGGTCACCGGCGTCGGATTCCTGATTCACATCTATTCGACAGGATACATGGCGCATGAAGAGGGCTACTACCGCTTCTTCTCTTACCTCAACCTGTTCATGTTCTTCATGCTCATCCTGGTGCTGGCGGCGAATTACGTGCTTTTGTTTGTAGGCTGGGAAGGCGTGGGTTTGTGCAGCTACCTGCTGATCGGGTTCTACTTCCTGAAAAAATCGGCGGCGGACGCGGGGAAAAAGGCGTTCATCGTCAACCGTATCGGCGACTTTGGTTTCATGCTGGGGATGTTTTTGCTGTTCCGTTCGTTTGGATCACTGGACTTCCAAACCGTCTTCGAGAAGGCCGCGACGTGGCAGCCGGAGGCCATGGGGCAGTTCGGAACCATAACCGTCGCGTGCATTCTGCTGTTCGTGGGCGCCACAGGTAAGTCGGCGCAGCTTCCCCTCTATGTCTGGTTGCCAGACGCGATGGAAGGCCCGACGCCGGTTAGCGCCCTGATCCACGCGGCAACGATGGTTACCGCCGGCGTTTACATGGTTGCGCGTTCGCATGTTCTGTTCGCCCATGCACCGACGGCGATGTACATCGTGGCGATCGTGGGCTGCGCGACGGCGTTTTTTGCGGCGACCATCGGGCTGGTGCAGTCCGACATCAAAAAAGTTCTGGCGTATTCCACGGTCAGCCAACTGGGCTACATGTTCCTGGCCTGCGGCGTGCGCGCTTACGGAGCGGGCATTTTCCACCTCATGACCCACGCCTTCTTCAAGGCCCTGCTCTTCCTCTCCGCCGGCAGCGTGATTCACGCCATGGGCGGCGAGCAGGACATGTGGAACATGGGCGGCCTGAGCAAAAAAATCAAGGTCACCTACTGGTGCATGCTGTTCGGCACAATTGCCATCGCCGGATTCCCGCCGTTTGCGGCGTTTTTCTCCAAGGATTCGATTCTCTTCTCGGCCTACATCTACGAAACGAACGGTAAGGCTCTCTACGCGGTCGGGTTGCTCGCCGCAATCCTTACTTCTTTCTATATGTTCCGGCTCGTGTGGCTGACGTTCCGGGGGGAAAAGCGCTACGACGAGCATAAGGTGCACGTGCACGAGTCGCCCTTGAGCATGACCGGGCCGCTGATGATCCTCGCATTCCTTTCTCTGACCGGCGGCTGGTTCGCCGCGCCCGCGTTTTGGGGAGGCAAGGATTATTTCTCTGAATTCCTTTCCCCTGTCTTCGGGGCGGCCACAGAAGGTGGCGGGGAGGCAGCCCATTCGCTGGAACTGATGCTTTCTGGCGTTGCTTTCGCAGCCGCAACCGTCGGCCTTGTCGTTGCCATCTGGATGTACAACAAGAAGGTCCAGCGCGGAACGTCGGCAGGCGTCCACAAATTGCTCTACAACAAATATTACGTGGATGAACTCTACGCAGCCGTGATTGTTCGCCCGTTGATGTGGCTCTCGACGAATGTGTTTTGGAAGGTTGTGGACGCCGGAATGATTGACGGGGCGGTGAACGGCGTTGCGGATGGGGCGGCGTCGGTTGGCGATACGCTGCGGCACGCGCAGTCCGGCAACACGCGGAGTTATGCGGTTTGGGTGGTAGTTGGTGCGATGGTCCTGCTGGGCATTGTGTTCTGGCCGATTCTGCATCCGGCCCTCTTTGGAGGAGTGCGCTAATGGAACTCAGCGGGCATCTCCTCTCGATCCTGATCTTTTTCCCGGCGATTGGCGCCTTGGCGTTGCTCTGCCTGAAGAGCGAGGATGAGTACTGGATTCGCCGCCTGACCTTCGTGGTTTCCGTCGCCGAGTTTCTCTTGTCGCTGATCCTGTTGCGCGTGGTGGCCATCGGGGCGCAGGGTTATGCGCTGACCGAGTACAAGTCCTGGATTTCTTCTCCGCCGATCAATTACCACCTGGGCGTGGACGGCATCAGCATGTTCCTGGTGATTCTGACCACGTTCCTGACCCCTATCTGCGTGCTGGCTTCGTGGAAAGGCGTGCACCACCGCATCAAGGAATTCCACGTGATGCTGCTGTTGCTGGAGGTCGGCATCATCGGCGTGTTCCTGGCGCTGGACCTCTTCGTATTCTTCCTCTTCTGGGAAGTGATGCTGATCCCAATGGCGTTCCTGATCGGCATCTGGGGCCACGGCCGGCGCATATACGCCGCGGTCAAATTCTTCATTTATACGATGGCCGGCTCGGCGTTCATGCTGGTCGGCATTTTGTGGCTGTACAACCTGACCGGCACGTTCGACCTGCCGGCTATTCAATTGACGCTACAGAGCGCTGCTTTCCATCTGGCGCCCCGGACGGAGATGCTGCTGTTTCTTTCCTTCTTCATCGCCTTTGCGATCAAGGTGCCGCTCTTCCCTCTTCACACATGGCTGCCGGATGCCCACGTGGAGGCCCCGACCGCGGGCTCGATTATTCTGGCGGGCGTGCTGCTGAAGATGGGCACGTACGGCATGATTCGCTTCTGCCTGCCCCTGTTTCCGGAGGCGTCGCATCGCGCGGCTCCTTATGTAGCGGTGCTGGCGATCATCGGCATCATCTATGGCGCGCTGGTGGCGCTGGTGCAGCCGAACCTGAAAAAGCTGGTGGCGTACTCTTCGGTGAGCCACCTGGGCTTCGTAGTGCTCGGCATCTTCACCTTCCACACGATCTCCATGCAGGGTGCGGTTTACCAGATGCTGGCGCACGGAATCTCCACCGGCGCGCTCTTCTTCCTGGTCGGCATGCTCTACGACCGGCGGCACACGTTTGAGATCAGCGAGTACGGCGGACTGGTCAAGCCGATGCCGCAATACGCGGCGTTCTTTCTGTTCGTGGCTTTGAGCTCGATGGGTTTGCCAATGCTGAATGGATTCGTCGGCGAATATCTGATTCTGCTTGGGACCTATCAAGTGCACTGGGGCTGGGCAAGCTGGGCGGCGACCGGCGTCATTCTTTCCGCTTGCTACCTCTTGTGGGCCTACCAGCGCGTATTCTTCGGCGATGTAACCCACGACGAGAATCGCGGCCTCTCCGACATTGACGCGCGGGAAAAATGGGGCCTAGTGGTGTTCGCCGTAATCACCCTCTGGATGGGCCTTGGCTCGCCCTATTTCACGCGCCGGGTAGCAGCCCCAGTGGACTGGGTGATCGAGCAGACAAAATCGAAATATGCTGAGGAGGCTGTGAAGCCTGCGGCTCCGTCGCAACCGGCGGCGCTGGCCACCACAATCCAGCAAGATTCCCCAACAAGGACGGTTTCCCGCTAAATGACCCCCAGCGCCGCAGATTTGATTCGCGTCCTGCCTGAAACCATCTGGTGCGGCTTTGGCGTGCTGCTGATGCTGCTGCAGCCGTTCCTGAAGAACCGCCAGGGGCTGACGCTCTTCGCGATGGTCGGCGCGGCCGCGGGCACGCTGGCGACTTACTTTGGCCACATGGGCAGCGGCTTTTTCGGCCTGATTCAGTTCGATACCTATAGCCTCTTCTTCCACTGGTTGGTGGGACTCGTGGCGTTCCTGGTGATACTCGCTTCCGATTCGTACCTGGAGCGGGAAAATCTGGCGTCCGCGGAATTCTACGCGCTGATTCTCTTCGCCACAGCTGGCATGGGCGTGCTTGCTTCCGCACAGGAATTGCTCACGGCGTTCATCGGCCTGGAAATGTCTTCGATTTCGAGCTACGTACTGGCGGGCTACCGGCGTGACGCCGTGAAGTCCAGCGAGTCGGCCGTTAAATACTTCCTGCTGGGATCGTTTGCGACGGCTTTTTTCCTGTATGGCATCGCGCTGGTTTACGGAGCTTCCGGGTCGACGAACCTGGTGCAGATCGCTTCGACCGATCCGTCAAGCAATCTGCTGCGCCTCGGATTGACGCTGATCCTGGTCGGCCTGGGCTTCAAGGTGGCGGCGGCTCCCTTCCAGGTGTGGACCCCCGACGTTTATGAAGGCGCGCCTACACCGGTGACGGCGCTATTCGCCGCGGGACCGAAGGCGGCGACGTTTGCGCTACTGCTGAGGATCTTCACCACGATTCATGCAGCCACGGATTTCTGGTTCTGGGCGTTCTGGATTCTGGCCGTGGCCACGATGTTCGTGGGTAACCTGGGCGCGCTGGTGCAGACCAACGTCAAGCGCATGCTGGCGTACAGTTCGATTGCCCACGCGGGCTATACGCTGGTGGCCTTTACCGCGGTGACCACCATGAAGCTGGACCCGAACACCGGTGCCGCCCCGGCGTACGCGGCGGTGCTGTTTTACCTGCTGGGCTATTCGCTGGTGAAGGTCGGCGCGTTCACGATTGTTTCGGAAATTGGCGGGAAGGGCGAGAGCTACCAGACGCTGGACGACTTTGCCGGCCTCGGGACACGACAACCATTTGCCGCCGCAGCGATGACTCTGTTCCTTCTTTCCTTGCTGGGCATGCCGATTACGGCGGGATTCTTCGGCAAATTCTATGTGTTCAAGGCGGCCATCAATTCAAAGCTGATCTGGCTGGCCGTGCTGATGACGATCAACAGCACCATCGGCGCATACTACTATCTCCGCGTGATCGTGGTGATGTACATGCGCGAGCACAAGGGCGACGTTCCTGCGGGCGCGGCGACCGGCCTGAGCCCTACGGCGGCGATGGTGGTGGTTGTTGCCGCGCTGGCGACGGTTTATCTGGGACTCCTGCCCAACCACGTGCTCGGAATTGTGCTTTCGCAAAATCTGATACTCTCCGCTCGGTAGGACGAAAACTCGCATTTCTCTTTCGCCGCGGCGCTAACATCTCCTTCTCAAGAACAAAAGGGCCGCCCCGGTCACCCGGAGCGGCCCTCTCAAACTCGAACTAAAAACTCTACTTAACCTTGATCAGGATCATCAGAAACGTAAACAGTACCAGCGTCTCCACGAACGCCAGGCTCAACAGCATCGGGGTGAAAATACTCCCGGCCGCTCCCGGATTCCGAGCGATGCCTTCCAAAGCGGCTGCGCCGATCTTGCCCTGGCCCAGGCCGCATCCAAACGCGGCGATACCCATGCCGAAAGCCGCCGCAATCCAAAGGGCCCCGTGGCTCTCTCCCCCTCCTGCAGCGCCCTGCGCAAAAGCCGCAGGCGCAAACACCATCAAAAGGGTCGCTGCCACCAACAACATTCTCCACTTCTTCATTTCTTCCTCCTATGAATTACCGCCAGGTGGTGGTTCCCGGACACCGTGCAGCCGGGCTCACGCTGAAGCGGCACATTGCCGGCAACCTCGCCGGCAAATCTCGACTAGTGCTCCTCTGCCGTTGCCATCCCCACGTAGGAGGCCGGCAGAACCGTGAAAATGATGGCCTGCACAAAAGCCACAAGCAGGTGCAGAGCGATGAACAGCAGCGGGATCAACGCTGGGAAAATTGCAACTACTATGCCCGCAATGGGCGACTTTCCCGAAACAAACAGCGTAGCCTGAACCAGCAGGCTCAAAAACAGGCCGTAAATCATGTCACTCGCAAAAATATTGGCGAAAAGACGGACCGTCAGTGACAGCAGCCGCGCCAGCGTACTGATGATTTCCACCGGCATAATCAGCCAGGCGATCCACCATTTGGTCCCAGCGGCGAAATGCTTGAGGTATCCAAACACGCCATGGTGCCGGATGCCTTGCCAGTTGAAGAAAATGAAAATCACGCTGGCACACGCCAGCGGCACGGCAACGTCTCCCGTTGGTGCGCTGAACAACGGAAACAGGCTGAACAAATTGGAAAACAGGATGAAGATGCTGATACTGCCGATAAGCGGGATGTAGGAGCGCGCGTGATGCCCGGCGCTGTCGTCCAAAATGTCTCGTATCCCCAACTTCATGGGATTGGTGATCAGAAGTTCCGCGACCTGCTGCATCGTTCCAGGCTTCTCTACGGAAAGGCGGCGCTTCAGAATCAGCGCCAGGATCACCACCAGAAGCAGGACCAACGTGGCCATAATCAGCGGCTCGGGGATAGGTAGCTCCGGGTTCTCTGAAGGAATATGAAGCGCCTGAAGGATCGCCAATGCTAGCGGACCGAGGTAATGATTTACCAGGTGGGTTATCGGACTGATCTGTTCTTCCATCGCCTGTTTGTGCCCGGGACGGGCTCAGCTCCTCATTCGACCGGTTTGTACGATTTCCCACACAGTTGCCGTGATGATTGCGGCTGCAAAGGCGCACAACCCCACGGCTAAGCTTACGAGGGAAACATGCAGAAACTCAAAAATAGCATATAGGGCGAGCCCTATCAAGATATAGCGGAACGCCGCCGCCAAATACACTGTACCGGACGTATGCCGCTTCCCTGCGCTGTTTTCTACGGCTGCCCCAGCCGTAAAGGCCCAAATTCCCCTCTTCAGCCAGCGGAAATTGAGCCACGCGAGGGCCGACCCCAGACAAAGCCCCTCCGCCCAGTCCCAATAACCCAACAGGGACGCCACGGCTCCCGCCGCCAAGCCAAAAATCGGAATCAGCAGGCTGACCCGACGGACCACTCGTTCCCCCGGAACGCTTGGATCTGGGGGTTTAGAGAGAAGGTCGGCCATCGCCTTTGCCTGAGCCATTGGGCTTGAACTTCCGCATGATCTCCAGAATGCCAGCGGCAAAACCGAAACACCCGAAAACCACCATCAACCAGGGTCCCGTGTGCAGCCACTTATCGAGGAAATAGCCAATGAGTCCGCCCACGCAAATCGCTCCCACAAAACTAAAGGGCAACTCCATGGCCGCGCCGAGCTGCCCCGAAAGAGCCGTGGGTCTCCGCAAGTCCTTCCCGTCCGGGGGAGCTTTATCGTTGGATTCCAAGGGCATAGTGAGCGAGCCTGGCGAACGGCTCAGGATACAACCCCGCGGCGAGGGTTACAAACAGGGCCGCGCCGAGGGCGATCGCTTGCGCGTTCGTCATCAAAGGTGCTGGCGCGTCGCCGGGCTTTTTCAGCCAGGCGTGAACTACAACGCGGAAATAGTAGTAGAGCGCGGGAACGATATAGAGCGCAGCGAAAATCGCCAGCACGGGATGGTGCGATTCAATGAGCGCAAGAAAGATGAAGTACTTGCCCATGAAGCCGGCCGTCGGGGGAATGCCGGCGAGCGAAAGCATGAAGATGAGCAGGAGAACGGCAGCGGCGGGGCTGCGTTGGTAGAGGCCGTCGAGGTCGTCCAGTTCGTCGCCGATGATGCCGCGCTGGCGGAGCACGACGACGACGGCGAAAGCGCCGATGGTCATGAAGGCGTAGGCGATCAGATAGTAGATGATTCCCGTCAGTCCGGTTTCGTTCCCAGCGGCCAGGCCGAGAAGAATGTAACCGACGTGAGAGATGGAAGAGTAAGCGAGCAGGCGCTTGATGTTGTTTTGCGTGAGCGCGGCGAGATTGCCCCAGGTGAGCGAAGCAATGGCAACGCCCGCTACCAGGCCCTGCCACATGGGTTGCGAGCCGCCAAAGACCCAGATGAACAGCCGGAGGAGCAGCGCGAAACTGGCGGTCTTGGAAGCTACGCTGACATACGCGGCGATCGGCGTGGGCGCGCCTTCATAAACGTCGGGCGCCCACTGGTGGAACGGAACGGCCGCAATCTTGAAAAACATGCCGGCGGCGACGGTGACGAAAGAAAGAATCAAGAGCCAGTCAGCCATGCCGCGACCGGCTACGTATTGGAACCGGCGGTCGAGTGTGCTGCCTATGTCCAGGATGCTGGTGCTGGCGGTAAGCCCGTAGAGGAGCGAGAAACCGTAAGCGAGGATACCGGTGCTGAAGCCGCCAAGAAGCAGATATTTCAGGGCTGCTTCGTTGGAGCGATTTTCCCGACGCAGGTAGCCGGAGAGGACATAAAAACTGAGGGCCATGGTTTCAAGGCCGAGGAACATGACGATCAGGTCGGTGCCGGACGCCATAAACATCATGCCGATGCATGCGAGAAGAATTAGTGCGTAGTATTCGCCTTCCTGTTCACGCTCCAGATCGAGATAGCGGACGGAGAGTAGGATCACCAACGCGGTGGCGGCCAGAAAAATTGCGCCGAAGAAGAGTGAATAGCCGTCGACGACGACAGAGTTTTGGAAGCCGAGGATTCCAGGCAATTCGGGGCGGGATTCATGCTGCAGATTAAAGCGCTTGGTCTGCATGACGAGCCCGACCGCGCTGGCGGCGACTCCGAGCAGCGCAAGGCCCGCGTTCAGATGCTTTTCTTTTTTCTCCAGCAAAAAATCAAAGATCAAAATGCCGAGCGCGAAAAGAAGCAGCTCCATCTGCGGCAAGACGGTGATTCCGTCGCCGTGAATGTATTTGATGACCGCGTCGAGGAAAGAGAAGTGCATGGGAGTCGGCTACTTGACCTCCATCGCTGGCGCGATGACAGGCGCGGATGGGGGCGGTTGGCGATTCGCCTGATAAAAGCCGGGATTCACCTGCTGCACGATGCGCTGGACGGGCCTTTCGATATAGGCGAAGAACGGCTTGGGGTAGATGCCGATCCAGAAGGCAATCGCAACGAGAGGAAGCAGCACGGCGTATTCGCGAAGGTTGAGATCAGGAAGCGATTTGTTCACATCATGCGTGACCGGGCCAAACATGGTCCGCTGGTAGAGCCACAAAAGATACGCGGCGCCGAGAACGATGCCCAGCGACGCCCAAGCGGCCCATGCTTTGCTGACAACGAAGGTGCCCTGCAGAATGGTGAACTCCCCAATGAAGCCGTTGAGCAGGGGCATGCCCAGCGAACTAAGGCTGACGATGAGGTAGATCGCCGCGAAGTTGGGCATAGGCGTGGCCAAGCCGCCGAATTCGGAGATTAATCGCGTGTGGCGGCGCTCATACAGAACACCGACGATGAGGAACAACGCGCCAGTGGAGATGCCGTGATTGATCTGCTGAAGGACGCTGCCGGCGAGGCCCTGCGGCGTGAGGGCAAAGATGCCGAGGGTGCAGAACCCAAGATGGCTGACGGAAGAGTAGGCGATGAGGCGCTTCATGTCCTTTTGCATCAGACAGACCACGGCGCCGTAGATGATGCCGATGAGCGAAAGCGCGATGACGATGTGAACGATTTTGGCACGCAAGGCGGCATCGGCCGGAAGAAGCGGCAGCGAAAAACGAAGGAATCCGTACGTGCCCATTTTCAGGAGAACACCGGCGAGGATGACGGAGCCGGCTGTAGGCGCCTCGGTATGCGCGTCGGGCAGCCAGGTGTGAAACGGGAACATCGGAACCTTGATGGCAAAAGCGAAGAAGAATCCCCAGAAGAGCCAGATTTTCAGGCCGTCCGGAAACTGCTGGGCTGCAGCGAGGAGCGTGGGGATGTCAAAAGTGCCGATAGCGCCTTGCGGCAGAGTCTTCGCGTAGTTGAAATAAAGCGCCAGGATGGCGAGCAGCATGATGACGGAGCCTGCGAGGGTGTACAGGAAAAACTTGATGGCCGCGTAGAGGCGTCGCTCGCTGCCCCAGACGCCGATGAGGAAGTACATCGGTACGAGCATGACTTCCCAGAAAACGTAGAAGAGAAAAAAGTCGAGTGAAAGAAACACACCGAGCATGCCGGTCTGCAGCAGAAGCAGCAGGATGTAGTATTCCTTAGTCCGCTGCTGGATGGCGCTCCAGGAGGAAGTGATGGCGATCATGCCGAGAAGCGTGGTGAGCATGACGAGGAGCATGCTGATGCCATCCGCGCCCAGCGAATATTTCGCGCCAATCGAGGGGATCCAATCGGCGGTTTCCTTGAACGCATAATCCCCGCTGCCAGTGGGAAAATGAACCATGAGCGGGAGCGAGACAAGAAACCCAAGCACGCCGAAGAGATTGCCGACCAGGCGGTGAAGCACTTGCGAATCGCGCGGAATGAACAGCAGGAGCAGCGCGCCCGCAAGCGGCGTGAACAGAATCACGCTGAGGAGATGTGTCGAAGAATGCTCCATGCGAATCGCCTTTCAGTGCAACGTGCGCACAAACGTCTGTACGTGGTGGCCGTAAAACCCGAGCAAAATCGCCAAACCGATCAGGATGAACACGGCATAGGTGGAGAAAAGACCGGTCTGGAACATCCGCACGGGCATGCTGAGAAATTTGGGGAACCAGCCGAGCAGATTCACCAGGGCGTCCACCACCCATTTGTCCCACCACATGGATATCCGGGAGGAGAAACGCGCGAGCCATCCGGCTCCGTCGACTCCGAGGCCATCGATGACTTTGGCGTCGAAGAAGCCGAGAGCTGTGCTGAGATCCTTGATGCGATTGACGAACAGGGCGTCGTAAATTTCGTCGACGTAGTACTTATGAATGAGCAAATTGTGCAGCCGAGGCCAGGACGCGGCGAGCTGGCCGTGCAGTTTCGGATTGTCGAGATAGAGCTTGTGCGCAAGCCAGAAACCTAGCCCGACAAAAGCCACGGAAGCGGCCATGAGCGCATATTCAGCCAGCAGGGTGTGGTGGCCGAAAGTAATAGCGCCCGTGTCCGTCTGGATCCCTCGCACGGATGGTTCCAGAAAACGCGCGAACGGGCTTTCTTCGCCCCACAGAATAGGCAGGGCCAGCCACCCAGAAACGATCGAAAAAAAGGCCAGGATCATCAGCGGAACCGTCATGGTCTTCGGCGATTCGTGGATGTGGCCTTCCAGTTCATTCGAAACGCGCGACATTCCGTAAAAGGTCTGGAACAGCAGGCGAAACATGTAGAAGGCAGTCAAGCCCGCGGTAACGATTCCAATGGCCCAGAGTGCAAAATACCGATCCATCATCAGGTGACGATTGAAGGCATGGCCCAGGATTTCGTCTTTACTGAAAAAGCCGGAAAAGCCTGGGACTCCCGTAATTGCCAGCGTAGCAATCATGAATGGCACCGAAGTAGCAGGAATGGCGTAGCGCAGGCCGCCCATTTTGCGGATGTCCTGCTCGCCAGAGAGCGAATGGATGACGCTGCCTGCGCCCAGGAACAGCAGGGCTTTGAAGAAGGCGTGAGTCATAAGATGAAAGATGCCCGCGGCAAACGCGCCGACGCCAAGAGCGAGAAACATATAGCCAAGCTGGCTGATGGTGGAATAGGCGAGGACCTTCTTGATGTCGGTTTGGACGACAGCCATAGTAGCGGCAAAGATCGCGGTGGCGGCTCCGACGATAGCGACGACGTCCATCGCGGCGGGGGCCAACTGATAGATGGCGCTCATGCGGGCGACCATGTACACGCCCGCGGTGACCATGGTGGCGGCGTGGATCAATGCGCTGACTGGCGTGGGGCCTTCCATCGCGTCCGGGAGCCAAACGTAGAGCGGGATCTGCGCGGACTTTCCCGCCGCGCCGACAAAGAGAAGCAAAGCGATCGCGGTGAAGATGGGCGCGCCGTAGGCGAAATGGGGCTGCCCTACCAGCGCAGCCAGAGTCTGCAGAATTCCGGGGAAGGCGGCGGGATCGGCAAGGCCTTGCGAGGTGAAACGAACCGTCCCAAAGGTCGTTGCGGCGAGCAGGAGGCCGAGGAGAAAACCCGCGTCGCCGATGCGATTCACGATGAAGGCTTTTTTCCCGGCGTCAGCGGCGGACTTCTTCAGAAAATAGAATCCGATGAGTAGATAGCTGCAGAGACCCACGCCTTCCCAGCCGACGAAGAGCAGCAGAAGATTGTTGGCGAGAACGAGTGTGAGCATCGAGAACATAAAGAGATTGAGGTAGCCAAAGAAACGGTAATAGCCGCCTTCGTGAGCCATATACCCGATCGAGTAGACGTGAATGAGGAAGCCGACGAAGGTGACGACGATGACCATCACGCAGGAAAGCGGGTCGAGGAGATAACCCCAGTCCGCGACGAAGTTAACCAGGCCCGTGGAGGAGGGCATGGCGCCCGGCGTCACCCATTGGAAAAGGACTTGCTGATAGAGGCGCTGGGAAGCGGGAAGCGCGATGAGTTGCAAGACCGCGCCAAGTGCGTGCAGGAAGGAAAGAAACACACTGCCGACGCAGAACAGGTTGACGGCCTCTTTCGACAGGCGGCGGCCAAAGAAAAACATCACCGCGGCGCCTAGCAGCGGAAAGAGCGGGATGAGCCAGAGATGAGAGAGGAAATACACGGTAGAGATCATGGGCGCGCCCTATCTACAAAAGGCGCCCGCCCGCCGCGGCGGGCGGCCCTAAATGGCAAATGGGAATGAGGGCTCACCATTTGAGGAGATCCATTTCGTCGGCGAGGACGGTTTCGCGGTTGCGGAAAAAGGCGATGATGATGCCGAGGCCCACGGCCGCCTCCGCAGCAGCGTCGGCGATGATGAAGAGGGCGAAGACTTGCCCCGCGACGTCGCCGAAATAACGCGAGAAGGCAACCAGGTTGATGTTGACCGCGTTAAGGATCAACTCGATGGACATCAGCACGATGATGACATTGCGGCGCGTGATGACGCCGATGGCGCCGATCAAGAAGAGCGCCAGGCTCAGGAACAGGTAATGTCCGATGGGCATCATGCGTCGGTCCTCTTTTTGGCCATCACCACGGCTCCCACCATCGCGACAAGCAGCAAGACGCTGGCGATCTCAAAGGGGAGAAGATACATGCCGAATAGTCCCTTTGCGAGCTCTTCCGTGTTGGGTGGTAGCTTGTCGGCGGGCGCTGCGTTCGGAATCAGCAGGCCCTGGCCCGGAACTTTGCGCGCGAGCCACAGCACCACGCCCGCTTCGACACCAACCGCGAGGGCGACCAGAAGCGCGATCCATTTCTGTGTGCGCGAGCGGATTTGCGGCAGGGGAACGTCCAGGCGGACAAGCATGATCACAAAGATGAACAGAACCATGATGCCGCCGACGTAGAGAATAATCTGCGAGATGAAGAGGAATTCGGCGCGGAGTTGCAGGAAGATGCCGGCGGTAGCGAGCAGCGTGGTGATGAGAAAAACGGCACTGTGAATGGCGTTGCGGCGCGTGACCATCAGCGCCGCGCTGACCACCGCCATGCCCGCGAAGAAGTAGAAAATAAAGCTATCCAGCATGGGTCCCCTCCGCAACGGAGGAATCCGCCAGCAGTGCAGCAGAAGCGGCGGCGGCATGCTTGTCATTCCACCGCAGCAGGAGCATCGCAGCCCCAATGGTGGCCCCGGTAGTGATGGCCATGGCGAGCCAGCGGTTCACGCCGAATTCAGAAGAAAGCGCCAGCGCAATGCCCACATCCACGACATTGATCAGGGCCAGTGGGATCAGGATGTGCCAGCCGAGGCGCATGAGCTGATCGAACCTGAATCGCGGAAGCGTGAATCGCAGCCACATGAAAATATAAATATAGGCGGAAACTTTTAGGAGAAACCAGAACGCGCCATACAGACCGTCGTGCATGAATTGAAGAGGCAAATGACGGAACGGCGCCGCAAGTGCGAAAATCGCGGCAACGACGAAGCAGCCGAAAGCCACGGCCCACATGAACATGGATTGAACGCGCGCGGGCTGCTTCCCTGCCCTGAACACACAATAGGCGCCGACGGCAACGAGAAGCAGCGTCGGAGCGGCGTCCAGCCAGCCTAGCCAGTGGACATTAGGGAACGGGCGCAGCCAGCCTCCGAGAAAAAGCGTGGTACCAACAGACGCGACAACAATCATGTTGGCGTATTCCGCCAGGAAATAGAGCGACCAGCGGAAACCGCTGTATTCGGTCATGTAACCGGCGACGAGTTCGGATTCGGCTTCGGGAAGGTCAAACGGCGCACGATTGGTCTCGGCGATGGAGGCAATGAGGTAGGTGACGAAGCCGACCGGAGCGAGAAAAACGTACCATGCCTGATCCGTTCGTTGGGTCTCCACAATCGCACGGACATTCAACGTGCCGGCAAGGAGGAAGCCGCTGACCAGGGCAAATCCCGCTGTGGTTTCGTAGCTGATGAGCTGCGCGGTGCTGCGAAGCGCTCCGATGATGGAATAGTGATTATTGGAAGCCCAACCGCCCAGCACGATGCCGAACGGACCAAGCGCGCTTACCCCGACGACGAAGAGCAACCCGATGTTGATGTCCCGTGCAACCTGAAACCACGGACCAAAAGCGACGGCCCCCATAGAGGTGAGCGCAGCGGTCATGGAAAGTACCGGCGCGAGCCAAAAGATGAACTGGTCGGCGTTGTCGGGGATCAGATCTTCCTTGATAAGCAACTTCAGCGCATCGGCAATCGGCTGCAGCAGGCCGTGCGGACCGACGCGCATGGGGCCGAGGCGCGCCTGCATGTCAGCCATGACCTTGCGCTCGACAAGCACGATATAGCCGGCGACGAGCGGCACAACAAGTACGATCAACACAGCGCACAGAAGTTCGACCCACCAGGTCTGCACGAACGCGAGTATCGAATGGAGCGTCGGGCTCATCGCTAGCGATCCACCTCGCCGAGGACGATATCCAGCGTGCCGATGATGGCGACCACGTCGGTGACCAGGTGGCCGCGAATCATTTTGTCCAGAGCCTGGAGGTTAATGAAGGATGGCGGGCGAATACGGACGCGATAGGGTTGTGTGGAGCCGTCGCTAACAATGTAGTAGCCGAGAATGCCTTTCGGTCCTTCGATGGCGTGGTAGACCTCCCCGGCCGGCGGCTTCAGGACTTTGCCGACGCGAGCCATGATCGGCCCCGCCGGGATATTTTCGATGGCTTGCAAACAAATAAGGCGCGACTGGCGCATCTCTTCGATGCGCACCATATAACGGTCGTAGGTGTCGCCATTTGTGCCTACGGGAATTTCAAATTTGTACTGGTCGTAGGCCGCATAGGGCATGGCCTTGCGCAAATCCCACTTCACACCACTGGCGCGAAGCACCGGACCGCTGGCGCCGAGAGCAATGCAATCGGCGGAATTCAAAAGACCGACGTTGCGGGTCCGGCCAATCCAGATGCTGTTGCCGGTGAGCAGATCGGAATATTCCTGGATGCGGCCCTCGAAATCCTTGCAGAATCGCTCGACATCCTTTTCGAGCGTGTCGTAAGCCTCGTACTGCAAGCCGCCAATGCGGAAGGCGTGGGTGGTAAGGCGCGCGCCGCAATATTTCTCGAAGATCTTCAGAATCTCCTCGCGCTCGCGCATGCAATAAAAGAGCGGCGTGAGTGCACCAATGTCCAGGGCATGCGTGCCGAGCCACAGAAGGTGGCTGGCGATGCGCTGGAGCTCCGTGAGGATGGTGCGGATAACGCGGGCCCGCGCGGGTGCTTCGACAACCAGGAGTTTTTCCACCGCTTCGCAATAACCGAGGCCGTTGCTGACCGCGGCGACATAGTCCATGCGATCGACGTAGGGAGCGAACTGCTGGTAAGTGCGATTTTCAGCGATTTTCTCAACGCCGCGGTGGAGATAGCCGATTACACATTCCGAGCCGATCACGCGCTCGCCGTCGAGCTTCAGTTTGACGCGCAGAACGCCATGGGTCGAAGGATGCTGCGGGCCCATGTTGATAACGAGCTCATCGGCGCCAAGGAGCGTCTCGGTTTTCGGTGCGATGTTTTCGTGTACGGTATCAGCCAAAATGTTCACACCCTACTGGCCGCTCTCGATGCCGAGATTTTCCCGGACCCAGGCGGTATCCTGCTGAAGAATGTCGTAGTCTTTGCGAAGCGGATAGCCCTGCCATTCATCGGGAAGCAGAATGCGCTTGAGATTCGGATGGCCCCGGAACGCGATGCCAAAGAGGTCGAAGATCTCGCGCTCGAGCCAGTTCGCGGCCGGCCAGACGGAGACGAGTGTCGAGGGCTCCTCCGCACTGCTCAGGGGAATTTTCAAGCGAAGGCGCGTGTTGTGGGTGAAGGAATATAGCTGCGCGACAAGATCGAAACGCTTCTCACGCCTCGGCCAATCGACGGCGGTATAGTCCTCCAGCAGATCGAATTTCTCTTCGTCGCGGGAGTAGCATGCAATTTCAAAAAGTTGCCCGGCGTCCACAATGAGGATGGCTTGCTTGCGGTCTTCGAGTGCATCCTGAATCGCCGCGCCAAACCGGACGCGATAGCGGCGACACAGGTCGTTATCGAGTGGAACCTGCAATGGCGCCGGCGCGGCCGGTTTTGCGGGGGAAATCGGAGAAGCGCCCGCAGCGGGTGACGCTGGGGTAGAGCCAGACGCGGCTGGCTGCGAACTTTCGGGCGATTGGGGTGCCTTGGACTCGTCTGCCATGGACCCTGGGACCTTGGGCTGCACTTGGATTGCCCGGCCGGAAGCGCGGCACGGGCGCGAAAATTTCATTTCCCCGAGAATACCACCACACAAAGAGCTCGCGAAGGAAAGGAGCGAGGTGCGCGAGCCGGACTAAAAGAAAACAATTCGAGCAACCTGGCGGCAATCGAGCCGCTCACAGGGTTTCTAACACACGACTGGAGTGGCGTCAATGCGCCGGCGCACACTGGAAGAATCAGTATAGTTTTGAGCGAGCAGGAGCGGAAGCGGTGTGAATCAGGCGAGGTCGAGAGCGCCCTTTTTGTAGAGCCAGACGTATCCGACGAGGAGAATGCCGAGAAAAACAAACATGGAAAGAAGCGCAAACGCGGCCAGGTGGGCCACAAGCCACCCGCGAAACAGGATAGCCCAGGGAAAGAGAAAGATAGTTTCCACATCAAACACCACGAATAGCATGGCGATGATATAGAAGCGCGCAGAGTAACGCCCCCGGGCGCTGGTTTCCGGGAGAATTCCGCATTCATACGGCTGAAATTTGGCCGGTCCGCCGCGGGAGCTGGGGCGAATGTATTTAAAGACGATTAGCGTGACGACTGGAAACGAGAGCACCAGCAACGAAAAAATGAGCAGCGGGATGTAGGCGGCGGGCATCGGCTGGCCTAGGGGAATGCTAACACAGATGCGAGATGTCGTTCCAGGCGCTCTCAACCACGATAGCTTACAGGTCCCCAACTTCAAGCGCCACGTCTGCGTCCTTCCAAGCCGCCTCGAATTCTCTTCGAACTTCTACCCCGTTGGCATATTTTTTCTGGGCGTCCAGAGCTTTGAGAAGCCCAAACAGCGACCGGGGATTTCGGGGGTGCTGTTCGAGGTCGGCGCGAAACACGGCTTCTGCCTGATCCGCTTGGCCGTTCAGCAATAAGGCACTGCCAAGCGACTCCCGGACGGGATAAAACCATTCAGGGGGCTCGCCGTAATTGAGCCGATCCTCGATTTCTACTGCCTTTCCCCAATACTTCGTTGCCTTCGCAGATTCACCCTTTGCGGCGGCGACCCGAGCGTCCAAAATATTTTCCGCCAGCTCCAGAAAAGTTTGGGCCTTATTGGAATAGAAACTGAACTCCAGTTCGGAAGGAGTTTCTTTACGCGCGGTTTCTAGAAGGCTGCGTTCAGCTTCCGCCATCTCAATTTTGCCCTTTGCGGCAAATGCGGCGCCGCGGGCAAAATGCCAGAGTGCGGTTGTCGTAGCCAGACTGGAATCTGGCGGAGGCATCTTCAGAACCTCATCCCAACGATGGAAGCGAATGAGTATGAACATCGGTGTAGGCACGTAGACCTCGGCCATGGGCATGTCGTGGAGCATGGGAGCGACATGGACAACCAACTCATCGGCAGCATGCTTGGCGTGCATGAAATCGCCCTCCATGCTGTAGCTGGCCGCCAGGAAATGGAGGTTGTGGCAGCGATACATCATGTCGTACATGCTGCCTGTTGTGGCGCTGTCCCGCAGATAGACGCGGTCAGCTTCGACCCCGGCAACATTGCTGCGGGCCGCAGCCGCGTAGTCTCCCACACGCATGTAGGTGTGCGCCGGCATGTGCACTAGATGACCGGCAGCCGGTGCAAGAGTTTCCAAACGGCTAGCGCTGGCCAAGGCCCACTCGGGATGGGGAGACGCTTCGGTGGCATGGATGTAGTAGTGATTCGCGCCAATATGGTACGGATCGCGCCGCAAGACTGACTCCAGCACGGCGATAATTTCCTGGGTGCCTTCCGCCGGTCGGCCATCAAGGCTCCAAAGCTTCCAGGGATGGAGATCCATAAGGCTCTCAGCATAGAGCGTGGCCGCATCGAGATCGTCCGGATACTCTCTGGACAGTTCGCGCATGGCATTGGCGTACTGTACGTCGAGAGTCCTCGGGTCAAACTTTGGGTCAGGCGAGTAACGTTTAGCCAAAGCCTGAATGTAGGCGCGCTCGCTGTCCGTTGCGCCCGCCGCGAGAGAAAGCGCCTTCTGCACGGCTTCGTACGCCGCCCTTTCATGGGGAGGATCGACGTCAAGATTGATGCAGGGACCCAAGGCCAACGCGACACCCCAGAACGCCATTGCTGACTTCGGGTCCAGCTCTGACGCTCGACGAAATGCACGCGCAGCTTCCTCGTGGTTGAAAGCGAAAACCAGTGTGAGCCCCTGATCGAAGAAACGCTGCGCCTCAGGGCTCTTCGTGGAGATGAGATGGTGATGTTGGCCCAATCCTGGCATTAGGACGGGGGATCCTGACTGGGCAAATGAGCAGCAAGCAATCGCTAACAAAGCAACTAAGAGCGCAAGAGGTTTCACCGGGGCTCCTAAGCGATCAGATGGGGTCTACATCCTCCTGCCATCAAACCAACTTAAAAAATTTTGTGACGTGTGCGCTCAGGGGTGCGCCAAAGTGATTTGTTCGGCGACACAGACCCACTGATTGTTGCGAAGGACCCACACATCGGTGAAACGTTCGTAGCGGTGGGAAATCGAGCCGTCGCGCTGGCGAAGACTGATGTCGTCGAGTCCTGTGGCGACGACGGTTTCGTTGCTGACGGCGTGCGAGACAAGAAGCGTCATGCTGATGGTGGTCACGGAAGAAGCTTCTTCTTTGTAACCGGCGATCATCGAATCACGGTCGCCCAGGTGGCCATCCGATTCAATCAACTGGAAATCATCGCCGAGGAGGTGGCGCAGTTTGTCCCAGTCGTGTGCAAGTTGGATTCTGAACCACTCCTGCTCCAGCTTGGTGACCGCTTTTTCAGATACCGCCCAGCCCGCGTTTCTGGGTGCTTTTTGCGCCGTGGATTCTTTCGTTGTCTGTGAAGCGGCAAGGCATGGCAGGACAAGGCAGCAAAGGATTAAAAGAAAATTTCGCCGGGCAATAAAATGCATCCGCAGATACCTCCCAAACTTTGCATTGTGCCGAAATACCGCGCGAGCGCGGCCTTAGAGGTACCGTACAACGAAAGGTCTACTTCTCGAAAAGAAGTTCGCCCGCGCGTTGCGTAGCTTTCACTACAGCCTTAATCAACGTGACGCGCAGCTTCCCTTCTTCGAGTTCCATGATGCCGTCGATGGTGCAGCCCGCGGGAGTGGTGACGGAATCTTTCAGCAGCGCGGGGTGATCCCCTGTTTCAAGGACCACGCTGGCAGACCCTTTCATCGTCTGCGCGGCAAGCAGCGTCGCAACGTCGCGGGGGAGGCCAACCTTTACACCCGCCTCGGCGAGCGATTCGAGAATGATGTAGGCGAAGGCCGGGCCACTGGCGGAGAGTCCGGTGACCGCATCCATATTTTTTTCGTCGACGACGACCGTACGGCCGACGGCGTTGAATAAGGCCTTGGCGATTTCCAGATGTTCGGCAGAAGCGTGGGCTCCTTTGCAAATGCCTGTCATGCCTGTGCCGACGATGGAACACGTATTGGGCATGGCGCGCACGACCGGAACTTTCTCACTGAGGCGTTGTTCGATATAAGCGGTGGGAACGGAAGCGGCAACGGAGATTACCAGGGTGTCCTTGTCCAGTTCAGGCTTGATTTCCTTCAGGACCTCTCCCACGACTTGGGGCTTCACACCGAGCAGAACGATGTCCGCCCCGCGAACCGCTTTGCGATTGTCGGTCGAGGAGACAACCCCTAGCTCCTTGGCGAGCGCGGCGGCTTTCTCTTCGTGCCGGACGGTCGTGGTGACGTTCTTCGGAGCAAAGAGATTTTGCTTCAGATAGGCGCGGAGAAGGATTCCGCCCAGTTTGCCCGTGCCGAGGACGGCGAGTTTCTTGCCGGAGAGTTTGCTGGTCATGATGCAATCATTGTTACGGAGGCGCGGCGAAGGGTCAACAAGCGTTTGTGCGCCGTATCGGGTAGAATGCAGCACGATGGCTCCTGGAATCCTTCGACGTGTTGCGGCGCTGGCCTTCCTTGTGGCAGTTGCGATCGTTTACATCCGCCTGTCGAAATCTGCCTTCCAGAACAAGAACACCAGGTATAGGCTCGCAGTACAGACAACAATCAAAAACGTCGGAGTACCGATGCGCGATGGCACGGTGCTCCGCGCCGACGTGTGGCTGCCGCCCCAGGAAGGGCGATTTCCTACCCTGGTGTACCGCACTCCGTACGGGAAAGAAGATGCGCCAAAGGAATGGAGCACCTTTGAGAAGTTGCCGGCTCGCGGCTACGCCGTTGTGATTCAGGATGTGCGGGGACGGTACGCGTCGGATGGCGAGTTCTTGCCATATCAGAATGAAGGCAAGGACGGCTACGACACGATTGAATGGGCGGCGCGGCAGCCGTGGTCGGATGGAAATGTGGGGACGTTTGGGTTGTCGTACCCGGGAGCGGTGCAGTGGCTGGCGGCAGTCGAAAACCCACCGCACCTCAAGGCGATGGTGCCGGCGATGACGTTTTCGACGCCGCGCAATTTCTTTTATTCGGGCGGATTGTTCGATGGTTCTTGGCTGGAGTGGACCTGGATGAACATCGCCCCGGACGCGCGGAAAAGGAAAAACCTGCCTGGGCCGCAAACGCACGACGAGGCGAAGTCAGCGTGGAAATCGGAGCACGAGCGCATGGAGGGATTTTTGCCTCTGCAGGGCTTGCCGGACTTGAAGCAAGCTGCGCCATTTTATTATCAATGGCTTGCTCATCCACCGGCGGATCCCTGGTGGGACTGGGCAGAGCTGCGGAACAAGTACGACCGCGTGCATTGCGCGGTGCTGAATTTTTCGGGGTGGTATGACGAAGCGTATGGGCCGGACGGCGCGACAACCAATTTCAACGGCTTGTCGGCGGCACGAAAAGGCGCCAAGGATCCAGCGACCCGCACCATCATCGGACCGTGGACACATGGCGCGCAGGATACGCAAAAGAGCGGCGAACGCGAATTCGGCCCAACCGCACCGGTAGATTACGACGAACTGATTTTGCGCTGGATGGATCACTATCTGCGCGGCATTGATAACGGGATTGAGAAAGAAGCGCCGGTACGAATTTTTGTGATGGGATCAAACGCCTGGCGGGACGAAAAATCCTGGCCGCTGCAGCGAGCGCGCTCAACCTCGCTCTACCTGGCGGCGGATTCCCCGGAAAGCCGGATTGGCAAGCTAGCGGGTGCCGGCAAGACATCAGCAGCAAAGACCACGGCGTTGACATCGGATCCAGCGCATCCGGTCGCGGACACTTATGACGCTTACGGCGCGCATGATTACCGGGCGCTGACGGGCAGGAAAGACGTTCTGGTTTTTGACACCGAGCCGATGGCCAAGGATACGGAGGTGACAGGACCGATCACGGCGGAGATGTATGTGTCGGCGGACGTGAAGGATTTTGATCTGTGGGTCAGGTTGCTCGACGTGGCGCCGGACGGCACGGCATTTAACTTGATGAGCCCGGGCCTGGATGTGCTGCGAGCCAGCTGGCGGAAAGAAACAATCAAACCGGAACTGCTGGAGCCGGGGAAAATCTACAAGCTGACGCTGGATCGCATGCTGACCAGCAACACTTTCCTGAAGGGACACAAGATTCGCATACAGATCAGCGGAGCCTTTTATCCGCACTTTTCCAGGAATTTGCAGACGGGCGAATCCGAAATTGTGTCAAAAGAAAGCCGGATTGGGCGGATCACGGTGCACCTCGATGCAGAGCACGCTTCGCGAATCGTATTACCCATTGTTGAAAAATAGTTTCGCCGCACCCAGTAGAAACAATCGCCGCGGAGCGTAACGCCGCGGAAACTCGTCCGATTTCAGAATTTGGGCGTGCCGCAGGAATGGGATAATTTGGTCTAGATGCCGCCGCAATCACAGGTCACCCCCAAACCGCAGGAAAAACGCCGCGTTTCTGTCGAAGAGCAGCCGACCGGCGTACGGGCGGCGGTGTATTCGCTTTTGGGGCTTTTTCTGCAAGTGTGCATCGAATGGCTGGTGCGGCTGACAGGAAGAAGGATTCGCAAGAGCGAGGCTCCGTGGCTCGATTGCGTGTTGGGAAAACCGGGCGTGATTGGAACGGGCGTCTATCAACGGATTGCGGACGAACAGAAATTGGAAATCGGCCAACCCCCGGATGCCGGGCTGATCCCCAGCTTTGAGACCCTGCGGGGGCCGTCATTCGACCCGCATCGAGTAGACCCGCGAATCCGCCATTTTTACGAGCACACGGCGCTCTACAAATTGGAAGTCTGGAGCGAGGTGTATTTTGCCGGGAAGTTTGTGCTCTGGCTGCTGGTGGAATTCATCAGCCGCCGCATGGACCAGCTGAATTTTCCGATTTCATCGCTGGAAGTGGCGAAAGGGATGACCAGCGAAATCGTGCAATTGCGCGAGCCGAATTCAGGGAAGCTGGCCTATACCGGCTGGCTGCGAAGATTCCGTTCGACGGGCAAAGTGATTTATGCGGGCCTTTATTCCACGACGCAAATGCCCGGAGAGGCAAATCCCTGCGTGAAGGTTACGTTTCCCTGTTATGGAAGCAGCAGCGTGTATTTGCGGCCGTGCGCGTACGCGGATGGAACATTCGGTCTGGTATCCACCGGTGCGGCCTTCGGCAGATCGGGATTTTACCGCGTGGTGGAATCCGGCGCCGACCATTGGCGGGTGCGAAATTTCACAACTCTTCACGAGATTTTTCATGTTTACGCGGATGAAGAGGGCGTGCTCCGCACGGACCACGAGATTACATTCGTCGGCCTGACGATTCTCAGGTTGCACTACAAAATGACGCTGGCACAGTCCTCGGATACCCAATCCACGAAGGAAGTTCGCTCTTCCCTGCAGCCAGTCTGAGTTCTCTTCCCACACGAACTTCTAACTGGCTAGGTGCGCAAAGCGGGAGCTTCGCTCCCGCACCCAAAAGGTTCAGTCGTGGCGGGCGCCGTGAAGTACCTGGAGAGCGTGGGGGAGGAGTTGAGCGAGAGTGTCGAGGGATTCGACGGCGCCTTTCGGGCTGCCGGGAAGATTGAGAATGAGCGATACGTTGCGCACGACGGCGACCCCGCGGGATAAGACGGCGTTAGGGGTCTGCTCCGCGCCTTTCCGGCGCATCTCTTCGGCGAGGCCAGGAATGACTTTTTCGGCGATGTCCAGAGTCGCTTCAGGAGTGTTGTCGCGCGGGCCAAGCCCGGTGCCGCCGGTGGTGAGAATGAGATCCACGCGGCGTGAATCCGCAAGCTGGCGAAGGTGAGAGCGCACCTGGCCGGGATCATCGGAACATTTCAGCGATGATGTGACTTCCCAGCCAAGTTCGCGGCAGCGCTGGACCACGGCCGGGCCGGAAAGGTCAACGCGCTCGTCGCGGGCGACAGAATCGCTGATAGTGAGAACGGCAACGCGCATAGGGGCGGTCAATTCGAGGGAACCGCGTCACGGCTGGCTTCATCCATCAGGCGCATGGCCTCCATCAAGAGTCCGGTAGTGCTGCGCGTGGTTGTCGTATTGGACGAAGCGTTGGCGGCGTTGAAGTCAATTTCGAACTCGCCTTCGGTCCACAGCAAAACCTTGTACACGGCATCGTCGCCGACTAGCGTGCCGATTTTTGCGTCGCGGCACTGGCCACTCGCGAAATAAAGCTCGCCGGCTTCGGCACCTTTGTGCACGTGCAGGCGGCAGGATTTTTGTCCCATTTCCAGCGACTGCATCAGATCGATCATGCTCATTTCTTCCAGGCGTCCCTGAATCACACCGGGGCGTGAAGCGCGCTTCTGCAGCTTTTCAAGATGCAAGCGGTCCACAATTTTCTTGGCCATGCGAATCAGGTCTTTGGCCAGGAACGGCTTGGCGATGAAATCTTCGACGCCGTCAACCAACGGGCGCAGCTTTTCCTCGATATCCGTGCGGCTGGCCATGAACAGAAATGGGATGTGGCGCGTGGCTTCGCGGCCGCGAAGCTTCTCAAAGAGCTGCCGGCCGTCGAGGCCCGGCATTTTGTAATCGCAAAGAATGACGTCGGGGGGGTCGTCAATCACTTTGAGCAGAGCGTCCGCTCCGTCATTGGCGATCAACACTTCACAAAAGGGCTCCAGGGATTTGGAGACGAGGTCGCGCATCAGCGGATTGTCGTCCGCGAGCAAAAGTTTGACGGTCTTGCCGGAAGCGGCGGTCATTTGCGCCCTGCCCGCCGTTTTCGGCCACCCGCACGCAGGTAATCGCCGCTCTTTCCGCCCGTTTTTTCCAACAGGTGAATGTGCGCGATTTCAATTCCTTTGTCGAGAGCCTTGCACATATCGTAGACCGTGAGAGCGGCACAGGTAACCGCGACCAGCGCTTCCATCTCCACGCCTGTCTGCGCCGCGGCGGTTGCCCGGGAATGGAGTTCCACTCCATCTTTGCACAGGCGGGGGGTCACATCAATGTGGGTGAGAGGGATGGGATGACAAAGAGGTATCCACTCGGCCGTGCGCTTAGCGGCCGCGATACCCGCGATGCGGGCGATTTCCAGGGGATTGCCCTTGGGGTTTCTCAAGGCGCGGACGGCACGGAGAACTTTCGGCGACATGCGGACGAACGCGTGGGCGACCGCCGTGCGGGTGGTGACGGCCTTGGCGGAGACGTCGACCATGCTGACTTCGCCGCGCGTGGTGTAATGAGAGAGTTTGGGCATTTTAGATGGAGCGATGAGTTTTATACCCTAAGAACTGCCCGCCTCGGAAGGCGGCCGCTACAAAACCTCGGGAATTAGATTACGTCGAGGCGCGGCAGAACGGAAACTTTCTCTCCCGCGGGAATGTCCTGGCGGTCAGCCGGAACAACGATGAAGCAGTTGGCGTGGGTGAGGGCGGCGATGTCGCCTGACCCTTGCCAGGAAAGCGGACAGACCTCGGGAGAGATGCCGGTCCATTCGAAGTGGCCCGGCAGAAAGTGAGTGAGGCCCGGTTTCTCGTGCAGTGTTTTGGTGAGGTTGGCTTCCAAAAGCGGAAGCGGGCGCGGGTGGGCGCCACCGAGCACATCGATCGCGGGGGTGACAAAGAGTTGAAAGGTGACCATGGTAGAAACGGGATTCCCCGGTAGGCCAAAGACGAACGTGTCGCGACAGCGCCCGAAGACTGCGGGCTTGCCGGGGCGGATAGCGACGGCGTCAAAATAAAATTCGGCGCCGAGTGATTTTAGGACGGTTTCGACGAGGTCGTATTTGCCCATGGAGACGCCGCCGGAGAGAACCAGGATGTCCTCCTTCAGGCCTAGCTCGATCTTGGCGCCAAGATCATCCACGCGGTCGAGGGCGTTGCCCAGTGGAACCGGCTCGCCCCCGGCCAGGCGAACTTGCGCGGCGAGGGAGACGCTGTTGCTGTTGCGAATGTGAAACGGGCCAGGCACTTCGGTGACGGGGACGACTTCGTCACCGGTGGAGAGAATGGCGACACGCGGGCGGCGGGCACAGAGCAATTCCGCCGCTCCAACCTGTGCGGCAAGCGCAAGTTCGGCAAAGCCGAGGCGGAGGCCTGGCCTTAAGGCAACGTCGCCAGCACGGGCTTCGCTTCCCTTTTTGACGAAGTTCTGGCCGTGGTTGGTCGCGCGCTGAAATGTGACGTTATCCCCGGCGCGTTCCGTGAATTCGATCATGACGACTGCATCTGCGCCTACGGGCACGGCGGCGCCGGTCATGATCTGGATGCATTCGCCGGGAGCGAGCGGTTGGGTGACGGAATCGCCGGCTTTGATTTCGCCTACGCAGCGGAGGGTCGCCCCTTGGGAGGCTTCGGAAGAGCGGACGGCGTATCCATCGCGGGTGGAGCGGTCGAAGGGAGGATAGTCGCGATCGGAGCGGACTTCCTCAGCGAGGGCAACGCCGAGGGCATCCGAAAGACCTTTTCTGGAGGTGGCGCGGGGATGAGAAATCAGGTGCAGCGTCGTTTTTTGGATAGCTAAGCTGCGCGCGTCTTGGAAGGAGAGCATTAAGGAGTCCTTGGGAATTGAAGACCAGTCATTGTAGCGCGAGATTGAAGTGGAGGGATTCCCATATAAAGAAAAACCAGGGAAAAACCAAGAGAGGAGATTGGTTGCCGTTCGATCGTAAGAGCCCACCCTTCGCAAAAACCGCGAAGGATGGGGCACCCTCAAGTCCTTTGGGGGAGCGACGCTCGATCGAAAGGGAGGCTAGAGCCAGCGGGCGAGGAGCGTGCCGGGCTGGATGATCGTGGCGTCGCGCTCCGGGCCGGTGGAGATCATGCCGATTTCGACCTGGAGATAGTCGGAGACGAAGCGGAGATAGTCGATGGCAGCCTTGGGGAGCTTGGAGGCGTCTTTTACGCCATAGGTTGACTCGCACCAGCCTGGGAGCGTCTTGTAAACCGGCGTGACGCGCTCATAGATTTCAGCGGAGGCCGGCATTTCGTTGATCGGAGAACCCTTGTAGGTGTAACCAACACCCACCCGGATTTCGCGCTGAGTATCGAAGACGTCCAGCTTGGTAATGACCAGCGAATCGATGCCGTTGATCATTTTGGCGTAACGCAATTCGGCGAGATCGAGCCAGCCGCAGCGGCGCGGGCGGCCGGTGACGGCGCCGAATTCCTTGCCGCGCTCGCGAACCTCCTTAGCTTCGAGGTCGGGCATCTCCGTGGGAAAAGGACCGCCTCCAACACGCGTAGTGTACGCCTTCGAAATGCCGAGAACGTGGCGAAT
>DASYXF010000167.1:0-15376 GCA_035935335.1 Candidatus Acidiferrum sp.
TCATCCAACAAATCTGTTGCCAACTGGGGTGATAATCACATCCAATAATAATCATCGAAGGCTCCTTCCTACCGATAGCTTCGGTTCTCCAAACAGAAGCATACTCGGTTCCGAACGGAGCCTTCGCTCTTATGCAATCAACCCAAATCTCACTTCGCTATTAAAGCTGTGCCGCCCTCTCAAAGCGGTAGCAGGGCTGCCCTTCAGTTGCGCGCAGGGCAGGCCGCACTCCAAAGGAGCACCTAGACGGGGAGGGATTCGGGGAGGGGCTTTCTGGATTTGGAGGGGGGCTTCGGGAGTGGGGTGTCTTTCAAGGCTTCGCCGATTTGGCCGACGATGGTTTCGCGGGAGAAGGGTTTTTGGAGGAAGAAAGCGTCCTGGAGGAAATCATCGCCGGGAGCGGATCGCTCGAGGTAGCCAGTCATATAGACAACTTTGAGATGGGGATGGAGAGTCTTGAGGCGCCTGGCGAGGGCGGGGCCGCGCATTTTGGGCATGACGATGTCCGTGAGGACGACGTTGATGGATTCTCCGAGGCGTTTGGCAATTTCGAGGGCTTCTTCGCCGTCCTCGGCGGTAAGAACGCCATAGCCGGCGGTTTTGAGGAATTCGCAGGCGAGTTCGCGGACTTCGCGCTCGTCTTCGACAACCAGAACGGTTTTGCGGCCAGTGATGGGTGGTTGGAATTCCGGAATTTGGGGCGCGACATCAAGCTGTTCGAAGGTTTGCGGGAGATAAACGGTGAAGCGAGTGCCGTTGCCCGGAGCCGAATCCACATGGATGAAACCGCCGCTCTGCTTGATGATGCCGTAGACGGTGGCGAGGCCGAGGCCGGTGCCTTTGCCGGGCTCCTTGGTGGTGAAGAAGGGCTCGAAGATGCGGGCCTTTGTGGCGGCATCCATGCCGTGGCCTGTGTCGGACACGGTGAGGACCACGTAGTCTCCGAAGCTCACCGAGGAGTGAAGATGCGCATTGGAGGAATCGACGAAGAGGTTTTGCGTTTCGAGAGTCAGCTTGCCGCCGAGTGGCATGGCGTCGCTGGCGTTGACGGTGAGGTTGAGGAGAACTTGTTCCAGCTGACTGGGGTCCGCTTTGATGCGGCCGAGGGAATCGCCGAGGCGCAGGCTGAATTCGATGTCTTCGCGAACCAGGCGGCGAAGGAGCTTGCCCATCTCCGCGATGAGTTCGTTGAGGTCGAGGACCTTGGGCTGGAGGACCTGCATGCGGCTGAAGGCGAGCATCTGGCGGGTGAGGGAAGCGGCGCGGTCGGAAGTTTTGCGAATCTGCTGGGAGCTGCGGTAAAGAGGATCTTCCGGCTGGAGGCGGTCGAGAAGCAGGTCGCTGTGGCCGCGGATAACGGTGAGAAGGTTGTTGAAGTCGTGGGCGACGCCGCCGGCCATGCGGCCGAGAGCCTCCATTTTCTGGGCCTGGCGGAGCTGGCCTTCGAGCTGTTCGCGCTGTGTTTCGTTGCGCTCGAGCGTGTCGCGCATGCCGTCGAAGGCGCGTGTTAATTCGGATAGCTCATCGTCTCCGTTGGCTTCCAGGGGATATTCCCTGTCGCCGCGGGCCAGGGCGTGAACGCCTTTTACCAGAGATTCGAGGGGGCGCGTTACGGTGTCGGAGATGAAGAAGATGAGTGAGGCGCCGGCGAGGATGGCCATGAACCCGAGACCAAGGAGGAGATGATTGAGGCGCTGAAGATAGGCGTCGGCTTCGCGATGGGACTTGAGGACGATGAAATCCGCGGCAGGCTGAAGGCCGGGAGCAAGTTCGACAGCGGTGGCATGATACCGCTCATTGCCGAGAACGATTTCGGTGGGGATGAATTGATCGCCGAAGGTGCGGGAGAATTCCGCTTCCTTGAGAAGAGGAAGAGTGCTGACCGCAACTTTGCCGGCCTGGCGGAACACGATGTCGCTGGAGGTGATGCGGGCAAGATCGGCGGCGGCATGCTCGCTGATCAGACGGCCGACAAAGACGAAACCAAGAAGATTTTTGCGCGTGGAGTTGTCGTAGAAGGGCTGAAGCACAACCTGGTAGAGGCGGTTGCCGGTAAACCACCAACTGGAAGTTTCCTTGCGATCGATGGAACGGGAAACCATTTCCTGGGCCGCGGCAACAGCCAGGGAGGACGTAGTGGAATGAAGGGCGATGATTTTGGCATTTTTGTCGGCGAGAACGAACAGGTTGCAGTCGTCGGATTGCCAGGGGTCTTCGCTGGCGTCGCGGATGGCGGTGGGATCGCCGTTGCGCATGTAAGCGAGGGAGGCGAGGAGATCGGCTTTGCGGCTGAGCGAGGTTTTCTGCTGGCGATGGACGGCCTGGACCGTGAGGGAGGCGTTTTGCGAATCGAGTTCGATCTGGCGCTCGACCTGCGCCTGGGCGTTGCGGCGAACGACGAGAAGCGTGACGCTGGTGAGCGCGGCGGTGAGAAAAATGAAAGAAAAGAGGAGCTTGGTGCGCAGGCGGAGATTGGCCGTGCAGTGGCGCAGAAAGTCTGCGGCAGAGCGGCTGGGCAGGAGCCGGGCGCGGAGCTGGTGATACGTCACAGGGCGAGTAGAGTACGGAAAGGAGAAGAGTAGTACAAATGGGAAAGAAGTACCGTTTCGAAGGTACGGGGAGTAACTATTGCCCGGCTTATCAACTTTCAACTTATAGAAATGGCGCGAGTTATCGATCTCAATAAAAAGAGTGCATCGCAACAGTAAACAGCCGGGTAAGTGTAGTGCGAGGGATCCCCTGTTTTTGCTGAACCTCGAGGTTTTGCAAAAGGCTGTATGAGGCGAACGCGACGCTTCAGCAGGCTGCGAGGGTTGGCGGATGGAAATCGCAACTGCGGCGGAACCAGAACGTAGTGAAGGCAAGCGGCGCAAGTTTTATGAAGTGCTTACGCAAGCGGACCAGGGTGCGATTCTGAAATTGGGCCAGGCGGCCGGCCTCGCGCGACATAAAGAGGACTTCGAGGCAGCGAGGATAGCGGGATATTTCGTAGCGGCGCAGTGCGCGGGGAAGATTCTGCTGTGCCTGGAGGCAGGAGGCAAGGACGACGGCGTCTTCGATGGCGAGGCAGGCGCCCTGGCCGAAGTTGGGGCTGATGGGGTGAGCGGCATCGCCGAGGATGGCGACGCCGCCGACGACCCAGGGAAGCGTGGAGAGGCGATCCTGAACTTTTGAATGGATGGCGTTTTCGGCGTTGGCGATAAGATCGGGAATGGGTGAATGCCATCCGGCAAAAAGCTTTTGCAGCACGGCACGCTCGGAGAGATGGCGGGGGATAAGAGAGTTGTTGGCGGTGGCGTACCAGTGGATGCGGCCAGGGCCGAGGCGGAGAATGCCGAAGCGAGTGCCGCGGCCGTAGGATTCGGAGAAATCGCCGTCGTGTTCGAGGCCGAGTTGATGAGAGTCGAAGGAGGAATCGACGTAGGTGACTCCGCGCCAGACGCTATAGTCGCGATTGCTGAGATCGGCTCTGAGGCCGAGCGACTTGCGGACGGCGGAGTGAATACCGTCGCAAGCAACGACGAGATCGGCTTCGGCGGTAACGCCGTTTTCAAAATTTAGATGGACGGAGCTGACGCGCTGTTCCAGACGCGAGAAGGCGTGGCCGAGGTGGATGGCGTGGCTGGGCACGGACTGGGCGAGAGCGGATTGGAGTTCGGCGCGATGGATGGCGAGTCCGGTGCAATCGCCGGCGGGTAGCGGGAGAGTCTTGATGCGCTCACCGTTTTGGTCCTTCATCAACATGCGGCGAAGAGAGCGGCCCGGGCGAGTGAGGCGGGCGAGAATTTCCGGATCGACCTGATTGAGGGACCTCACGGCGTTGGGCCAGAGGCTCATGCCGGAACCGATTTCCCGAAGTTCGCCGGCACGTTCGTAGACGTTTACGTCGAAGCCGATTTTGCGAAGGGCGATGGCGGTGGTGAGTCCGCCGATGCCGCCGCCGATGATTGCCGCACGTTTCACGATTTGCCCCCAATCGTTGAGACCGAATAGAGATTACCGCATGGCCCGATAGTTGAAACCAGGAACGATTGCATCCCTTTCTGTTGGATGCGTTCTGCAGTGGTCCGGATCAGGTGGAGCGACCCGAAACCGGACCATGCGGAAGAGCTATGTTTAGCGCTTGCGAACCTTGTCGGCGATGATGACCGGATTCGGCGTACTGCTGAAAAGCAGGCCGCGCACGGAGACGGTGTTGCCGTCGGCGAGGCCGCTGACGCCAGCGACGTTGTCGAAGCCGGTGTTGGACGAGGTTTGAACTTGAATGGTGGCGATGCCGTTGGCGGTGAAGAGACCGGGCAGCGTGGCGATGTTGAAGTTGTTGCCGGTGGGCGCGCCGGAGACAGTCGCGGTAAGGCGGGTGTCGCGCAGGCGGATCCGGTCAGTGGTGACAGTAATGGCCGCGGGCGCGGGGCCGCCACTGACGCTGACCTTGCGCACCTGAACGGTTTGGCCGGGGATGAGCTGGGAAGTATCGGTTGAGTTTTCAAAGGCTTGCTGTAATGAGGAGGGAACGGAGAGGCCGCCGGTGTCCACGCGGAACGACGTGGGACTCCCGGTGGTGGCGAGCATAACAGTGACGGGATCGCCGACGGAAACGTTGGTGACGCTGCGCAGTTCGTCGATTACGACGATTTCGAACTGCGCGGGGCCATCGATCTTGGAGATTACGCCGTCGAGTTCGTCGTCGCCGGCTTCGGCAGCGTCGTCGTGCAATTCGATTTTCCTGGCGACGAAGGAGCCGGAGGCCAGGAGAGCGAGGTCAACGTCAACGGATTGGCCGTTGATCAAGCAGGCGGCGTTGGCGGTGGTGCAGGCGTCGAAGCCTTCGAATTCCGTATTGCCGTCGATGGTGATGGTGACATTGCCCATATCGGAAGTCTGCAATGTGAATTGCGAGGAACTGGCGGAGGCAACGACTCCTTCGAGATCGTCGAGATTTTCCAGGTCGCCCTGGTTGTTCATGGATTGTGCCGTGGCGGTGACAGCGCCGGCGGTGCTGAAGTCCACACCCAGCGATTGGGTGAGCAGGTTGTTCAGATTGAGGTCGAGCAAAACGCCTGTCTGAGTGCCGGCAGACGGATTGAACTGGCCGGTGACGGTAGTGGTGAGGGTTCCCGTGGGCTTGATTTCGCAGACGGCGGCGGGAGCGCAACCGGCAATCGCTGCGGCGGAGTCATTGCGGAACGTCAGCTCTGGATTGGAGAAAGTGAGCTTCAGAGTCGTGTAGTTCCCGGGAGTAACATTCGAGAGGTTCAGGAACGCATTTTCCGTTTCGAGATGCTTGACTTCGATGCGTTGCGGGCCCTTTCCGGCGAGAAGGTCGATGTTCGTCGCGTAGATGCCGGTTCCATTGAGGGTGGCGCCGGTTAGGGTGACTTCAAAGGAGAAGACGGTGACACCGGCGGGAGGCGCGTCGGTGACGGACAGGCTCATGGTGGCCGATTGCGTTCCGGGCGTCGTTGTGGGCTTGCTGTAGCCACCGCAACCAGCGAGAAAAATCGTGAAGATGAGGCCCAGGAAAAAGAGTGGTTTGATGCTTTGCATCGTTTTCAATCCTCCGTGAGATTTGCCGCGCGACTCAGTTGAGCGCACAGGTCTACCCGCGATGGGCCGGATACAAGAGCGGTTGCGGCATTCCTTAGTGGAAAAGAGTACCGGAGGGAGGATTTCGAGTTGTCAGGGAAACGTATCTTGCACGCAAACAAATTGTCGTGGGAAGGCGCAGTCTGGGCTGGACGGAAGGGCAGGCTGGGACGCTAGCCGGGCGGGGGTGTGAAGGATGGCGATACGCCGACGTTGCCTTCGCCAACGGAGAAGGAAGCGGTGGCGGAGTTTTTGTCAGATTGGTTTGCGTATTGCGGCGATGTGTATGTTCATGTGGCGCATCAGCGCGGGCAGACGGAGATTTATCTTCGGGGCAAGGGAATACGACCACTGTGGTGCAGGGTTTGAGGGCGAATGGAGCGATTATTGCCTTTGGCTAAGGGGGAACGGAATTAAAGCGGAGTTCGCAGAGAAAGAAAACGGAGTTCGATGAAGAAGGCCTAGAAAAGAAGAACCCCGCCTGGGATACAGGCGGGGTTCTTGAGGTTGAGATTGTGGCCGACCGGTTAGGCGGTCAGTGAACGACGGCTGGCCAGAACGGCCAGGCCGAGCAACCCAGCGCCAAGGAACGCCAGCGAGCTGGGTTCCGGGGCAGGGATGCTTGGGCCATTGACCAAGCCAGTGGTTGTGAACGGGGTGCTGAACGGATTCGAGCCGCCAGAGGCAGCAAGGAAAGTTCCCGCGCCCAGCCCAGTGCCACCGACGGTAATCACATAGGGTGTCCAACTATCGAAGGCGCCGGTAAATGAGTATTCGAACACGTCAAAGTAGGCTGGCGTGCTGCCGAACGCAGCAACTTCGATGGACCCAAACATGTTGCTGGCGTTCATCGAGCCATCGCCTACCAGGCTAAAGAGGTTGTAAATGCTCCCGCTGGTGGTAGGCAGGAAGGTTGCGGTATTCACCGTACCACCCTCTGTAAAGCCCGCAATGCTTAGCGTTGGAGCCACCCCGTTAGAATTCGGGACGGCTACAAGCAGGAACCACGGGCTGTCGGATAATCCATTGCCGTTCTTTTCCATTCCGATTGAGGTGGAACCGACGGCGATGGTTTCTCCCAAAGAGCCTGCTGTAGTGCACGCAGGGACAGTGGCTGGCGGCGGACAAAAACCAACCGGATCTGGAACGTCATCCGCACGGGCCGGCGTAGCCCAGGCAAATGCTACTGCGACAAATAAACAAACTAATAGTACTTTCTTCACTTTCACTCTCCGTCCTGCGGACAAGAATCAGCTTCTCTTGAGATGTAGCAATTGACTGCCCAAAAGGACAGGTAGGCCTGCGATCGCCGCATTGGGATGTCTTTTTTCTTCAATCACATACAGTCAGGACATTGTCCCAAAAAGGGGAAAGCGAGGTCCCAAAGGCAAGGAGGGACAGGGTTGCACGATTCTTGGAGATTGTGAGCTAAATGTTTGCACACTGAGACTAAGGGGGGAACGGCGTTCTGGCGGTCGAGGCAGACAAAGTTGGGCCCCGAAAGGGGGCGACCTAGTCTAGGATAGGGGCGTCCTAAGGGCGTTTGGGGAGGGGTAGAGGTGTGATAGAGGTGTGATAGAGGTGTGATAGAGAAGTCACAGCGAGGCTTGGGATGATCGTCACTACGGAATATGTGGACATCGCTCTGGCGGGGTCGCCGATGCGGACGTTTGTGGCAGCACCGAAAGCGGAAGGGCAGTACCCGGGGATATGGTGCTATTCCGACATATTTCAACTGACGCCGCCGATGTTGCGGGCTTGCGTGAGGCTGGCGGGCTACGGATTTGTAGCGGCGGCACCGGAGATTTACCGGCGGATTGAGCCGCCGGGAACGGCGATTGCGTTTGACGATGCGGGGCGCACGCGCGGGCTGGGGGATGCGGCGAAGACTCCGGTGGCGGATTTCGACGCGGATTGCCGGGCGGGGCTGGATTGGCTGGGGAAACATCCGAAAGTGGCGCGGGGAAAAATTGGGGCGGTGGGATTTTGCATTGGCGGGCATTTGGCATTTCGCGCGGCGTTTCAACCGGACGTGAAAGCGACGGTCTGTTATTACGGGACGGGGATTCATGACGGGAAATTGGGGAAAGATGCGGATGCGGGATCGCTTGCGCGAGCCAAGGAGATTCGCGGGGAGTTGCTGATGATTTTTGGGACCCTGGACCCGCATGTGCCGCAGGCCGGGCGGGAGAAGATTGATGCGGAGTTGAAGAAGAGTGGGGCGCGTTATCGGACGATTTTGTACCCGGCTGAGCATGCGTTTACGCGGGATGAGGGGCCGCGGTTTGATCCGGAGGCGACGGATCAGGCGTTTGTGGAGATGATTGGGTTGTTCCGGAGAGTTTTTTAGAAATAAAGATCTAAGCGAATTGCGCCGAAGTTTGGCGGGCAGGATTGGTGGGCTTGTGAGACGAACACGTCGAGGCGGGGAGTGAAGGACAGTTTGGTCGAGGGGTTTAGACCGTAAAAGCGGTGGCAGAGCCACCGCAGTCCAAAGTAGGAGCGGCCCGTCCTTACTTTGTCAGGGCAAGCAGAAGGCGGGCCCTGCATTCCACGCAGATCCCAAGCGAAAATTCTGAGGATGGGTGTCGATTTGGGGGAGGTGTGTTCGACTAACTTGTAGAAGGGCGGAAATAGTCAGGAGATGTTTTATGGGGAAGAGGAAATACAGGACGGTTGTGGCGGCGGTTATGGCGGGAGCGGTTTTGTTTAGTCCGCTGTTGTGCGGGATGACGTGCCGCGAGGGACTCTGGGTGCGAGTAGAAGCGACGGAGACTATGGCACCGGCGACGGAATTGACGGGAGAGCTTGTGGGCGGCGCCGTGGTTGGTTGTGTTCTTCCGCACCTGGTTGCAAAGATTGATTTCGGCGGATGGGCGGATGAGGTCGACGTGAGGACTTGGTTTTGGATTGCGGTTGAGGCGTTGCGATTGAGCGACGGATTGTGGCGAGAGGGTGTGTTGCAAGGAACCGTCTTAGCCCGTCAAGGGTGCGTCTGCAGCCAGGGCTTGCCGGCTGGAAGCCGGCGCTACCTTTAATGCGTTAGGCCGCGGGTGCGGGATGGAATGGGCGGTGTGTCGGAGGATTCGAAGTTGGTTGGGCCGGGGTGGACGGCGTGGAAATCGGGGTGGGATTCGAGTAGGCGGACGCACCGGTTCCAGCGGAGGATGCTGTCGTCGTTGCCGATGGGGCGGATTTTTTCGGCTTCGGCGAAATTGTGGAGGGCTTCTTCGACGAGAGGAAGAAGGATGTGGGCGGCGCAGCCGGTGCGTAGCTGGGCTTTGGCACGGCGTTCGAGGAAGAGGCCGGTGTAATAGAATCGCTCGTAGGGATCGCGGAGGCCCTGGAAGATGGCGCGGCACTCATCGTAGCGATCGCCGGTGATACCGAGGAACTGGTCGGTGATGGCGAGGCCGAGCATGCGGCGGGCGAGTTGCTGATCGGGGTCGATGGCGAGGATGTCGCGGCAGATGGATTCGGCCTCCTCGGGCTCGTTGAGATAGCGATAGAGCTCGACTTTGGCGATGGCTTCGGGGATGCCCGCTTTCGAGATGGACTTCAGTTGGTGTTCCATGGCGCCTCACTTGCCGGGCCGTGACGGCCCTTGGAAATTAGATGTGCTTTACGGTTCACTGGAAACTCCAGAGAAGATAGCCGGCGATTAAAGTGCCGATGACGGCGCCGCCATAGCACGCGGCGGCGATGACTTCGTTGAGATGCTTGATTTGCAGGCCGTCGTAGAGGGTGTAGCGAATGCGGTGCGCGGCGTGAAACAAGGGGACGGAGCAGAGAACGAAAACATAGAAACGCACGAGGGGAGACGCCAGCAAGGCGGTGGCGTGCGAGTATTCCGTAGGTTTCACCAGGCCGAGCGGCGCGGCGATTCCCAGAATGAATAGGTGGACGGGGATGAGGAAGGCGGCGACGACACCGCCGGCGCTGAAGAGAATCCAGAGGAGCGGTTCGATGCGGAGTTTGGTTGGTTGCGGATCCATATTAGCTCTCTGCCCTATTGATGTTGTCGCCGAAGCGCAACGCACAAGCGAAAAGCAGATCCCTCACCCCGCAAAAAGCGCCCTTCGCAAAATTCGCTCAGGGCAAGCGGGGTTCGGGATGACAGTTGCGTGAATGGGTTGTAAGTAAACAAGCCGAGAAACTCCTTTAACTTCGCAAGAGAAGCCAGGCGATTACAGCAGAAATGAAGAACCAGGCGGCGAAATTGGGGCCGGAAATCAGGAAGCCGGGGACTTTTTTGCCACCGACGCGGATGGACATGGCGCGGGCGGAAAGATTGAACCAGGTGATGGAATGAAAGACGACGAACAGCAAGCTGATGACGTTCAGGGCGAAGACAAAGGGATTTTTCAGAACGCTTAGAAAGATGGCATAGGCTTCCGGGCCGCGGGAGAGAGTGTAGATCTGGAAAAGCGTTTCGACGACAAAGATGGCGATGAAGACGCTGCTGATTTCGCGCAACACGAAGCGGAGATATTCCCAACGCTGGAGCCACCAGTAGGTGGAGACGCGCTTGCGGTACCAGCGCGGGTGATTGAGGGTGTAGGGAGGCGTGGCGGCCGCGGATTTCATTTCCGAGTCCTCACTTTCCGCCCCAGGGCATGACGACGGATTTCACCCAGTCGAGCGCGGCGGTGAGCTTGTATTGCTGGATGGCGCCGGCGGGATCGACGTGTTTGGGACAGACGCGGGTGCATTCGCCGACGAAGGTGCAGCCCCAGATGGCATCGTGCTGGGAGAGAACCGGGAAGCGATCCTTCGAGCCCTGATCGCGGGAATCGAGATTGTAGCGCTGGGCGAGCGCGATGGCGGCGGGGCCGGAGAATAGCGGGTCGAGGCCGTAAACGGGGCAGGCTGCATAACAGAGCATGCAGTTGATGCACATGCTGTACTGCTTGAACGCCTCGAGTTCTTCGGGCGATTGTAGATATTCGCCTTCGGAGACGGGTTTTTCTTCCTTGCGGATTAACCACGGCTTCATTTTTTGCAGTTTGCGCATGAAGTCGTTCATGGCGATGACCAGATCGCGGACGACGGGGAAGTTGCGGAGCGGCTCGACGCGGACAGGAGCGGGAGCATAGTCGGCGAGGAAGGTGGCGCAGGTGAGTTTCGGTTCGCCGTTGACGAGCATGCCGCAACTGCCGCAGATGCCCATGCGGCACGACCAGCGATAGGTGAGCGAGCCGTCCTGCTTATCTTTTATGTAGTTGAGCGCGTCGAGGACGACCCAGTCCTTGCGATAGGGAACTTCGAAGCTCTGGAAATGCGGAGCCGCGTCGGTCTCCGGAGAGTAGCGCGAGACTTCGAGTTTGATGGTGTCGGCCATGGTGTCCTAACTTGCGCCAGCCTTCTGCGCAGGCTGTCCGTAAACACGTTCGCCGGGAGGCCACCGCGTGATCCTGACGGGGAGATACTCGACGCGGGGGCGTCCGTCGGCGGCGCGGAAAACCAGGGAATGGGCCAGGAATTTTTCGTCGTTGCGCTTGGGGAAATCGCTGCGCTGATGGGCGCCGCGGGACTCGGTGCGTTGCAGGGCGCACTGGACCATGGATTCGGCGACGTCGAGCATGAAGGAGAGTTCGAGGGCGGCGACGAGATCGGTGTTGAAGGTGAGGGAGTGATCGTCGAGGCCGAGATTGTCGGATCGCTCCTGAAGCTCGCGTAGAGTTTTGGCGCCGGCGGCGAGAGAAGATTCCGTGCGGTAGATTCCGGCGCTGGTCTCCATCGTATGCTGCATTTCTTCGCGGATGGTGGAAGTGCGCTCTTTGCCGGTGGTGTTGCGGAGGAATTGGTTTTCGATGCGGCGCTGCTCGTCGAAGGCTTGCGCGAGGATGGAATTGGAAATGGGCTTCGCGGTGGAAGCGAATTCGGCGGCGGCTTTTCCGGCGCGAGCGCCGAAGACCAGGAGTTCGGGCAGGGAATTGGAGCCGAGGCGATTGGCTCCGTTGATGCTGACGCAGGCGACTTCTCCGGCGGCGAAGAGGCCGGGGAGGGGAGTGGCGCCGTTGATGTCCGTGCTGACGCCGCCCATCATGTAATGGATGACGGGACGGACGGGAATCATTTCGTGGACGGGGTCGACGTTTTGGTATTTGGTGCAGAGTTCGCGGACGAAGGGAAGTTTGGAGTTGATCAATTTTTCGCCGAGGTGGCGGAGATCGAGATGGACTACGGGGCCGTATGGACCATCAATGGTGCGGCCTTTTTCCTGTTCCTTGACGAAGGCTTGCGAGAGGCGATCGCGCGGGCCTAATTCCATAGAGCGGAGGACGGGTTTGGCCGTGGGAGTGCCGAGGTTGTAGTCCTGCAGATAGCGGTAGCCATCTTTGTTGACGAGGTAGCCGCCTTCGGCGCGGGCGGCTTCGGTGATGAGAATGCCAGTGAAAGGGAGTCCGGTCGGATGATACTGGATGAATTCCATGTCCTTCAGGGGAGCGCCGGCGCGATAGGCGAGGCCCATGCCGTCGCCGGTCTTGATGCTGGCGTTGGTGGTGAAGGGAAAAACGCGGCCGCACCCGCCGGCGCAGAGGATTACGGATTTCGCGGTGATGGCCTGAATTTTGCCGGACATCAATTCGATGGCGACTACGCCCTGGATGCGGCCATCGTCTACGAGGAGTTTGGTGACGAACCATTCGTCGTAGCGGAAGATGGCGTTGTACTTCATGGTGGTTTGAAAAAGAGTGTGCAGCATGTGGAAGCCGGTTTTGTCGGCGGCGAACCAGGTGCGCATCTTTTTCATACCGCCGAAGGGGCGGACAGCAATGTGGCCGTCTTCCTGGCGGCTCCAGGGGCAGCCCCAGTGCTCGAGTTGAAGAAGTTCCTGAGGTGATTCTTTTACGAAGGCTTCGACGGCGTCCTGATCGCAGAGCCAGTCGCCGCCGGAGATGGTGTCGTAGGCGTGCTCGTCGTAGGAGTCGTCGGATTTTATGACGCCGGCCGCGCCGCCTTCGGCGGAGACGGTGTGGCTCCGCATGGGATAGACCTTGGAGACGACCGCGATTTTCAGGTTGGGATTGAGTTCGGATACAGCAATGGCGGCGCGGAGGCCAGCACCACCACCTCCGACCAAGAGAACGTCGTGGGTCGTAACGTCCATAAGGACAACCCCGAACTCTCTGGGCGGCTGGCAAAAGGGAACCGGCCGCGGCTAAACAGGCGCCAATGTACTTTTTGATGAGAGGGAAGTCAAGAGAAGGGAATGGTGGAGAAGAGGCAAAAAACGGCGGGTGCTTCGTGGGCTACGGGACCAGGCGCACGTCGAACTCGACTTTCACTTCGTCTTTGGCTCGGATGCCTGGTTTTCCGGGAGGCTTGATGCCGAAGTCGGTCTGTTTCACCGTGGCCGAGCCGATGTAGTGGCCTTCTTTCAGGATCACTTCTACGGTAACTGGACGCGTCTGCCCGTGCAGGGTCAGATTTCCGCGCAGCGTCCATCGTCCCGGGCCAGCAGGCTCCGCGCTGGTGGACTTGAACACAATCTCGTGAAAGTGCTCGCTATCGAGTACTTCGGGTCCCAGCATGGTGGCCTGCACTTCGGCGCGATCCTTTTCGGGTTCGTCCTTGCCGGTGACGCGCAATTGGCGGGCGTCCACGTGCACTTCCACGGAGGGGTGTGAACCCACGTCCGCCGTGCCGCTGTGAATCGGCGCGGTTACTTCGTGCTCGTGCGCCAGTCCTGAGAATATGCCGGTCTTGCCGACGTGGATCGTTATCGTGGAGTTCTGCGTGTCGATGTTACGTTGTTGCGCGCTTACGCTTGGGCCGGACAGGCAGAAGGCTATCGCCAAGAAAGCAGTTTGCCGCATGGGTCACCTCACGACAGGAAGTTCTGTGCAGACCCATGATGCCATGCCCCTCAAGTCGTAAATGTCAGCATTGGGTAAAATTCCAGACGAGCTTTTCCCAGGCTTAATGGCTGGACCGTTTGACCGGAATTAGTGCAAGTGCCGCGACGAAGGCCGCCAAGAGGGACAGCCCGACTACGAGAGCGTAAGATGCTGCCAGGAAATACATTGTTGAGACCTCATCTTATAGTGATGATTTTGGAGATCCCCCGCTATCCTCTTTCGGACAGTTTTAGCGGAAACCGACGGTCCTGAAACAAACACACTCATCCAGACCGGGGTTGACGAGGCCGGCTCGAAAATAGAGGGACGCGAGACTTAGGTTACTAGGGGACGAAACCGTCGCGTGGGCCCAGCAATAACTGTGCCCGCGAAGGCACGCTCGGAGGCATTCCAAAGACAGCCATCGCGGGCTCTTCGATCATTAGAGTGCACCTGGAAGATATAGCTGCGACGCAACCTCTGTCAGTCCAAAATTGAACATAAGTGAAGCCAGAGAGCGCATCGACGGCGAGTCGGGAGAAATACTAAACGAGTTTTTCGCCTGGGTTGAGCTTGCCGTATTCGCTGGTGAAGAAGAGGGGGACGTCGGCGTACTTGTTTTTGTCGCGGTAGTAGACTTCGCAACTGTCGAACGGTTTGGAGTAGATGTGAATGCTGACGGCGCGCTGGTTGAATTCGGCGAGATTCATAACTTCGTGCACGGGCTCCATGGGATTGACGAAGGTGGGGTGGGAGGCGTCGAGCTGGTAGATGTCGGTGGGAGTGATTTTGCAGTCGCCGGTGGCGGGATCGAGTTTTTCGACGCGGTAGTTGCGAACATCGAGGCGGCCGATGGGGGCGGACATCCAGCAATTTTGATCGCGGTGGTTATGGATGCGGCTGTGCTGGCCGCTTTCCCAGCAGAGGGTCATGCACTCGAAGAGATCGTTTTTGAAAATCAGGTTACGAGTGTAGCTGCCCTTGGAAAAGAAAATGTAGGGTTCGAGGCTGGCGGGCTGGACGGGATGGTGGATGACGTAGTCCTGGACGGTTTTGAGAGTGAACTCTTTTTCCGGGATAGCGGCGAGGCCCTTGACCCATTCGGAGATGCTGATTTGCGCGGCGGCGATATTTTGCGGCATCGTGAGCTCCTGCTCGCACCGTGGCGAGACGCTTTTTATAAGCGATAAATTGTGGCGGCAACCGGGCTTCAGCCGATTGTAACGCGATTCCGGCCGTGGGGAGAAATTCCAGGGCAAGCGGGGATTCGGGATGACAGCGGCAGGGAAGCACAGGAATTCAACAGAGCCAGTCTACTCGTGATCTCTTGCGCGCTTGCCGGCCGGCGATTTGGAATGATCACCCACGACGCCATCGGTCGCCGCCAGGCAAGTGTGCAGGAATGTCTTGATTCTTTTGTGGAACTGCTCCGCCGCCTCTTCGGCGGAACGTGCCACCTCGGCCTCCAGCGCCTGGCGACGGGCGTCGCATGTGGTTTTAGTCTCGGTCTCCACCAAAGAAAGCGCGCAATCCACGAGTTCCTTGGTCTGCGCGAGGGTTTTATTCACCTGTAGCTCGGTGTCCCTGCGGAATTCCTCCAGGGCGGAATTGACCGCATTTCGCACGGAGGTCTGCACTTCGACTGAGTGCGTATTCAGCGTCTCAAGAGCCTCTTGTGTCGCGCCCCGCACGTTCTCCACCAGCCGTTCGAAGCGGCGTTCCGAAATTTCGGTCACCGCGCTTTCAAATTCCGATGTTGCCTGGGTCATCGTTTCCTGCAATTTGGCCGGAATCGACGGCGCAACCTCCTGCATCAACTTGTCCACATATTCCTGAGCACTGGCCAACTGGCGGTGCAATTCGTCCGCCTGCTTTTCCAGGCGTTGCGCGGTTTCCTCCGCCCGGCCGCGATACTTCTGCAAGTCCGCGCTCCACTGGGCGGACAG
>DASYXF010000168.1:0-12209 GCA_035935335.1 Candidatus Acidiferrum sp.
AGGGTGAAAGGAGAAGGCCGCCCGCGCAAACATGAGAGATTATCTCAAGAGATAGCTACAATGTCAACGGTATTGTTTAGTACTGGAACGATTATGCGGCGAAAGGGTAACGGGGAAGCTCATCTATCTTGCAGCGCATGCTAAAATCGCGGGTATGAAAGTCAAAGTAAACGTGCCTGATCGGTTGGCGGCAGAGGCTCAAGCGCGAGGGGTCTCGCTCGAACTGTTTGTGGAGCAAATGCTTGCTCAACAGGCGATCGCCTCCGAAGAGGGAACGGTGCAGGACTCCGTTAGCAAAGCCATCGATCGAATCCGCGAGTTGCGGAAGCAGAATACGCTCGGTGGTCTGAGAACCAAGGATCTCATTCACGAAGGTCATAAGTACTGATGGCCGTCTTCGTTGTGGACGCTTCGGTGGCTCTGGCCTGGTGTTTTGAAGACGAAGCCACAACGTGGAGCGAAGAGTTCCTCGAACGCTTACGGCGGGGTGACCGCATCAATGTTCCAGCGCACTGGGGAGCCGAAGTGGCCAACGCGCTGTTGATGGGAGTCCGCAAAAAGCGAATCAAACCGGAACAACCGCGCCTGCTCTGGGACGAACTCTGGCTTCTGCCGATTGACACGGAACCGGCGCTCACGGCCGCTAGGGGCAAAGAGGTTCTGGCGCTTAGCGAAAAGCATAGCCTCACCGTGTACGACGCGGCCTACCTGGAGCTCGCCCACCGCAATGGACTTTCACTGGCGACGCTCGATGGCGATTTGCGGAAGGCAGCACAAGTAGAGGGCGTCCCGCTTCTGTAAGAAGAGGCGTGCGCCGACTGGGAGATTGCCGAAAAGAAAAATTCTGCCGGCCCCCCGCCTGTTTATCGATCACCCCATGTAATACTTCAGGTCGATATTTGGATACTTCAATTGGAACTCAGCCATGTGCTGTTCTGCTTTTTGGACGGTCTCTCGTAGAACAGTTCTTCGTAACTCGTCGGGGCGCGGACTCCTCGGAGAAAATTGTGTTCCGCTGCTATTCAGCTCAATGACGTAAGTCTGGAGTGCGCCTTGCAACTCCCGCGCCGGGAAGATGCTTGAGTAAAGATGAGAGGTAGCGGCGGATGGCTTCGGAGTAGCGGGTGTAGAGGTAGGAGACTAGGAGGAGGGCGACGCCGAGGATGATGAAGGTGATGAAGCGATCGGAGACCTCCTGGCGCCAGAGGTTTACCGAGGGTCCGGCTAAAGGCGCCCGCCTCGGAAGGCGGCCGCTACAAAGGCTTGGAGGTGCGCTGGAAGACGATGGTGGGTTCGCCGTGGTAGGTGGCGCGTTGCCATTCGTGGAAGCCGCATTTCTGGGCTACGCGGATGGAGGGGGCGTTATCGGGATGGATGAGGCAGATGGTGCGGGGATCGGAGAAGCGGGCGTCGCCCCAGGTGAGGACGGCGGCGACGGCTTCGGTGGCATAGCCTTTGCCGTGCATGGCGGGAGGGAGAATCCAGCCGGCTTCGCGAAGATTTTCGACCGGCGGAACGAGTTCGCGATGGAAGTAGGCGAGACCGATTTCACCGGCAAAGGCGGCGGTGGATTTTTCCTCCAGGACCCAGAAGCCGAAACCGAGAAGCGGCCAGTGTCCCGCGTTGCGGAGGAATTTCACCCAGGCTTCTTCTTCGGAGAGCGGGCGGCCGCCGATGAATTGAGTGACGGCGGGGTCGGCCCACATATCGCGGCAGGCGGGAAAATCTTCCAGGCGATGATGGCGGAGACGCAGGCGCGGCGTTTCGATGACGGGAAATTCCGCGGAAGGCGCGAGCGATTTAAGCATAAAAAGATTCTAGCGCAGGTCGAATATGGGAAGAGCGCGGAAGCTTGCCCGCCGAAGCCCAGCCCAAGACGGGCTTGCCCGCCGAAGCTTCAGCGAAGGCGGGAAAGAAGATTGGAAGGCGAGTTGGCGAAGAGGTAGAATCAGCGCGAATCCGTACCTTAGCGATTTAACGGGACGATTTTGCAGGCCGCGCGCCTGGCACGAAGCGCCCGTACAAAGAAAATATCAGAGAAGAGGTGTGCGATGGCGGCATCGAATGCGACAGAAGAATTGCACGGGCCGGGAGCGGTGGTGAAGAAGGCGACGAACTGGTTTATCGCGGTGGCGGTGCTGTTTATCCTGCTGGGGCTTTTTGCGATTGCGGAACCCTGGACGGCGGGGCTGGGCGTGACGCTGCTGGTGGGCTGGCTGCTGATGGTCGGAGCGGTGGCGCATTTTATTTCGGCGTTCAAGGGCCACGGGGCGAGGCACCTGATTCTGCAAGTGGTGGTGGGACTGGTGTATTTGATCGGCGGGCTGTACTTCCTGACGCACACGATTATGGGCGTAAGCACGCTGACGCTGCTGCTCTCGATCGTGATCCTGGCCGAGGGTGTGCTGGAGGTGGTGGCGTATTTCCGGCTGAGGAACATGCACGGAGCGTCGTGGCTGCTGCTTAACGGGATCGTGACGCTGCTGCTAGGCGGGATGATCTGGGCTCAGTGGCCGTCGAGTTCGATTTGGGCGATCGGGACGCTGGTGGGCGTCAATCTGCTGATGACGGGGATATCGAGGTTGATGCTGGGATTGGCGGCGCGGAAGTTGGTCACTGCGGGATTGTAAGAGATAAGAGAAGAGTTCACACAGAGAACACAGAGTTAAGCGCACAGAGAGCACGGAGAAGAGGGAAACGGAAATTTGGAGGCGTTCGATCGTAAGAGCCCACCCTTTGCAAAATTCGCAAAGGATGGGGCACCCTCAAGCACTATGGTTTCGCGAGGTCAGTGGGGGCTAGGTCGTGGAAGGCGAAGTGAGTGGTCAGGCCTTTGACGGGCTGGCCGTCGGCTTCGGCGTAGGGATAGATGAAGTAGTTGAGCGCGGGCCCTTTCTGATCGGGAGAGAGGACCAGGTCGCGGCCGTAGGTGAAGAAGACGCGATTGTCGTCGTGGGCGCCAAAGAAGTAGTCGCGCTTGGCGGGATTTTTCCAGGCTTCGCTGGCGTCAACCGGAATCCAGCCGATGCCGCTGATATAAAATTCGGCCCAGCAGTGATAGCCGGGAATGTCGCCTTCGGATTTCCCTTCGGGAAGCGGGAAGCCGATTTCAAAGCGCGCGGGAATTCCCGCCGAGCGCATCATGCCAATAAATAAAGAGTGAAAGTCGGTGCAGTTGCCGCGCTTGGCGGTGCACGCCCAGATGGCGTCGCCGCGGCCCCAGCCTTCGCCGGACTTGTCGTAGCGCATGGTGGCGACGACATAGTCGTAGATGTGGCGGGCCTTTTGGAGAGGCGTGGTGTCGTTAGCGGTCTGGTGGCGGGAGAGTTCCGCGATGGTGTCGTTGAGGGGCACGAGCCTGTCCGGCTCGAGATAGCGTTTCATGAGGGGATCGTTCGCGGCAGGCGCGGAGGAAGCGTTTTGCATGGCAGGCGAATGGATGTTGACGGCATGCTCGCGGCGAGTGGCGTTGAAGAGCAGGGTGACGTCAAAGCCGGCGGCGGCCTGGGCGGCCGTGGGAGTGAAGACGGCAAAGGGATTCTGATATTCGGGATCGCGGCCTTCGGAGTGCGGGACGGCGCTTTCGATTTTCAGGTTGGAGACGGACTGGAAAGCGTCGTTTTGCGGCAGGGGGATCCAGAGGCGGCTGGATTTTGCGCCGGCATCGGCGGGGACATGAACCTGATACGTGAAGGCAAAGCTGCGCTGGGCCTTGGAGGAGTCAACGGCGAGGCCGGGAGCGGTGCGCGGAGCGGAGTGGAGCAGAAGCGCGGCACCGAGGACGAGAAGGGCGTTGGATTTGGACACGGGCGTAATCTCCTTGCAAGTTCGATTGAGTGAGCAGCGGAAGGGTTACAAGTGAATTAAGGATGCGGCCGCCATTTTGGATGCAATCACGGCCTCGACAGAAGCACCGAGGACGCGAGCGAACAAACCACGGGAAAAAACATGGAGACCTCCTTGCACTGTGCGCCAGGCTGAGGGGCGGCTGCGCCCGGCGGGTGAGCGGTTCGGGCAGGGGAAAGTCTGCCGCAAGAGGGCGACGATGTCCAGAGGCAGAAAACGCGCCCAAGTTTAAAGCTGGCGCGTTTTTTATTTCTTGGGTTGGGCGCTGGGCGGCAGGATTCCGTTCAGACGGAGGTACATGGCCGCGGCGCCATAGTGGTCGGCCAGGCCGCCGGCGAGAAAGAGGACTCCCATGGAGCGTGGGCCCTGCACACGGCCGAAGTCCACGTTATCGCCGAGCTTCGAGTCGTCAACATTGGCGAGGGATGAGGTGCAGAAATCGAACGACGCGCGAGCCGCTGCGAGGAGCTTGTCTTTGGAATCGGTTTCCTTGAGTTCATCGACTTTGGGCGCGGGAACATCGGCGATCTTGGAGCACAAGCCGTTATTCGATTCGGCGATGTGAACGACCAGGTGGGCGAAGCTCATCTGATCGGGAGTGGGTTTGTATCCGAATTTTTCGGCTGGCATGGCCTCGATGGCGGCGAGGGTGTTTTTCTGACGCCCGGGGAGCACGGTGCGGAGCGCGGTCAATACCGGGTTTTTCACCGGCCCGGCCGTTTGCGGAGCGGCCGCCGGAGCAGCGGAGGCGGACGGGGCCGCCGTCTGCGCGAACGAGCAAGCGGCGAAAACGGATGCAAAACCGAGCGTGAGCAGCATTTTTTTCATTGGAGGTCTCCCTGACCGGTCCGATTGCGGCGTCCGGCTTTCACTTTGCCGCAATCTTTTTTGGCAAAAACAGCCCAAATCATACACCCACATCGACAGTTGCCGACAGGGTGAAGAAAAATCCTGTCTTAGCTCCATAATTCTGTCACCCCTTAACGGCAACGTGAAAATTTGCTGCAACAGATGAATTCGCGAAGACCATGGGCGGACTGGAAGTGAATCTCTGAAGGGACACGCATTCCAGAATGGAATAATAAGACTCAATAGGTCCGATTACTATTCAGCCGGGTGACTTTTTTGTTGAAAATTCCCTTGAAAAACGGCCGCAAGCTTGTAAATTGAAATCGTCCTTTCGACCCTTCCCTGCACCCCCTCAAGGTGAAGGGAGAGCCCTCCTCCTCCCGCAGGGCTGGCATCCCTAATGTATGGCTGGATGCGAAAACGCCCGAATACATCCTCTTGCGATTCGAGCGAGCACGCATCCCGAGTGGGTAGGTTCTCGGCAATCTAAATCAGTGGACGGGAAGTACCCTTTGGAACTAATACGGTATTACGCAGTGGGAACCCGGAAGTCCTGTAATGTTCAGGCGTCACCGAATTTCCGGGGCCAATTCGTCAGACTTTACGTAGGGCAGGTGTTCTAGCACGACAGCAGTGTGGCAAAATTCAGCTGCACTGTTGAAAAATTCGTCAGGGAGAAGCCAAAACATGCAGACAAAAATGAAGCAGCTTGGGACGCTGACGCTGGTCGGAATGCTCTTCGCGGGCACATGCCTGCTGAGCGCGCCGGCGAAAGCCGATACGGCAGCCGGGGAAGCGGCGTTTAAGGCCAAGTGTGCCGGATGCCACGGCGCCGACGGCAAAGGCAAGGAAGCCATGAAGACCACCGACATGGCAGCCGCCGACGTTCAGAAGATGAGTGATGCCGATCTGAGCAAAATCATCTCGGAGGGGAAACCCCCGAAGATGCCTGCCTACAAAACGCTGACACCAGATCAGGTAAAAGACCTGGTGAGCTACATCCGTTCCCTGAAGAAGTAATTTTCACGGGGGAATTTGAGAACAGTTCGGCACGGAGCAAGCAAGCTCCTGCGCGCTCCGTGCCAATTTGAAGTACAAACCAAGGAGGAAGTAATGAAGAAAGTTCTGTCGGGAATCGCAGTTGTTGCAATGCTGTGTCTCGTGGGTTCCGTCTCTCGCGCTCAGGATACGACCAACGGCGAAAAGGGCTTCAAGGCAAAGTGCGCTGGTTGCCACGGCGCGGACGCTGCCGGCAAGCCGGCGATGAAGTCACCCGCGATCAAGGGCAAGACCGCCGAAGACATCAACAAGGTGATCGCCTCTTCGCCGAAGCACGCCGGACTCAAGAGTCTGACGGCTGACGAAGTGAAGGACATCGCCGCTTACCTGGGCACCCTGAAGTAACGTTTTGCGGTGAGGAGTTTTCGAACGCAGAAACAAGGGGCACCTCCCTTGGAACTGCGCGCTCCAGAGAAAGTTCGCCGCCGGGCCTGTCACCCCAGGCCTGAAGAGTATGGGCTAGTCCAGAGGCCCTGGTGAATCCTTTGCCAGGGCTCCTATAAGAGAATCCAATTCGTTCGAAGAAACCGTGGGGTAAACCCCGTATGAGCACACAGAACACCGTCAAAGACTGGGCACGCCTGATTTACTACTTCAGCCAGAACACCCTAAGCTTCATCGGGGTGGCGTTGACGACCAGCAGCGCCATCACCCTTATTGCCTTCTGGATTTACGACTTCATGCTGCCCGGGCCTCCCCACCCGTACATCGGGGTTCTGATCTTCCTCATCTTGCCTGGCATTTTTATTCTGGGATTGCTCCTGATTCCAGCTGGGATTTTTTTTCGCCGCAGGCACTTGCGCAATGCGGGTGAATTGCCAAGTGTGTATCCGGAGATCGATTTGAAGACTCCGGCTGTGCAGAACGGTCTGTTGTTCATCGCCGTCGCCACCGCGCTCAACGTGATGATTTTCTCTTTTGCTTCGTACCGTGGAGTGTCCTATATGGATACCACGACTTTCTGCGGACAAACTTGCCATACGGTCATGGCCCCGGAATATTCGGCGTATCAGAATTCGCCGCACGCGCGCGTCGAATGCGTGGGATGCCACATCGGGCCGGGGGCCGGGTGGTTTGTGCGCTCCAAGCTTTCCGGCTTGCGGCAGGTTTTTGCGGTGACGTTTAAGACTTACTCGCGGCCGATCCCTTCGCCCGTGAAGTACTTGCGCCCGGCGCGGGAAACCTGCGAGCAGTGCCACTGGCCGCAGCGTTTTTCCGGCGACAAATTCATCGTCAGAACCAACTACAAAGATGACGAGAAAAATACGCCGATGACGACGGCCTTGCTGATGAAAATCGGCGGCCGCTCGACCACGGGTTCGGTCGGCATTCATGGGCGGCATCTGGATGACGGCTCGCGGATCCACTACATCTCGACCGACGAACACCGGCAGGTGATTCCGGTGGTTTATTACACGGACGACAAAGGCAAGACGATCGAGTTCGTTTCGACGGATATCAAAACGAACAAGCAGGAATTGGAAAAAGGCGAGCATCGCGCCATGGATTGCATCGACTGCCACAACCGGCCGACGCATGCATTCGAGTTGCCGGAAAATGCCGTGGACCAACGGATGTCGCGCGGCTTGGTCAGCCCGGAGCTTCCCTTCATCCGGAAGAAAGCCGTGGAATTATTGAAGGTGAATTATCCCGACCGCGAGACCGCGCAAAAACAAATTGAAGAAGGCATCACCAGCTATTACAAAACGACCTATCCGGAAATCTTCAACGGAAAGCGCGCGCTGGTGGAGCAGGCAGCCGACAACGTCGCCAAGATTTACCTGCGCAACATTTTCCCGGAGATGAAAGTGACCTGGGGCGTGCATCCGAACAATTTGGGGCACAACGATTTCCCAGGATGTTTCCGCTGCCACGATGGTTCGCACACCAGCGCGGACGGACAGACCATTTCCAACGATTGCAACGCCTGCCACAACCTGCTGGCGGTGCAGGAGGAGAATCCAAAGATACTCACCAATCTTGGATTGCAGTAGACGACCAAGACTTGGGCCTTGATGGCCCGGAGGTAGCGCCTTATGAGCTCCACACGAGCGGAAAGGCAACGCCGGATTGGATTTATATCCGGCTTGCTGATTACGCTGGTATGGGTGCTCGCTCCCACTCATGCTGCCGCCCAGAAAAATACCGCTCCGCCAAACAAGAAGGATGAAGCGTGCCTGGCATGCCACGGCGCAGCGGGAATGAAGTCGGAAAAGGGAAAAGACATTTTCATCAATCCGGCGAAACATGCGGCCAGTGCGCACGCGGTTCTCGGTTGTACGGATTGCCACACCTCGATCAAGGATTTCCCGCACCCTGCCAAGATGGCCAAGGTGGAATGCGCCACGTGTCACACGGACGAAGCAAAAGCGTTCCCCACGAGCATTCACGCTTTGCTGGGCGAGACGGCTTGCGCTTCGTGTCATGGCAGCGTGCACGAACTGGTCACCGCGGAAAAACTTGCGCCGGCAAAGTGCACGGAATGCCACGCGCAGGAAGTGAAAGAGTTTGCTGAGAGCATTCACGGGCAAGCCGCGGGCAAGGGCGACCCGGACGCGCCGAAGTGCGAGTCCTGCCACGGTTCCATCCACAGCGTGAAAGCGGCGGGTGAGCCGGATTCCATGGTCGCCGACCTGAAGTTGGCAAACACCTGTGCCAAGTGCCACAGCGATCCCGGCTTTTTGTCGCGCCACAAGATTCCCGTGGCGCACCCGGTTGATTCTTACAAGCAGAGCGTTCATGGACGCGCCGTGGCGGCTGGAAGCACGGAAGCGGCGAATTGCAACGATTGCCACGGCAACCACGACATTTATCCGGCTCGAGACGCCCGCTCCCACGTAAATCGCTGGAAAGTTCCAGAAACTTGCGGTTCGTGCCACAAAGAAATCGCAAAGACGTACGATGCGAGTGTCCACGGTGAGGCGGTGCGGACAGGAGTGAAGGATGCGCCGGTCTGCGTTGATTGTCACGGTGAGCACTTAATCCTTTCCCCGAAGAATCCCAAGTCGCCGGTGAACGCGGCAAACGTTTCGGTCGAAACTTGCGCTCGGTGCCATTCAAGCACCCGGATGGCGCTGCTCTACGATCTCCCTGCGGACCGCGTTCCCTCTTACGCCGACAGCTATCACGGCCTGGCGTTGAGGGGCGGCAAGCTGACCGCCGCGAACTGCGCGTCGTGCCACGGAATTCACAACATTTTCAAATCCGCCGATGCGCGTTCCACGGTGAACACGGCGAACCTGGCGAAGACGTGCGGCCAGTGCCATCAGGGAGCGGATCAGGCGCGCTATTCCATTGGTCCCATCCACGTCCAGACCGGCACGGGCCCCAATCATCCGGTGGTTAAGTGGATTCGCTGGACGTATTGGGTGCTCATTCCCGCGACCCTCGGCTTCATGCTGCTGCACAACCTGCTCGATCTGCTGAGCAAATTGATACGCCGGCACCCGCGCCACGAATCGGGCGAGGTGGTGCTGCGGATGAATCTGTGGTTCCGCGTGGCCCACTGGGGCATCATGGTCAGTTTCCCAACCCTGGTGGTCACAGGCTTTGCGCTGAAATACCCGGATAGCTGGTGGGCGCGTCCGCTTCTGATCTGGGAGGCGAGCACCGGCGTGCGCGGTGGTCTGCACCGCGTCGCAGCGGTCATCATGATCGCAGCAACGGCATATCACTTCGTGCATCTTGCGTTGAAGAAACGCGACCGGTCCTTTATCTGGGCAATGATTCCTGGGATTAAGGACGCTACGGACATCGTGGACGTATTCCTCTACAATCTCGGCCTCGCGAGCAAAGAACCAAAGTTCGCAAAATTCAACTACGCGGAGAAGATGGAATACTGGGCCTTCATGTGGGGCACGGTCGTAATGGCGCTTTCCGGATTCCTGCTGTGGTTCAACAACTTTACGTTGCGGCACTTCCCGAAGTGGGTGTCCGACGCAGCCACCGCGGTTCACTGGTATGAAGCGCTGCTGGCGACCTTTTCCATCTTGATCTGGCACTTCTATCTGGTGATTTTTGACCCTATGGTCTACCCGATGGACACGGCCTGGATGGATGGGAAAATCTCCGCCGACCACTACAGGCACACGCGGCCCGCATATTACCGGGAACTCGTGAAAGCGGGACTCGTGGAGACTCCGGAAGAATCCACTACGCCGAGCCATGCACCGGAGCCCGCGCCGGGCGACGATTGACAACTTCCTCCTCGGGCGGGGGCGTGATTCCTGCGCCCCTCTTAATCTCATCTTGAGCTTGGAATTTCCGGGTTCCCTTTCCCTTGCGCGAAGCCTTCCACCCGAAAGGTTGCTGCGACTTGTGGTAGTGTCTGCTAGGAGACTCTTCCTTTCGCATGTCCAAGCGACCGATCATTGAACCATTCCGCATCAAAAGTGTTGAACCGATCCGGACCACAACCCGCGAGGAACGCCGGCGGTTGATCGAAGCCGCGGGCTACAACCTCTTCTTGGTTCCATCGGAGGCGATTCTGATCGACCTGCTGACCGATTCCGGCACGTCGGCCATGTCCACGGAGCAGTGGGCGGCCATGATGCGCGGAGACGAATCCTACGCCGGGTCGCCGAGCTTTGCGAGGTTTCGCGACTCGGTGCAGGCGATTTTCGGCTTTCGCCACGTAATTCCGACCCACCAGGGGCGCGCGGCGGAGCGGATTCTTTTCAATGTGATGTGCAAGAAGGGCGACATCGTTCCAAACAACACGCACTTTGACACCACCCGCGCGAACTGCGAATTCGTCGGCGCGCAGGCCCTCGATCTGCCGGTTCCGGAGGCCAAGGAGCCTTCGTTAATCCATCCGTTTAAGGGGAATATGGACACGGCGCGGCTTGCCGAGGTGATCGAGCGTGAGGGAGCAAAGAAAATTCCGCTGGTGATGCTGACGGTAACGAACAATTCCGGCGGCGGCCAGCCAGTCGCAATGGCAAACGTCCGCGAGGTAAAACAGATTTGCAAGAAACACGGCATTCCTCTCTATATTGACGCTTGCCGCTTCGCCGAAAACTCGTACTTCATCAAGCTGCGCGAGCCGGGCTACACAGAAAAATCTCCCAGGGAAATTGCGCGCGAGCTTTTTTCTTATGCCGATGGCTGCACCATGTCCGCGAAAAAGGATGGCCTCGCGAACATCGGCGGTTTCCTGTGCACCAATGACGATTCCATCGCCCAGCAAGAAAAAGACCTGCTGATTTTGACGGAAGGATTTCCCACTTACGGCGGTCTTGCCGGACGCGATCTGGAAGCGATCGCAGTAGGGCTGAATGAAGCGCTGGAGGAGGATTACCTGCAGTACCGCATTGCGTCCACCGCGTTTCTTGGCAATCACGTTGCGGCGGAGGGGGTGCCTATCGTGCAGCCTCCCGGCGGTCACGCCATCTATATCGACGCGCGTGCCTTTTTGCCGCACATTCCGGCGGGGCAATTTCCCGGCGTGGCGTTGGCAAACGAACTCTATCTGGAAGGCAGCATCCGCTCGGTTGAAATCGGCACGCTGATGTTTGGGGAACACGCGCGCATGGACCTGGTGCGCCTGGCGATTCCGCGCCGCGTTTACACGCAGAGCCACATCGAATACGTGGTGGAGGTGATTCTCGACGTCTGGCGCCGGCGCGATGCGATTCCCGGATATGATGTCCTCCACCAGGCGCCCTTTCTGCGGCATTTCAGCGCGCGCCTGAAACCCCGGAGCGACGCGCGATGAAGCTTTCCATAGACTCTGGTCTGAAGAAGAAATGCCCGTCGGTGGCGCTCGGCCGCGTCACCGCACACGTGCGCACGGGTGATTCATCACTGGAACTTCTTGGCGAAATGGAGCTCTGCGAAGCCGGCATCCTGAAAAATGCCGATCCGCGTGCCATCCTGGAGGCGCCGGCGATTTCCGCAACGCGCGCCGGATACCGGGCTCTCGGCAAGGATCCCGCGCGCTATCGCGGGTCGGCGGAGGCGCTGCTTCGCCGCATCATCAGCGGCAAGCACTTTCCAAGCATCAATTGCCTCGTGGACATCATTAATCTCGTTTCCGTGGAAAGCCGGTTGTCCATTGGTCTTTACGATCTCGCCAAAGTGCAAGGCGACATTGTTTTTCGCGCGGGGCGTTCCGGCGAAACCTACAAGGGTATCGGAAAATTCGATTTGAACCTGGAAGACTTGCCGGTGTTCTGCGATGCGGCCGGGCCGCACGGCAGTCCGACGAGCGACTCCGAACGCACCATGGTGACCCCTTCGACGGAAAATGTCGCCGCAATTCTGATTTCGTTCGGGGGCCCGCAGCCGCTGGACGTCTGGTACAAGCGGATGATCAGCCTGCTGGAGCGGTACGCCGAAGGCCGCGACTTGCGCGCCGAAATCGTCACTTAGTGTTTCTTCGGACGCGTGGGACGTGCTACGCGCGGACGGCCACAGGGGAACGACGCCTCATGAGCGAAGGAATTCACCCGATC